>CAZSTV010000156.1:0-14057 GCA_964609665.1 uncultured Acidimicrobiaceae bacterium
TGAGGCCATCACCGCCTACATCGACGAGAACAAGACCATCCTCGGGGCTCCCGGCCTTCAGGATCAGCACGTAGCGGTCTTTGCCTGTTCGATGGGTGACAACCCCATCCACTACCTCGGCCACGTCAAGATGATGGCTGCGGTGCAGCCGTTCATCTCGGGCGCCATCTCCAAGACGGTGAACATGCCGGAAGAGGTGAGCGTCGAAGACGTCGAGCAGCTCCACATCGATGCGTGGAAGATGGGCGTCAAGGCTGTCGCCATCTACCGGGACAACTGCAAGGTTGCCCAGCCACTGTCGATGGCAAAGAAGGATGACGACGCCGACGATGTCGACGAGGCAAACAACTCAGCAGCATCGGCCGTCGTCGTTGCTGAGCCGGAGCCCAAGATCATCTACAAGCCCATTCGTGAGCGGCTCTCCCGTGACCGTCGGTCCAGGACCTTTGAGTTCCGGGTTGCAGACTGCAAGGGCTTTGTCACCATCGGCGAGTACGACGATGGGCGACCGGGTGAGGTCTTCCTCCGGGTGTCGAAGCAGGGTTCCACCCTGGCCGGCATCATGGATGCTCTTGCCATCTCCCTCAGCCACGGCCTGCAGTACGGCGTGCCCCTGAGGACCTACGTCGAGACCTTTACCGGTATGCGCTTCGAGCCTGCGGGCATGACCGATGATCCCGATATTCGTATCGCCACATCGATCATGGACTACCTCTTCCGCAAGCTGGCGGTGGCCTACCTCAGCTATGAAGAGCGTGCATCGCTCGGTATCTTCACCACCGGAGAACGGACCCAGCAGACCCTGCCCGGCGTCGATGAGGTTATCTCGTCGTCACCGGGGGAGCTGCCGATGGATCCGCCGTCGGTGGAGTCGGCCGATGATCTCATCGCCGCAATGGATTCAGTCAGCAACGAGCCCGTCGCTGACCCGGACGCCCCGATTTGCATGCAGTGCGGCATCACCATGCAGAGAGCTGGTAGTTGCCACGCCTGTCCAGGGTGTGGCAACACCAGCGGCTGCAGCTAGCCGGGGAACAACAACTACATAGGGCGCGCGGGGTATGCAGGCGGTATCCAGCCAATTCGAGCAGCTAGGTGACTGACAGTTCGATGCGGTTGGGTACCGCCGTTGCGCGTGCGTGTTTGGCTCGGTCTGTTCACCCAGACAGACCTGCTTGCGGATGGACACATGCAGCCAGTTTCCGGGAGCATCGGCATCGGCATCGGCACTGCTCTCGGGCCAGAAGGCCCTATGAACAACACGGCTGGACCGAACAGGGGGCTCACTTTGGGATACGAGGCCGCGGAGGTGGTGCGTGCCAAGAGCAACGACTGTGCCAATGGACATGCCGTGCCACCGCTACGAGAGGTACACAGATGAACGGGGGGTTGACCGGGACCGCATCGCTTCAGCGACTGTCCGTCGCCACCGGCCAGCACACACACCTTGAAGTAGACGGCCGGGGCTCGCCAGCGGTGCCCAGCGGACTACTACGGCATCTGGAGGAAGTTGTCGCCCGGGTAGTTCTGGTGCGGGTTGAGCCGGGCGAACATCCGTGAGGTGCCAGTCTGGCCGTAGCTGCAGTTGCGGGCTCGCTTCATGCAGCCGTTGATCCACAGATCGAGAGCCTCATCGTTCCAGCCGCCGAACCAGTCGGCGTGGAGCGTGGCCCCGGGCCCGGTGTTGAAGCCACCGGTGCGGTCCGAGGAGAGGTACCAGCCGTTGGTGTTGCCTGCGGGGAAGTACAGCAGGATGGAAATCTGGGGGAGCCGGACCGGGTGGCTGGACGGGCACGACTGATTGTCGTTCACGTACGCCATGTGCGAGATGTGGTCGCTCGAATCGAGGTTCTTGCCGTCCCAGCAGAACGGGAACTGGATGTAGGCGTTGACCGGGTCGCTGCCACAGTTGTTGGGGATGCGATTTGACCGGTTGTAAGAGGTGCCGCTGGCGCCGCAGGACCAGCCAAGCTTGTAGTCAGCGGTGAACGACTCTTTGTTGGGGTTGCCGGCAATCATCTTGAGGCCCTGGGGCATGCCGGTAACGGTGCTCGGGTCCTTTGTCTTGTAGTACAGGATGATCTGGTCCGGCACGACAACGCCGCCCTTGCCGTCCATCAGTGCCGGCGTCCAGTACCCGGAGCGGTTGAGCTCGAAGCCGTTACAACTGCTGCCACCCGAGTTCACCAGGCTGTTGGTGTTGGTGTAGGCATCCACGCTGGTGTTCCCGAAGAACATGTGGAAGTGAGACTTGCCGGGCTGACCGGGGAAGACGATTGGGTCGTCGTAGGAGAAGTGGGAGTACTGGCAGGCCATCCGGAAGTTTCCGTCACCGTTTGAGCCATTGTCGGGCGCGGATGCTGGCTCGGTCAGCGCATCGAGCGACAGCTGGTTGGACGGCACGTTCTCGTACTGGGTGAACAGCGGATTGCGGTTGCGCATCGACTCGAACTCGCCGCTGCTCTGACCAGACGGCTGGGGGGCGGCTGCGGGAGCGACCGTGGTGGGCGCAGCGGTAGTGGGCGCAGCAGTTGTGGCCGGTGCAGCCGTTGTGCGGGGCGCAGCGGGCGCCTCAGACGTGCTGGGGGCTTGTGTGCTGCGAGGTGCGTCGGACGAGCTCGGTGTCGCTGTGGGGCTCGTGGCGGCCGGAGCGCTGGCATCCGGCTTGTTCGTGGCGGGAGCGCTGCTGTCAGCGCTGGTTGCCGCCGGAGTGCTTGAACTTGGCGAGGGGACCGCTGCTGCGGTCGGACCGGCCGTTGACGACGCTGCATCGCCGAGCTGGCTGGTGCCCGGCAGTGCGCTCTCCGAAATCGATGCTTCGGGGCTCTGCGGGGCGGCGCCGATCGTGTCGCCTCCGTCACGGGTGATCG
This sequence comes from uncultured Acidimicrobiaceae bacterium, assembly GCA_964609665.1. Classification (GTDB taxonomy): domain Bacteria; phylum Actinomycetota; class Acidimicrobiia; order Acidimicrobiales; family SZUA-35; genus JAHELU01. The sequence goes on from CAZSTV010000156.1 coordinate 2,871, forward strand.
TGCGGTCCAGCGACGCATCACCAACATCAGCCACAACTACAAGGGCTGGATCATCATTCAGGTTGAACGATGGGTCGATCTGGATCGTAGATGACGTTTCTGTGGCGGACGGGGCGGCCGCTGTTTCGACTCGCTGGGGCTCTCCGCCGCCGCTCCCAGAGGAGTCGACAACGACAAGGGTAAGCGTCAATCCTGCTGTAAAGGCCACACCCAGTGCGGCTATTCCAGAAGCTGGTGACATTGCTGAGGAGTCTCCCTTGACGACCTGTCCGCCCAAATCGCTCTTTGTTTGTAACGGACACTGGGCTGGTTCGCAACCTAAACGCAATATTAGCCACAGGGGTTTCGTCGCGTTGCGGATGGTCGCGGAAGAGGTGGTCGGCGTCGCGGTCTATCGGTCGACTTGGAGGTAGTCGGATGAGCCCGGATTGCGGTCCGCGGATCGGCTGAAACGCCGGTCGACCGAACCGCCAGCAACGTCGGATCGATAGGGCGGAAGTCCACGGCGTCGCGGTGGCTCGACCTCGGAGCCGATAACGTTTGGTCCGACGGAGAGGACCCGTAATGCAGCAGGTTGATGTAGTAGGTGTCGGAAACGCAATGGTGGATGTGTTGGCCACCACCTCCGACGACTTTGTCGCAGGGCAGGGCCTCGAGAAGGGCTCGATGTCGCTGATCGACGGCGACCGCGCTCAGGAGCTGCTGACCATGATCGATGACTCGGTCAAGGCGTCCGGCGGTTCTGCTGCCAACACCATGGCGGGCATTGCGTCCTTCGGCGGCACCGCCGCTTACATAGGCAAGGTGAGCAACGATGATCTTGGCAAGGTCTTTGCCGAGGACATGCGAGCCATCGGCGTTTCGTTTGACCAGCCCCCTGCGACCACGGGCCCACCGACCGCGATGTGCATGGTGATGGTCACCCCAGACGCCCAGCGCACAATGAGCACCTTCCTCGGCGTCTCGGCGCTGCTGGAACCAGAAGACGTGCAGCCTGAGGTTGTCGAGCGGGCCCCACTGTTGTTCTGCGAGGGCTACCTCTGGGACGTCGATTCCGCCAAGCAGGCCATCCGCAAAGCGATGGACCTCGCCATCGGCGCAGGAAGCACGGTGGCGTTGACTCTGTCCGACACCTTCTGCATCGAGCGCCACCACCAGGAGTTCCTGGAACTGGTCGCCGGACCGGTGCAAGTCCTCTTCGCCAACAAAGCGGAGCTGACCACACTGTTCGAATGCGATCTCGATGCCGCCATCTCCAAGGTGGCAGACCAGGTCGAGTTGGCCTGTGTGACCCTGAGCGACGAAGGCTCGCTACTGGTCGCCAACGGCGAGATCATCAAGGTGGAAGCCGAACTCGTCGGGCCAGTGGTCGACACCACTGGCGCTGGCGACCAGTACGCCGCCGGCGTCCTGTACGGTCTCAGCCGCGGACTGCCCCTGCCCGAGGTTGGCAGACTCGGTTCGCTTGCCGCTGCCGAGGTTATTTCCCACCTCGGACCCCGGCCTGAGCGGGCCCTCTCGGAATTTCTGCAGAGCTGACTCGCTGCAGAGCTGAGTTTCTGCAGAGCAGACGTGCTGCCGAGCTGACTCGCTGCAGGGCTTGATTCCTGCAGGACTGGTTTCCTGCAGGACTGATCTGGCTAGCCCGCGGGGCGGACTTCTGGCGGGCCGAACAGCACGCCCTGGCCCCAGTCGACCTCAAGGGTTCGCAGCGCCTTGGCCTGCGCCTCGGTCTCGACCCCTTCCGCAACGACCCAGGCCCCGGTGCGATGGGCAAGGTCGACGACGGCCCGAATGATGGCCGTGGCCTCGCTGCTTGGCAGCGCGCTGATCAGGTCACCGGCCAGTTTGAGCACGTCCGGTTTGAAGCTGGTGGCGACCCGCAGGCTTGAGTAGCCGTCGCCAACATCGTCAATGGCAATCCGGACCCCGGCGCTGCGCAGTTTCGTCAGCTGCGCCGCCGCAAGGTCGATGTTGGTGTAGCGATTGCGCTCAGCGGTCTCAAACACCAGCTGATCGGCTTCGAGGCCGATGTCCTCGGCGTTGCGGATCGTCCTCCTGGCGGCGGAAAGATCAAACGTGCCGTCCGGCGCCATCATGTTGAGGAACAACAGGCCTGCGCCAAGCCATGGCCCAACTCCCCGAACCGCCAGCTGGCGGCCCATCTGGTCGAGCTCTGCCAGCCAACCGCCCTTGGTAGCCCGGGCGATCAGATCGTTTGCGGTGAGGATCTCACCGGACATCCTGGCCCGGATAAGCGCCTCGTAGCCCACGACCGAACGGTTGTTGAGCCGAACGATCGGCTGGTAGCGGACCTCGTAGTCAAGATCGGCGCTGGCCAGCTCTTCCTGTTCGAGCAGGTCGGCGACATGGGTGAGCGTGGCCGCCATCAACGCCTTCTGCACCAGCTCCTGGGGCGAGGAATCAACCTCGGCCACCGCCACCTTGATCTCGGCCGGACCGCTGCCATTGCCGTTGGCCGAGGCGGTGATGTTGTCGGCGAGGTGTTCGACCAGTTGGTGAAGGAAGTTGCGGCAATCCGACACTTCCAGCCAAACAACGCCGGAGCGAATGTCGACCGTCTCGGCTTCGGCGATCAACGCCTCGTCCAGGTGGTTGATCACTCCGGGGTCGGCTGAGCCGAGCAGCACCAACATTGGTTCTGCTCCAGGTAGCTCGAATGACCGTTCTACCGCTTTCACCGCCCACCAGGGTACCGCTGCTGGCGGACCGGCGCCTGCTTAGCCGTCCTGGGCCGGTTCGAATTGCAGGGGGAGGTCACCGAGGCGAACCAGTGTTGAGGTGATCCAGCCGCCTATAGAGCCGAAATGCTCGTCGAGGGCGGAACCGTCCTCAAGGGTCTTTTCGTCAAGCTCGTAGGCCCCGGAGTAGGTGATTTCAACGGCATGGCCGACAATTCGCAGTTCGCTGTCGTAGACCGTTTCGACGGTCGGTCCAAGGCCGGTGAGCTCTTCGTCACCGATTTGGGGCGACGACGCCGGCAGTCCCTTCATGATGACCGCAGGCTCCGGCACCTCGGAGAGCCGCTGGACTCGAAAAACCACTTCGATTTCGATGACCGGCCCGTCGGTGAACTCCTCGTCGAGGAACCACGTTCGGTATGCGGTCTGGGCCCAGGTCGGCCATTCCAGGGTCAGGTCGGCCTGCACCCGAGGTGGGAGCCCTTCGCCTGGCAGCCCGTAGCTGGTCTCCCAGCTGACGTCGCCAAGCAGCACATCGGTCTGAAACCGTTCCTCGAGCGCCTGGCGCTCCAGCAGCGCCGATTCCAGCGCGTCTCTCAGCGCGCCGATTGCGTCGGTGAAGACATGGTCCAGCATGTCTAGCCCTCCACCCGGTCGTGTGGCGGCGGTGCGTCATCGGCGACGTGAGCGGTCATCAGCGCAATAGCGGTGCTGATGTCCAGATCCTTGGTCTTGACGGTGGCGATGTGTCGCCCCGGCTGCACCGCGGGCTTTGGTGCCGTCAGCGCGCCGCCGATTGCGTTGGTGGCGGCGTCCATGTCATCGGTGGTCAGGGCCAGGCCCCAGATCGACGCGGGGGCCGATCCGGTCGACTCGACAGGCCCGACCACCTCCAGGATGGTCTCACCGGCCCAAAAGAACGTTTGCCTTCGGGCAGGCTCGGAGCCGGGAACGTCCCTGGTTCGCCGAGGCGAGAACCCGAAGCCTCGCAGGGAGGCGGTGGTCCGCTCAAGGTCGGGGGTCATGACCACTACGTGGTCCATACGTGTGACCCGGTTGGGGTGGGTGACCGGCTCGGCGGGCGCTGCATCGGTCCCGATCGACATGATGCCGTCGATGGAACCGTCGTCAATGTCGGTCAGCTCCCAACCGATAACACCACGTTGCGGTGACCCTCCGGGAGTGGTGACGAAACGAATGGTGATCGATCCGATCGTTGTTCGGTCGCCGTCGACGGCGAAACCGGCTGCGGCCCACGGGCCGGGGTCATCACCGATCAGCAGAGTCCGGAGCTCAGGCATATCGAAAGGCGATCATGACAGGTTGTTCATCACGGTTTTAGCTCGCTTTGATGCTCGGCAGGGAACCCGAATCCGGCCCGGACGGGTGGATGTAGTTTCGCTGCAGGTTGGACTGATGGTAGGACATTACGTGACCAGTAGCTGACCGGGGTATTTCCGGGCAGCTCCAGGCAGTCGTCCGCAATGCAACCACCGTCCGCAACGCAACCACCAGCTCAGGAGATCGTAACGTGTCAGCCTCCACAGGAACCGGCTCGCCAACGGATGACGGGTCACATGAGTTCTCCGCCATTTCGGTCACGGTCACCAACGGCGTCGCCGTCGCCGTGATCGACAACCCACCAATCAACTTGTTCACGGTGGAGCTCTTCGCCGATCTTCGGGCACTGCCGGACCACCTTGAACAACAGACCGACGCCCGCGTACTGGTGATGCGGAGTGCAAACGATGACTTCTTCATCGCCCACTACGACGTTGCGCAGATCTTGCTCGCTCCGACCGACACCGAACCGGAGCGGGGCACCGAGCTCAAGGGGTTCCACAAGATGTGCGAGCGCTATCGCACGATGGCCATCCCCACCATCTTTGAGATCGCCGGCCGGGTTGGGGGAGGCGGAGCGGAGTTGTCGGCATCGGCCGACATGCGCTTCGGGGCGACCGGTCGCACCACGCTGTGCCAAATGGAGGTGCCGCTCGGCATCCTGCCAGGCGGTTCAGGCACCCAACGACTGCCGCGGCTGCTCGGTCGGGGCCGGGCCATGGAAATCGTGCTCGGCGGCGACGACATCGACGCACAGACCCTCGACGCGTGGGGGTGGCTCAACCGGGCGTTGCCGCCAGAGGAACTGTCGCCGTTCGTCAACGCGCTGGCCGCCCGCATTGCCGGGTTTCCACCCGAGGCGGTCAGCCGGGCCAAGGCATCGGTCCTGGCCGCCGGGCCCGACCCGACCGAGGGCTTGCTGACCGAAGCGGTCCTGTTCCAGGAGACGTTGCGCTACCCCTCATCCCAGCAACGAATGCAGAACTTCCTTGAGCGGGGCGGACAGACTCCGGCGGGGGAGTTGCGGGTTGGTGCACTGGGCGCGGAACTCGGCGACGAAAACGCATGACCGACGCAGAGCGGATTAACGACGAAAAGAACGAACGCGCCGCCGCCATCGAGCGGTGGATCGCACTTGACCTGGAGCACGGGCCGCAGCTCCGTGACCAGCTGGCAAACGACCCCGACGCTCTGACGTCGCTCTTCGACGGGCGCATCGCCTTTGGTACCGCTGGACTGCGGGCCGCGATGGCTCCCGGCCCCCGACGGATGAACCGTCTGGTGGTACGTCAGACGACGGAAGGTTTGATGAACTGGCTGCCGTCGGGGGCGAAGGTGGTCATCGGCTACGACGCCCGCCATCATTCCCACCGGTTCGCAAACGACGTGGCCGAGGTGGTGGTGGCCAAGGGTGGCCGCGCCGAGCTGATCGACCGCCCCGCCCCCACTCCGGTGCTGGCCTTGGCGGTGTTGGACCGGGCCGCCGACGCCGGGGTCATGATCACCGCAAGCCACAACCCGGCGGCCGACAACGGCTACAAGCTCTACCTCGGCGACGGCATTCAGCTGGTCAGCCCCGCCGATGGCGAAATCGCCGCGGCGATAGACCAGGTCGCAGAAGAAATGGCGCCGGACCCGAACCGGTGGGAAGACTCGGCGGCAGAACAGGTTCCTGACATTGCCGAGGAGGCGCTGCAGCGCCACCGAGAGGCGGCGATCGCCGCGCTTGCAACCGACCACCGAAACGTCAACGTGCTCTACACCGCAATGCACGGCGTTGGTGGCGAGCACCTACTCGCCTGTTTCGAGGCGGCGGGCTTCCCAACTCCAGCGGTCGTGGCCGAACAGTTCCATCCCGACCCGGACTTTCCCACCGCGCCCTTCCCTAACCCCGAAGAAGCGGGGGCGTTCGACCTGTCGTTCGCCACCGCAGCCGCGCTCGAGGCGCAGGACCCGTCGAGCGGACCGGACATCATTGTCGCCAACGACCCCGACGCCGACCGTCTCGCGGTTGGGGTCAAAGATGACACCGGCGCGTGGCGCCGCCTCAGCGGTGACGAGGTGGGTGCGCTGTTGATCGACCATGTGCTGTCTCATTGGGCCCAACCGGGTCCGGAGAAGCAGGCGAGAGCGGTGGTGGCATCGTCAATCGTCTCGTCTCGATTCATCGACCGAATGGCGCGACGCCACGGCGTCGACAGCGTCAGAACCCTCACCGGCTTCAAGTGGGTGGCGCGCCCCATCGTCGAGCGGCCAGATGACCACTACCTGTTCGGGTATGAGGAAGCGCTCGGCTACTGCATTGGCGATCGCGTCCGGGATAAAGACGGCGTCAGCGCGGCGCTTGTCATGGCGGAGCTGGCGGCCGGGTGCAAGGCATCTGACACGACGGTGTGGGAACGGCTCGACCAGATCATCGAGCGCAACGGCCTCTTCGCAACATCTCAGGTCACCGTCAGCATCGCCGGGATGACCGATGACGAGCAGGCAGCGGCCAAGGCCCGGGCGGTCAGCCTGGACCCCGTCGATATCGGTGGGATCGCCGTCGCGTCCCGAGAGGACCTCTCGAAAGGGGAGCGGTTGCCGCCGACATCGGGCGTTGTGATCCTCCTGGAGGATCAGAGTCGCCTGATCGTACGGCCCAGCGGCACCGAGCCAAAGATCAAGGCCTACCTCGAAGTAATAGAGGAGGTAACTGTGGAAGGTGTGGGCGGTACAAATGCCGGCACCAGTGCAGCTGCTAGCCCGTCCGGATACGCCAAAGAAGCTCGGCACAGGGCCGAGCTTCGGCTGGAACACCTTGCTGCTGCGGTGCAGAACCTCTTGGGTTCGTGAACGACCGCAGCGATGCGGGGGTTGCTAGTTGCGACCCACCGTTGGCTTGCGTCCGTGATTGGCCTTCTTGCGGCGGGCCAAGAGCCTCTTCTTCTTCCTGCGCTTCGACATGTGAACAGCCTACCGGGACGACGGGCCAATCCAGGGGGAGAAGGCCCAGTCGTTATCTTGGGCCTGTTCTCAGCCGTTGCAGAGCGCGATCAGGTCGTCCGCCGAGCGGGTGTTGATGATCTGGTCCCCGTCGATGCCGAGGGCCGCGGCGCGGTCACATCCGTAGTTGACCCATTCCAGCTGACCGGGCGCATGGGCATCGGAGTCGATGCTCAGATGACAGTCCCACTGCACGGCAAGCTCCAGCAACTCATCCGGAGGATCTTGACGCTCCGGCCGACAGTTGATCTCCACCGCGGTGTTGAATTTTGCGCACGCCGCAAAGACATAGTCGGCGTCGAACTTCGATGGCTTCCTCGGCTTGGAGAGCACCTTGCGATTGGTGCAGTGACCCAGGATGTCGACGTGGGGGTTGGCCACCGCCTTCACCAGTCGCAGCGTCATCTGTTTCTCGGCCTGGTGGATCTTGTGGTGGACCGAGGCCACCACAACGTCGAGTCGTTCCAGGAATTCATCGGGCAGGTCCAGACTCCCGTCTTCGAGAATGTCGACCTCCATCCCGGTCAGGATGCGGAACGGCGCAAGCTCGGCGTTGAGGGCGTCGATCTCGATCAGCTGCTCCGCCAACCGCTCGGGTGACAGACCCTTGGCGATGGTGAGTCGCGCCGAGTGGTCGGTGGCGACCAGGTACTCATGTCCGAGCGCTCGGGCCGCTTCGGCCATCGCCCGAAGCTCGCCACCACCATCAGACCAGGTGGAATGGGAATGGCAGTCGCCCTTCAGCGCCTGCCGCAGTTCGGCGCCTTCGCCGATCTCGACCTCGGTCGACGCCTCCAGGGCATCGACGTAGGTGGTCGGACCGAACCCGAACGCCCCCTGCACCACCGCATCTATGGACTGGCCGATGCCCTCAAGGTTGGTGAGCGTGCCCTGACGCGACCGTTGTTCCACCTCTTCAGGGTCGAGTCGTTCAAGGATGCCCCGACCTTTGGCGAACGCCCGGACCTTCTGCACCGGCGCGAGGTCACGGTCGAGGAGATAGATGACCCGATCGATGGCCTCCAGGTGTGGCGCTGGGGGAGTGGAACCGGACGTTGCCATACCGGCCAGGCTAGTTGAGCAAGGGCAGCGTCACTGAAGGATGGTCGGGTCAACCTCCTGTTCGGCATCGCAGGAGATCTCCACCAGGTTGCCTGCCGGGTCCCGCACGAACGCCTGCACCACCCCGGTCGGAAGTCGACGCACCGCACCAAAGGCCTCGATGTCGAGCACCCCGGCCTCGCGCGCCCGGTGGAATACGCCGGAGAAATCATCGAGGCGCACACAGAAGTGAGCCAGCGCTGGTTTCACGTCTTGAAGCTCGTTGATGTGGATCTCGTGCTCGTCGCCGATGGCGACGAACTGGGCCGGGAAGTCGAACTCCGGCGTCTCGCACTTTTGGAAGCCGAGGATCGTCTCGTAGAACGCCACGGCGGCATCCAGATCGTCGACGATCAGGTTGACATGCTGAATGTGGTTCATCAGATCAGTGGTAGCAGAGTGGTCGCGCACTTCTCGACCAGCATGTCGTAGAACTCTTCGGAAAGAAGGCTGCTGCCGTGGTCGATGATGAACTGCATCTCTTCCGGCGAGATGTCTACCGGGTTGGTCTCCACCGCGTTCGGGAACTGGTTGGCGGGCGTGCGGTCGATCGGGGCCACGAACTCCATGGTCAGCGCACCGTCGTAGCCGATCTCTTGCAACGTCGAAACCAGCTTCGGCCAATCGAGGGCGCCCATTCCCGCCGCCATCCGGTTGTTGTCTGCAACGTGGAAGTCCACCAGGCGGTCGCCGGCGTTGCGGATCGGTTCGTACATGTCCACCTCCTCGATGTTCATGTGAAAGGCGTCGAGGCAGATGCCAACTTCGGGAGAGACGGCGTCCGCCAAGGCCAGGGCCTGTTCGCCGCGGTTGATGAAGTACGTCTCGAAGCGATTCAGCGGCTCGATGGCCATCTGCACCCCGGCAGCGCTGGCATGAGCGTGGATGTCGGTGAGCGCATCCACGGCCCAGGTCCACTCCTCGTCCGGTGTACCGTCGGGGACGACCTTGCCAACCGTGGCGGGAACGATGGTGATCTCGTGACCATCGAGTTCCTTGACCATGGTGATGCAGCTCTTCATGTAGTCGATGGTGGCGGCTCGCTGCGCCTCGTCCTTGGCGCACAGGTTCCGGTCGCCGAGGGTCAGGGTCACCGCCCCCCAGCAGGACAGCTCGTACTTGTCGAGCAGCGCTCGAACGTCGCCGGTGTCGTACTGGTCCGGTTCGCCCTTGATCTCAATGCTGCCGTAGCCGCAGCGCTTCAGCCGAGCAAGCGTCGTTTCGAGCGGCTCGGACCGCATCCAGTTGTGCATTGACAGGTGCATGGTGTCATCTCCTTGCTGGCTCCCCAGCGGTTGGTGTGGTTGGTGATTGCCGGCGATCGCCGATGATTGCCGGTGATTGCCACTCGGTCCCTACGAGCGCAGCGACGCCCACGGCTCCTCGGCGGTCATGTCGACGGCCTCATACCCATCGACCCCGTGGCTCGGCCCCAGGGCGACGAAGAGGTTGGCTCCCTCGCTTGCATCGGGCGCCACGAAGGTGGCGTGGACTTCGCCGAAGGGAACGAAGGCGACGTCGCCCGCGGTCAGCTCTCGTCGTTCTTCACCGATCCACTGCTCGACGGTGCCGCTGCGAACCAAGATGACCTCCTCCTGGTTGGGGTGGCGATGAAAGTCGTGCCCCTGACCCGGCTGAACAAGCACATCGAGCACACATAGCTTCGACGCCTCTGGCACGTTGGCTGGCCTGACAACCCAACCGAGATTCCCCCAGTCGAGTTGTTCCCACTCCACATCATTAACGCAGACAAAACACATATTTCCCCCTTGGTTGTGCCGGATGGTCCGGCTAGAACGTGACCGCCTTAAACGCCTCGGTCTGTGCTTTCAACGCCTGTTCAGCCGGCAGACGCTCCATGCTCGATGCCCCGTAGAAGCCGTTGATCCCGGTCGACCGCTGCAGCACGTACTGGGCGTCATCGGGCATGGCGATCGGTCCGCCGTGGCACAACACAATGACGTCGTCGCGGACCGAGCGGGCGGCCGCCGACCACTGTTCGATCTTGGTCACGCAGTCGTCCAGGGTGAGCGCGGTCTCGGCACCGATGCTCCCGCCGGTGGTGAGGCCCATGTGGCAGACGATGATGTCCGCGCCGGCCTCGGTCATGGCAATGGCGTCTTGTTCGGAGAAGACGTAAGGCGTTGTCAGCATCTCGCGCTCGCTTGCCGCCGCAATCATCTCCACCTCGAGGTCATAGCCCATGCCCGTCTCTTCCAGGTTCTGGCGAAAGACACCGTCGATCAGGCCGACGGTTGGGAAGTTCTGCACCCCGGCAAATCCCAGCCGTTCGAGCTCCGGCAGGAAGACATCCAGCGACATGAACGGGTCGGTGCCGTTCACACCGGCGAGTACCGGCGTGTGTTTCACGACCGGCAGCACTTCCTTCGCCATGTCGACAACGATTTCGTTTGCGTTGCCGTAGGCCATCAACCCGGCCAGCGAGCCCCGGCCGGCCATGCGGTAGCGGCCGGAGTTGTAGATCACGATGAGGTCGATCCCTCCGGCCTCTTCCCACTTGGCGGACAGGCCGGTTCCGGCACCGCCGCCGACGATCGGTTCGTTGCGCTCGATCATTGAACGGAACTTGGTCAGGACCTCTGTTCGTGTTGGTGCAGCCATCGGTATGTTCTCCTCGGTCGGGCGCTAGGCGGTGATCTCGTTGAACGCCGCCAGCGCGGCATCGGCAAATGCGTCGTCGTTGATGTTGGCATCGACGGTGATCAGTCTGCGCCCATCGGTCTGAATAAGGTTCGATTCGATGGCGTCGAACAGCGCGGCGTCAGCCTCCGGGTCGTGGAAGGGCTGCCCTGGTGCATCGATCAGTGACACGCCGCCGGCGGGAAGCAAGAACCGGACCGGTCCGCTGCAGGCGTTGAGCTTGGCCGCTATGAACTCGCCGATGGCTTGGTTCTCCGCGGGTGTTGTCCGCATCAACGTGACTTCGGAGTTGTGCACGTGAAGCGTGCGGTTCGCGAACTGCGGGGGCACGGTGTCCTTGGCGCCGAAGTTGACCATGTCGCACGCCCCGACCGATCCGACGTATGGCACCCCTGTT
>CAZSTV010000157.1:0-2082 GCA_964609665.1 uncultured Acidimicrobiaceae bacterium
GCCTACGTGGTTGCGTCCAGGCGTGCCGCCGCCGCAGGAAAGGTCTAGCCATGGGAACTCCAGTACTTGAAATCGACAACATCACCAAGTGTTTCGGAGCGGTGGAGGCGCTGAAGGACGTGTCGTTCAGCATTGACGCCGGGTCGGTGACGGCGCTGATCGGTGACAACGGCGCCGGGAAATCCACGATGGTGAAGATCTTGTCCGGCGTGTTTCCACAGACGTCCGGTCAGCTGCGGCTCGAAGGTGAGGCTCTTTCGATGGCGTCACCGCTCGACGCACGATCGGCAGGGATCGAGACCGTCTACCAGAACCTCGCACTGGTCGAAGAGTTCGACGTTGTCGAGAACTTCTACCTCGGGCGAGAGCTGTCGAGGTTTGGCCCACTACGAATCTCCCAAAACCGCAAGATGGCGGCCCAGGCCGAAGAGTCGATGAAGTCGCTTGGCATAAATCTGCCCGGCGGTGTCCGACGCAAGGTGCGCTCCATGTCCGGTGGGCAACGTCAGGCAGTTGCTATCGCTCGCTCATCGTTCTGGCAGAGCAAGCTAGTCCTTCTGGACGAGCCAACCGCTGCGCTCGGTGTTCGTGAAACCGGGCAGGTGCTCAATCTGGTAAAGCGCCTGGCCTATGAACAGGGCGCAGCCATCCTGCTGATCAGCCACAACATGCGGGAGGTTGCCGAACTTTGTGAGAAGGCGGTCGTGCTCCGGCAGGGCCGCAGAGTCGGCCACCTCACAGGTGACTTCACCAGCGAAGACTGCGTTGCCTACATCACCGGAGCGCGTACCGATGCCGAAGACAGCGCAAGTGCCGGAAGCAGTGTGAACACCGACGCCGCGGCAGGCGCCGACAACAGTGCCAACGTCTAACGGCGGATCGGCGGACGTCGGCCTGATCGGGCTGGCGGTCATGGGACAAAACCTGGTCCTCAACCTTGCGGACAGCGGCTACTCGGTGGCGGTTTACAACCGCACAACGGCCACGACGACCGCGTTTGCCGCCGAGGTCGATCCGTCTCAGGATGTTCGACCGGCCGAGACGATTGACTCGTTCGTCGCTTCGTTGGCAAAACCTCGACGCATCATCCTGCTGGTCCAGGCCGGGGCAGCCGTTGATGCGGTGATCGAAGAGCTGCTGCCACACCTGGACCGCGGTGACGTGGTGATCGACGGAGGGAACTCGCTCCACGTCGATACTGCGACGCGCCACGATCGTCTTCACGCACAGGGGATTCTGTACGTTGGCGCCGGCGTCTCCGGCGGGGAAGAGGGCGCCAGGCATGGGCCGGCGATAATGCCGGGCGGATCGGCCGAAGCATGGCCCCTCGTCGCCGACATGCTGCAGGACATCTCGGCCAAGGCGGGAGCGACAGGTCAGGACCCCTGCTGTAGCTGGATCGGTCCCGGTGGCTCGGGCCACTACGTGAAGATGATCCACAACGGGATCGAGTACGGCGACATGCAGGTCCTGGCCGAAGCGGTCTCGCTCCTCGCGGGGTTAGGTCGGACCTCAGCGGAAATGGCGGAGACGTTCGCCATCTGGAACCAGGGTCGGTTGGCCTCCTATCTGGTGGAGATCACGGCCGAAATCTTGGCCGTTACCGATGGCGATGGTTCGCCGCTGATCGACTCGATCTTGGATGCCGCTGGCCAAAAGGGCACAGGGCGGTGGACCGTGGTGTCTGCCATGGAGTTGGGCCAGCCGATGCTCCTCGTAGCCGAGGCAGTGGGAGCGCGGATGCTCTCGGCCATGGTGGACGTGCGAGCGGCCGCCTCCGAAGTCCTGGCCGGTCCCGACGATCCACTGCGAACCGGCCTCATCGAAGCCGACGTCGAGGACGCCGTGTATGGCGCCAAGTTGATCTCCTATGCCCAGGGTTTCATGGTGCTGGCCGAAGCATCAGACCAGTACGGCTGGGACCTGGACCTCTCCTCGATCGTGAAGATTTGGCGAGGTGGGTGCATCATCCGGGCCGCCTTTCTCGATGACATCGTGGTGGCCCTCGACCGAGACCCGGCCCAACGGAACCTGCTGCTCGATCCGTTCTTTTCCGAAGCGTTGGCCGCTGCCGCAGGCGGG
>CAZSTV010000157.1:2116-8302 GCA_964609665.1 uncultured Acidimicrobiaceae bacterium
CTTCGGCGCACCGTCGTTGCCGCCGCTTCCGCAGGAGTGGCTGTGCCGGCAATGGCCTCGGCACTCAGCTTCTATGACGGCATCAGAGCCGCCCGCGGGTCAGCCGCGCTCATCCAGGCGCAGCGTGATTGCTTCGGCGCCCACACTTACGAGCGGACGGACCGCCCCCGAGGCGAGTGGTATCACACCGATTGGATTGGCAGCGGCGGCACCGCTCGGTCCGGAAGCTACACGGCCTAGGCCTGAGAGGAACCGATGAACGAAGAAGCGCGGGCCGTTGTGATCCATGGTGCGCAGGACGTGAGGGTGGAGTCCCGCCCTATCGTTCATCCGTCGGAAAATGAAGTGCAGGTCGGGGTCGAGCTCGGTGGCATCTGTGGCTCCGACATCAGCTACTTCAAGCACGGAGCGGTCGGTGTGTTTCGGGTAACCGCACCGATGATCCTCGGTCACGAGGTGATCGGTCGGGTGCGAGAGGTTGGCCGAGGCGTGGCCACCGTCGCCGCCGGTGACAGGGTTGTGGTTGACCCCTCGTCGCCCTGTCTCACCTGTGATCGTTGTCGAGAGGGTCGCTGGAACATCTGTCTGAACCCGTCGTTCCTCGGCAGCGCATCGACACAGCCACACACCGACGGCGGGTTTTCATCGGTCATCGTGGCGAAGGCCCAGAACCTGGTCCCGATCCCGGCCGAGCTCGACGAGCAGCTGGCCGTGTTCGCCGAGCCGCTGGCGGTCACGGTGCACGCTCTGGGCCGAGCCAACGGCGTGTCAGGCGCCCGGGTCCTCGTTGTGGGAGCGGGACCGATTGGAGCGATGCTGGTTGCCATGGCCAAGCTGCTCGGCGCGGCCGAGGTGGCCGCTGCCGATCTGGACGCGGGCCGTCTTGCCACGGCGGCGGCACTTGGTGCTGACCGCACACTGCTGGTCGGCACCGAAGATCTTGGCTCAGGGTATGACGTTGTTTTTGATGCCTCCGGCGCTGAGCCCGCCATTGCTGATGGCTTTGCCCGGGTGCGTCGGGGAGGCCGGTTTGTTCTGGTCGGTCTACCGCACAGCGGTCCGGTTGCGCTGCCGGTCAATCTGGCGGTGACTGGCGAGGTGGACATCGTCGGGTCGTTTCGTTTCAACCATGACGAGTTCCGGCAGGCGGTTCGCTACCTGGGTGATGGGCTAGATCTGCGGCCGCTGATCTCGGACCGATACAACATCGATGATGCGGCCGCAGCCTTCGTCGATGCATCTTCTGGTGCCTCGATGAAGGTGCAGTTGGCATTCGACGACGCCGCCACCAGATGATCGAGACCGCCATCGCTATGATCGCAAACTCCGGAGGTACACGGTGACCAACACCTTTTCGCTTGAAGATATGGCACTCAAAGACAAGGTGGTGCTGATCACCGGATCGTCTCAGGGCATCGGGAGGGCGCTGGCCGAAGCCTGCGGCGCCGCCGGGGCTCACGTGATCATCAACGCACGAACCGCCGCGAAGGTGGCCGTCGCGGTCGAGGAGTTGCAGTCCGCTGGCTACCAGGCATCGGGGCAGGTTGGCGACGTCACCGACCCCGACGCTGTCGAGGCGATGGTTGCCGCAGTCGAACACGAGGTTGGACCGATAGCAGGGCTGATCAACAACGCTGGCATTCAGCGCCGGGCGCCGTTCCTGGACTTCGACCTTGGTGACTATCGAGACATTATGGAGATGAACCTGGTCGCACCGTTCATCGTTTCGCAGGCCGTCGGGCGTCGTATGGCCGAGCGGGGAGCGGGGCGGATTGTCAACATCGGCTCGGTGCAATCGCAGCTTGGCCGCCCGACGATTGTTCCCTACACCGCGAGCAAGGGCGGCATTGTGTTGCTCACGAAGGGCATGTGCGCCGATCTCGGCCCGCTGGGAATCCAGGTCAACAGCATCGCCCCCGGTTACTTCGCAACAGAGCTGACCGAGGCGTTGGTAAACGACGAGGAGTTTTCCGCGTGGGTCCAGGATCGAACGCCCGCCGGTCGTTGGGGTGATGTGCACGAGCTGGGCGGTGCCGCGGTGTTTCTCCTGTCGAACGCTGCCAGCTTTATCAACGGGCAGACGCTGTTTGTCGATGGAGGCATGACCGCCGTTGTCTGAGCTGCCGCTTCCGGCCGACGGGCAGCACGGGGTCGACGTCGCCCGACCGCATGTAGTGATCCTGGGGGTGATGGGGGTTGGTAAGTCCACGACCGGCGTGGCCCTCGCCGACAGGATGGGCTGGCGCTACATCGACTCCGACCGTGACATTGAGCGACTGACCGGTGGGACCGGCAGGGACTTCGCGGCCGACCATGGCATTGCGGCACTCCATCAGCTTGAAGCCGCAGTGCTGTTGGGCGCGCTGGCCGGTGACGATCGCTCGGTTATCACCGCCGCCGCCTCCACGGTGGAGAACTCACTGGTGCAGTCGGTCATAAACCGAAGGGCCGTCGTGGTCCGCCTGGTGGTCGGCGTCGACGAAGCGCTGGAGCGCCAAGCCCAGGGCGGCCACCGGCGGCCGATGAGTCGGGAAGAGCTGACCGAACTCATGGCCAGACGTGAGCCGCTCTTCGCCGCCCTCGCCGACCTGGAGTTGAGCGCGGTGCGCACGACCGGGGACCTGGTGGAAGCGGTTGTCGCCCACCTTTCCGCAAGCGGTCTCGGCACCGATTCCCGAGATTAGCCATCGAATAAGTCTGAATATATAGAGTAGTTGATAGTCTGGGTGAAACGGGGTGGGGTTCGGTCGCCTTCGGCGGTGACTCGTCTGACGGTGACTCCATGAACTGGCACCCCTCAAACAGTGACGCTCTTGGCAAAGGACTAGGCGAATCGATGTTGGACAAGGATTACTCGCTGCTCGTAGGCACCTACAGCGACATGGACGTATTGGCCCATCAACCCCACGCTCCGGTGCCGGGGGAGGGCATCTATGCAATGACCCTCAGTGCGGCGGGAACGTTGACCCTCAACGACACCACCCCGGTGCTGAACCCGGCCGTTTTGATCCCTCACCCTGACGGCAAGACGCTCTACGCAATCCTGGAAACGATCAAGGCCGAGGGGGAGGTGGTGCGCTACTCCATCGAGCCGGACGGCACCCTGGTCGCCAACGACAACTTCACCGCTTCCGGTCGTTCCACCTGCTACCTGGCCTTGGCCCCCTCGAGAGACGGAGCCATCGTCATCAACTATTGGGACGCCATCATCGATGTCGTGGAGGTTGATCCGGCATCGGGTCGCCTCGGTGAAGTGACGCAGAGCTTCAAGCAGTACTTCCGGCCAGAGGATCAATGGCGACAGGTCGAGAACCGAGAAGATCACTGGGGAAACCGACAGGTCGGTCCTCACGCCCACTGCGCACATTTCTGGCACGATTGGGTCTTCATCCCAGACCTTGGTGAAAATGCCGTGTTTCAGTACCGCTGGGACTCCCAGGCAAAGCGTTTGGCACGGGAAACCTGGATTGAGTTTGAGCCCGGCTCAGGGCCTCGGCACATGGCGATGCACCCCACGCTCGACCTCTGCTATGTCTCGAACGAATTGTTCAACACCGTCTGCGTCGCAAGGCTCGACAGCAGTGACCCGGACACAGTCAAGCCCCGGCTGGTGCCCTTCCAGTATGAGTCGACCGTCGATGACCGTGACAAGGTCAGCTACGTATCGGAGATCAAGCTCTCACCAGACGCTCGTTTCTTGTACGTGTCGAACCGCGGCGACGACTCGCTATGCATCTTTGCAGTGGCCGAAGACGGGAGTCTGCAGCGAGTTGGTCTTACACCCACCGGCGGTGTGTTTCCTCGACACTTTGCCATCAGCCCAGATGGGCGGGCGGTGGTCGTGGCCAACCAGGACTCGGGGCATGCCAGAGTCTTCGCCAGGGACATCGAGACCGGTCAGTTGGAGATGACCGATGAGATCTTCGAGGTTCCGGCTCCGAACTACATCCGTTTCGTGAACAGCTAGGGAGTGGCCGCACCATGATCACGTTCTCCGCAAACCTCGGATTCCTCTGGACCGACAGGCCGCTTCCGGATGCGATTGCGGCCGCTGCGACGGCTGGCTTCGACGCCGTTGAATGCCACATGCCCTATGTATTCGCCCCGGATGTCGTTCTCGAGGCGCTCACCGAAGCGGACCTGCAGATGGTGTCGTTGAACACCAGGATCGGCGATCGAGACGGTGACCTTGGCGTTGCCGCCCTGCCGGGACGCGAAGCCGAGGCTCGGGACTACATCGACGAGGCCATCGCCTACGCGGACGCCATTGGTTGCGATCGGATCAGCGTGGTCGCTGGGCGTAGCGGACGGACTGACGCAGCGGAACAGACCTATCGAACCAACTTGGCGTACGCCGCCGAGCGGGCAGCCGAAGTCAACAAGGTGATCCTGATCGAGCCGCTGAACTCCAACGTGGCCGAGGACTACCACCTGCTGGCCGTGGAGGCGGGAGTCGCGACCATCGAGGCGGTGGGTGCAGACAACTTGAAGCTCATGGTCGACTGTTTCCACACCCGGACCATGCAGGGCGATCTTGAGAACATCTTCCGCCAGCACCTCGACCATGTCGGCCACATCCAGATATCGGCCTACCCGGACCGTGGCGAACCCGTCGGAGGTGACATCGACTACCGGGCCCTTTTGCCTGCGATCTCAGCGATGGGTTGGGATGGTCCGTTTGGCGCTGAGTACACACCTCGCGGTGACCTCGACGAGGGGCTCGTCTGGTTGGACGAGTGGCGGGAGCCGGCCGCTTCGCCGGTGTCATCGCCATCCGCGGACGCTCCACAACAGGACGGAGACCAGCCATGACCGGAGTTGCAGTAATCACTGGCGGCGGGCGCGGCATTGGCCGAGCCGTCGCCCTGACCCTAAGTGGATTGGGGTGGACGGTCGTGGTGGCGGGACGAAATCAGGACTCGCTGGACGAGACCGTTGCGGCCCTGCCGGGAGACGGTGTTGGTGTTGCCGCTGATGTGAGTTCCGAGGCCGCGGTCGCTGCGCTGTTCGCAACCACCATAGAGATGTTCGGCCGCGTCGATTTGCTGTTCAACAATGCAGGCATTGCGGCGCCCGCTGTCCCGATCGACGAGTTGACGGTGTCGCAGTGGACCGATCTCATCAACATAAACGTCACCGGCTCGTTCCTCTGCGCCAGGGCGGCGTTCGCTCAAATGCGGGATCAGGATCCTGGCGGCGGGCGGATCATCAACAACGGTTCGATCTCGGCCACCACCCCGCGCCCGTTCTCCGCCCCTTACACCACAAGCAAACATGCGATCACCGGACTGACAAAGTCCCTGGCCCTCGACGGACGCCAGCACAACATCGCCTGCGGCCAAATCGACATTGGCAACGCCAGTTCGGACATGGGCGATCAGATGGCGGCCGGGATGTTGCAGGCCAATGGCAGCACGCTTGGCGAGCCGACCATGGCGGTCGACAATGTTGCTTCCGCCGTTGCGTACATGGCCGGTCTGCCGCTTGATGCCAACGTCTTGACGATGACGGTCATGGCGACCGGCATGCCGTTCATCGGGCGAGGCTGACAGGAGCCGTTTTCTGGGCTGTTCGAGGGATCTCCAGCTAGGTTCTTGAACGTGCACGACATTCACACACTGCTGCGTTCCCACCGCTCGATTCGGGCCTTCAAAGACGATCCGTTGAGCGATGAGACGCTCGCCGAGATCGTCCAGAGCGGCCTTGCCGCGGCAACGTCCAGCAACATTCAGGCCACCACCGTCATTCGGGTCCGCAATCCCGACACCAGGGCAGCCATCTCCGAGGTTGCCGGCGGGCAAAAACAGATCCTGACCGCCGGGGCGTTCATGGTGTGGTGCGCTGACATGCACCGGACAAAGACGGCATGTGAGTTGGCCGGTGGGTCGATGACCTCTGGCATGACCGAGCAGTTCATCATCGCCACGGTCGACGTGTCGCTCGCGGCCCAGAACGCCGTGGTTGCCGCCGAGGCGATGGGGTACGGCATCTGCTACATCGGCGCTGTCAGGAACGATCCGCAGACCGTCGCCGATCTGCTGGAACTGCCCGATCACGTGTACCCGGTCTTTGGCCTCTGCATCGGTACACCAGATCAGGACCCCGAGGTAAAGCCTCGTCTGCCGTTGAGCGTTGTGCTCAAAGACGACGTGTACCGAGATGACGATGACCCGGCGGGCATCGCCA
>CAZSTV010000157.1:8312-13980 GCA_964609665.1 uncultured Acidimicrobiaceae bacterium
GAGACGATCCGGGCCTACTACGCGTCTCGCTCCGGTGGCACCAAGGACAGCAGTTGGAGCGAGGAGATGGCCCGCCTCGTCGACGGCGAACGG
Organism: uncultured Acidimicrobiaceae bacterium; assembly: GCA_964609665.1. Lineage (GTDB taxonomy): Bacteria > Actinomycetota > Acidimicrobiia > Acidimicrobiales > SZUA-35 > JAHELU01. The sequence goes on from CAZSTV010000157.1 coordinate 8,406, forward strand.
CGACCCCACATGCGCTCCTTCCTGGCTGACCGTGGCTTTGAGATGCGCTGATGAGCGACACACCGGTTGGTACCACCGGGCGCTGCCTCTGCGGCCGGGTCAGCTACGACGTTGACGGGCCGCTGCGCAACATCCTCCATTGTCACTGCGAGAACTGCAGGCGAATCTCGGGTAGCCATGTTGCATCGAGCGGTGCCGCCTCCGAGGATCTGATCGTGCACGGGGAGGACCATCTGCAGTGGTACGACCTTGGCTATGCGAAGTACGGGTTCTGTCGAAACTGCGGCTCGTCGTTGTTCTGGGTCGGGGCCGAACACGCTCATCGAACCAGCATCCAGGCCGGGTCGCTGACGACGCGTCGGAGCTGATGCTCGACGGCGTGTGGTTTGCCGATGAGGCGCAACCGCATCTGATCGTTCCCGGCGGTGGACCTGCCGCCGTCGATGCCGCTGGCGCCGATGTGCCGCACTACCAGGGCAATGGCGGCGCAGCGGTGTGAGCATTTAGGCTCTGGCGATGCGCCTCAGACAGATCGCCCTTGTCGCCTCAGATCTTCGCTCCGTGGAGGAGGAAATCTGCACCGGGCTCGGGCTCGAAGTCTGCTATCGAGACCCGGGCCTCGCCGGTTTTCGCCTCCGGCACGGTCTCTACCCGATCGGGGACCGCATCCTTGAGGTGGTCGTGCCGAAGCAACCGGGAACAACCGCGGGACGTTTCCTCGATCGCCGCGGTGGCGACGGCGGCTACATGGTGCTGGTTCAGGTCGACGATGTCGAAGCCCACAAGAAGCGGACGCTCGACGAGGGTTTCCGGATCATCCACGATGGCGGCACCAGTCAGCCCTCCGGCCCCGACGGTCAGGAGGCAGCGAGGATCCGAGGGATTCACCTGCACCCGAAAGACGTGGGCGGAGCAATCCTTTCCATCGACGAGGCCAACCCGGCGTCGAGTTGGGGGTGGGCAGGCTACGACTGGGAGTACCACAGTCGCAGCGACGTGGTGACCGACCTGGTGGCCGTGGACATCCAAGCCACCGATCCGGCGGACATGGCGGCCCGGTGGGGTCGGGCGCTCGATCACGCCGTGTCAGCGGAGGGGGAGATCGTGCTCAGCGACGCGACGATTCGGTTTGTTCCGGACAACGACGGTCGCGGCGACGGACTTGTTGCCGCAGACCTGGTTGCTGCCGATCGGTCCCGGGTCGGTGAGACCCTGACACTCTGCGGCACCCGGTTCAATTTGGTCTAGGAGCGGTACTGATCGGGCGTAGCTGATCGGGGCCTGAGGCGTTCAGCCACCGAAGAGGTGGCCGATCGTGGAGAACTCGACCTGGTCAACGCCTTCAACATTGGAGTTGGCGGCGCCACCGAGTTTGGCCAGCGCAAGGTCTTCCCTGATCTCAACCGACGCTGCGGCCAGTCCGTCGTCGATGGGGATGCCGGTGCCATCTGCAACCCTGACGAGTCCCGAGAATGCCATCACCGTCATGGCCGCGTGAGCGGTGGCCTCAGGTCCGACCGCATCGAGCAGCTGAATCCGCAGCGACTCCACCTGGTCGGTGGCGCCCACCACCGCGTCGGCGTAGGCGATCAGGAGCTGACCGTGAGCGAGCCCCGTGTTGTCTACGGTCTTGTCGACTGTGTTGTCGGTGCCAGCGGTGTCGTCAGCACCGGCTTGTGCGTCGACGGTGGCATGCAGGTCCACGTCGAGTCCGGCATCGTCGCTGCTCGCACGGAGCAGCGTTGTGTGGGCGGTCGTTCAATAGAAGCACTCGTTTATCGCCGCCACCCGGGAGGCGACCAGCTCTACCTGCGGTCTACTGAGCGGTGTGTCCCACTGCAGCGATTCGAAACCCGGCGCCGAGTAGCCCGGCACCGACACCGTGCGGAACAGCCGGTTGGCGTCCGGGACCAGGCTGAGCGCCCGAGCCACGTTGGCCGCAGGAAACGGTTCGAGGGCAGGCACGTGGGCCCCGATGTCGCCAAGCCCGTCGGGTCGAACTCGGGTCGGCTCTCCGGCCTCGGGCTCTGGCAGCGGCGCCTTGTCAACACCGACCGCCTCCGCAAACACGTCGACCATCACCACGACGGCGATGATCGAGATGAGCTCGACGTAGTGCCCGTCGCCGATGTCAGCGACGGCCGAGGCGGCCCACTCGCCGTCCACGTTGCCAGCATCGACGGCGATCTTGTCGACGATGGCGACGGTCTCGGCAGACAGTCCCGGTTGATCGTCGGGGAGCTGTCGAAGCCAGGGGGCGGTGGCTCGCTGCTCAAAGAGCATCCGTGCCCGACCGGCGATGGCCAGGCGTTCTTCTGCGGTCCACCAGGTCCCGGGACCGGCGAGCGCCGCCCACGCATCGTTGTGGGAGTCCGCTACCTCGCGAGACACCCCCACCGCCGTCGATTCGTAGCTGAATGGTGCCATGGCGACAGCTTACGTTGACTCCCGGTCGCGGGCCCAACGAGTGAGAGGTTTGGGCGCTAGACCGAACCGAGCCTGCCGGTGAGGCAGGCGATGATCGGACCGAGATGGAACGGCGGCGCCGGTCCAACCTGTAGTGGCTCATAGACCGACGGTGGCACCGAGATGTCGCCGACGTACAACTCACCGACCTGCGCGGCGTTGCGTAGTCCGGCCTTGGGCAGCGCAAGCGTCAGGGTGGCGGTGGCCGACACCACGGCGCCTGGCACCGAACCGTCGGTCACGTTCAGTCCCGATGGGGTATCGAGCGAAACGACGACCGGGGCGACGTCAGCAATGCCCTCAATGAGTTCGCCAATCCGGCCCCGTGGTACACCGCGGAGGCTGTAACCGATGAGGGCGTCGACGACCACGTCGCTTCGACGGGGCCGGTCGACGATTGCCACGCCCATGCGTTTGAGAATGTCGAACTGGTGGGCCGGGACAGGGCCGAGTCTGTCCGGCGTCGCAACGGCGACCGACACGTCGACCCCTCGGTTCGCGAGATGCCGAGCAGCAACGAGTCCGCCGCCACCGTTGCCGCCGGATCCGGCGAGCACCGTGACCGAGTCGGGCCCGAACCGGTCGATGACGAGCGTCGCAAGGTTGCGGCCTGCGTTCTCCATCATCTGGATCAGCTCGATCCGCAGGTCTTCGATCATCACCCGATCGATCTCGATCATCTGCTCTTCGTCGAGCCAGCCGATGTCGGCTGCGGAGATCGATGGGTACGGACCGGCCATGCCCGAACTGTACCGGCGCTCGAGACCGTGGCAGGCGGCGTGAGACTGTACAGCGTGCCCGCTGCGATGCCAGGCTAAGGGCTTGGCTGCTTCTGAACCAGAGTCGGCACCGGCTCACGACCCGTATCACAGCCACAGCTTCGAGGAGTTGTGTGCGCTCCCCATCGCCTACCGCGACGGACTGTTCGATGGCCAGGTGGTGCTCATCACCGGTGGCGGTGGGGGCATTGGCTCCGCGATGGCCACCATGTTCGGTCGCCTCGGCGCCACCATCGTGGTGTGCGGTCGGACCGCGGAGACCCTGAACGCCCTGGCCGAGAAGCTCGACGGCATCGGTGTTGCGGTGCAGACCGAAGTCATGACCGTCCGGGACCCTGAGCAGGTGGCAACGCTGATCGACCGGGTCTGGGACCGCTGTGGGCGCCTCGACGTTGCCATCAACAACGCCGGTGGTCAGTTCTCAAGCCCTGCGCTAGACATTTCGCCGAAGGGCTGGCACGCCGTTGTCGAAACCAACCTGTACGGCACCTGGTACGTGATGCAGGAGGCGGCCAGGCGATGGGTGGCCGAGGCCACGCCGGGCAACCTCATCAACATCTCGACCATTCAGGGCCGGGCCTCTGTTGGCATACCCCACACCTCAGCGTCGCGAGCCGGTGGTGTTGCGCTGACCAGGTCGCTTGCCGTGGAATGGGCGCCGCACGACATTCGCGTCAACTCGATTGCGGTGGGTGTCATTGCCAGCGAAGGACTTCAGACCTACCCGCCAGAAGCCAAGGCCAGCTTTGGACACAACCCAATGCGGCGGCTCGGCGACGTGTGGGACGTGGCCCAGGGGGCGGCGTACCTTGCCGGGCCGACCGGGCGGTTCGTGACCGGCACCCACCTGGAGATCACCGGTGGCGAGCACGTCTGGGGTGAGTACTGGCCCCTCGGCAAACCGGACTATTTCAAACTCGACGGCGACTAGAGCGGTTGATCAATACAGGGACTGATCAATACAGGGACTGATCAAAACGGAGGAGCGCTTTGCAGAACACGATCAAAGGCCGGGTAGCGGTCGTCGGCATCGGCGAGACCACCTACTACAAGCGAGGTCAGTCACCCGACCCTGAGTTCAAGATGGTGTTGCAGGCCATTCTCGACGCCTGCGGTGACGCAGGGATCGGCCCCAAGACCATCGACGGTTTCACGTCCTACAGCAACGACAGAAACATGCCGGCTCGGCTGGCAAACGCCCTCGGGTTGCCGGAACTGCGGTACTCGGTCATGCAGTGGGGCTCGGGTGGGGGAGGAGCGGCCGCCGCCATCGGCAACGCGGCCGCGGCCGTCGCCGCAGGCTACGCCGAATGCGTGGTGGCCTATCGGGGCTTGGCGCAGGGACAGTTCGGGCGGTTCGGTTCCGGAGCCAAGGTCAACTCGGTCAGCGGTCCCGCAGCGTTCACGGTGCCCTACGGCGTCATGTCTCCGGCCCAGATCTACGCCATGCGGACCACCCGGCTCTTTCATGAGCACAACATCTCGCCCGACACGATGAAGGCGGTGGCGATGGCTGCCTACCATCACGCCCAGAACAACCCTCGGGCGGTGATGCAGGGTCGGCCCCTCGACAGCGAGACGTATGACGCCGCCCGCTGGATCACCGAGCCGTTCCGACTCTATGACTGCTGCCTTGAAAACGACGGCGCCGCAGCAGTGATTGTCATGTCCGCCGAGCGCGCCAAGGACGTGACAGATTCTGTGGTGTATCCGCTCTCGATTCAGCAGGGCGGGCCGCACCGGTCAGGGGCCAGCGTCCACAACGAGACCGACTATGCAACGTCGAGCTTCAAGAACATGGTGCCCCACCTGTATGGCCAGGCCGGGGTGGAGCCAGCCGACGTTGACGTAGTGCAGTCCTATGAGAACTTCACCGGAGGAGTGGTGATGAGCCTCATCGAGCACGGCCTTTGCACCTATGAGAACGTCAACGAAGTGCTTACATTCGAAAATTTGACGGCGCCGTCAGGCTCCCTGCCGCTGAACACCAGTGGCGGCAACCTGGCCGAGTGCTACATGCACGGCCTTGGTTTGCAGATCGAGGCGATCCGCCAAATCCGCGGCACGTCAACAAATCAGGTTGCGGGAGCCAAGGTGGCGCTGGCCAACGCCGGTCCGATGGTCGAGGTTGCCAGCACCGCCATCTACGGAAACGAGGACACGCTCGCATGACCGATCAATCGAGTGACTCCAAGGTCGTCTCCTATCTGGCTCCCGGTCTTGCCGCCCCCCGGCCAGCGAGAGATGGGCTGGATGAGCCGTACTGGTCCGGCACGAGAGCGCACGTACTACGGGTGCAACAATGTGGCGCTTGCGGCACGTTCCAGTGG
>CAZSTV010000158.1:0-13975 GCA_964609665.1 uncultured Acidimicrobiaceae bacterium
TCGGGTTATGGGTTCCAGTGGGGAAGTAGATGTGATGGTGCCGTTGGCGGGGCGTGGTTTGCGGTTCGTGCTTCTGGCGGAGATTCGTGCCCGCCGGACGATGAGTGTCGCTGAGATGGTCGGGTACCTGTGCGAGCAGGGGTATGACGTTGTGGGACGGCCATCCAAGGTTGTCTCGGACGCGTTGCGTTGGGAGTTGGCTAGAGGTCGGGTGGTTCGGGTATGCCGTGGGGTGTACCGCTATGGTCGAGTGCCGGCGGCAACGGCTCGGCGGGTGGTGTTGTTTGCTGATCGGTGCAGTGTCTGGATCGCTGCTGTCTTGCTATCAGAAGAGCCTCCGCCGACGGCGCCGACTCGCCCTGATCGGGTGCAATGGCCATGGTTAGGCCCGGAATGTCCTCGCCGTCCGCCTTGGCAGCATCTTGGATGGCTCTGGACCACATAGCTCAGGCAGCTAGTAAGTGACTGAGGACATCCGACGCTGGCGTTAGCGATTGACGATTTGGATTTCGCCCACCTGATGGCTCGTTGATGTGGTGGGTTCGTAGGTACCGAACGGGCTTTGGGGTGTTCCGTTGAGAGTCCATGTGAAGACCCATTGCGTCGTCGCCGTGAGCTGGTAGGCGGCGTTCGGTTGGTCGGCAGACGATCTGGTGTAAGTGTGGCTGCAGTTGGTCGATCCTTCTGCTGCACCTCGTTGCCATGGGATTCCGGCATCCGGACATTCCAATTGGCTGTCGTCGCCAGTGTTCCAGGTGACCTTGGTTGGTGTAGCGGTCACCGAGACGCTGATGCCGCCGCGTGTTTCGGTGTCTGTGATGGGTTCCCAGGGGTCGTCGATCCAGAGCCAAGTGGGAATTTTGACCACGCTGAACCGGGTTGGGTCGTCGAGTGGTGGATTGGCAGCGAGAGTGGGGTTGGGGATGATGATTCGGGCTCGGACTTCATCGCGGAGTGCGATTGGCGAGACTGGAGCGGCGCCTTCGGGTAGGACGACGTTCTGGGTGGTGGTGCCGGTCGGTGTCTGGCAGGTGATGGTGTGGTTGAAGTAACGGATCCCGCTGGGGATGGTGATTTGTTCGACAGTGGCGGGTGTGCCGACGTGCCCGGTGAAGCTGGTTGAGTAGTAGTTGAACGACACACCGCTTGTGATTTCTGTTCCCTGTTCGATTTTCACGGTGTTGCCCGTCTGGTATGTACTGACCGTGTTGCAATAGGTCGCCCACCTGTCCTCAGGAGTTGAGTCCTGCGAATCCCCCTCACCACCACCGGACCCCGACGGGCAAGTGTTCTCTGCAACCGCTCCTGCGCCATCTGCGGTGAACACGCTGCGGCCGCTCATCTCGCAGGTTTGATTCGCCGCTAACGACGGGCTGGGCGACAGCACAACAAGCAGCATGAAAACCAAAGCAGCCAATGTAGGTGCGTAGCTCAAGGAACGGTTCATCCACCTACACCTTCGGCAAACCAGCTGGAGTCGGAGCTCCCTGGCAGTCAGCGTCAAACGTTGCGTCGACGTTCTCGGTCTTCCAGCGACCGTCAACGAGTGTCATCGTCACTTTCCACAGGTCCGTCGAACCAGGCTTCGGTGGAACGTCTCCTTCAACCCTTTCACCTGATTGCTTGAAGACGCCTCCATCAGGGTCTGGGACGGCACAGTCCTGTACCAGCACCCTGGTCGACGAGAACACTGAAACGATCTCTGGGTGATTCTCGAGGGCGACGCTGTCGAGGCGTCTACCATCGACCTGAAACTGAAGAACTGCCCGCCTGGTCACGTCGTGAAAATCTCCGGTGAGTGTCTCGGCGATGAGTGGGTGGTCCGGGTCTGGGGGGTTCCAGTATTCGGCGAGGGCCAACCGGTACTCGTCGTAATTGGTAAGGATCTGCTCGTTTAACGCGGCGGGTACGCAACCACGGGTCTCGCGGGTGACGGAGTCGATGATCCAACCACCGTCGCCGTCAGGGATGGCGGTACCGGAGTGGATGTGGGTGATCGACTCGAAGATCTGAGGCTCGTAGATGATGCAGTCTCGGATGTTGATGGTGGTGCCGTCAGCATCTCCGGTGAACACCGGGTAGGTGTGCACCGCACGTTCGGTGCTCTCCAACAACATGGTCGGGACGCCCTCGGCCACGATCGGGTGGATTGCGTCGCCGAGTTCGGCAATCGCCGGGCCACGCTCGTCGGGTACGAGCCCGCTGGCATCCCACAACAACCCCCACAACTCTTCCAACGCAGCCAGATCCGGTTCGGCGTCGACCTCATCGACATCCTCATCCGTTGGCTCTGGCTCATCCGACGCAGTGCTGTCGGGTGGCTGCGTCGTTGTCGAGGACGTGCTGTCGTTCTCTAAAGGCGTTGATGGCGCACCCTCGGCAACGCTGTCAGAGCCATCGCCGCCATTGGTGCAGGCGGACGCCACTAAGCCAAGAGCGAGCACTACACCGATGAGTATCCGGTGTGGCCTCGATCGCTTCGTAGTTGCGTTCCCCCACGAACTCACCGCATTCTCACAATCCCGCTCGCCTGTTGCTGCAAAAGGATCTTATCCCCGAACCTGGGGTCAGGGGCTACGGGGACGGGTCCCCATTGAAGTAGCACACGCAGCGATAGCAACCGCAGTCCTAGTGGTGCCGCAACCTCAGCGGTCCACCCTGGCGTAGAGACTCTGCGATGTCGCCGACCACGTCGTCGAGATCGAGTCCGTGCGTGGTGACCAGATCGGCGTGGGCGGCGAAGGGCTCCACAAACACCTCATGCATGGGCTGCACGGTCGTTGCCCACTGGACTCTCACCGACTCGGGAGTACGGCCACGCTCCTGCACGTCACGCTTGAACCGCCTAGCCGCACGAACATCGGTTGGGCAGTCCCGGAAAATCATGTAGTCGAGGCGATCCCGCACCTCTTCGAAGGCGAAGAGCAGGATTCCCTCGATGATCACGAATTTGTGGGGCTGGACAATATCGATGTCGCCGGAACGGGTGTGAGTGGCGAAGTCATAGACCGGCACCGCCACTTCGCGGCCGTCAGAAAGTGCAGCGAGGTGCTCGACGAGCAGCGGGACATCCAACGAGTCCGGGTGATCGAAGTTGACCTTGGCCCGCTCCTCGACCGTCATGTGCGAATGATCCCGATAGTACGAGTCGAAGCTGATGCAAATGGCGTTGTCGTGACCCAACTCATCGACCAAACGTCTGGCCAACGTGGTCTTCCCGGAGCCGCTTCCTCCGCATACACCGATCATCATCCCCACGGGAATCTAAGGGTAGTCGACGTCTAGGACACTGCAGCAGCCCGAACAGGGGGATGATTCGCTCTACCTATAACCCTGTCCCAAATTTCCGCCGACAAATGCCTGCATAACTATTTGGCCTATCGTATGATGAACCACATGTCACCACCCGTCACCCCGGACACCGGCGCCGCTGACCCGTCCCAGATCTTCACCGTCGCCATCGTCGGCGCCTCCGGCTACACCGGTGCTGAGCTGCTCCGACTCGTCGCTGGACATCCGAACCTCGAACTCGTCGCCGCCACCGGCGACTCAATGGCGGGCACGCCTCTGGCAGACCTGTACCCAAGCCTGGCCATCGCATACGGCGACCGGGTCTTCGACAGCTACAGCCCAGAACTTGTCGCCGGCGCCGACATTGTGTTTTGCGGACTCCCACACGGCGTCAGCATGGACGTGGTCCCGGACCTGATCGGCAAGGTCGGCCGGGTCATAGACCTCGGCTCGGACTTCCGGCTGAAGGACGCTTCGCTCTACCCCGAGTGGTATGGCAGCCCGCATAGCCACCCTGAACTACTGGACCAGGCCGCCTACGGACTGCCAGAGCTCTTTCGGTCCGACATCGCCGCGGCCGACCTCATCGCCGCGACCGGCTGCAATGCCGCCACGGCAACCCTGACCCTGGCGCCACTCATTGCGGCGGGCATCATCGAGCCGGACGGCATCATCGTGAACCTGATAACCGGTGTCAGCGGCGCTGGACGCCCTCCGAAACCGAACACCACGTTCTGCACCGTCGACGAAAATGTCTCCGCGTACGGCCTGCTGACCCACCGCCACACCCCCGAGATCGAGCAGGCGCTGACCCAGCGGACAGGCACGCCGACCTCGGTGGTATTCACCCCCCATCTCGTCCCGATGAACCGGGGCATCCTGGCCACCTGCTACGGCAGGCCGACCGGGAACGCCACCACCGACGACGTGCTGAAAGCCATGACTGACTTCTACGCAGACGAGCCGTTCATCCTGGTCGATGAACGCAGCCCGAGCACGAAGGCGGTCGCCGGTTCGAACAGCGTGCACCTGACCGGACGGGTCGATGAGCGGACCGGGTTGGTCTTCGGCATCGGCGTACTGGACAACTTGATGAAGGGTGCGTCCGGGATGGCGGTGCAATGTGCGAATATCTCGGTCGGTCTACCCGAAACCACTGGCCTCACCACAGTTGGGATGTATCCATGAGTGTCACCGATGTGCCCGGCTTCGTCGCCGCAGGCATTCCATGCGGGATCAAGAACCCCGCCAACCTCGACTTGGCCCTGGTCGCCACCGATGATGGCGTCGCAGTGCCGACCGCGGGGGTGTTCACGAGCAACAAAATGACCGCCGCTCCGGTCACGGTCTGTCGCCACAACCTGAACCAGAGCGAAGGCATGGCCGCCGCTGTCATCATGAACAGCGGAAACGCCAACGCCGCAACCGGCCTCGACGGCATGCGGGACGCGGTGCAGATGAGCGCAAGCACCGCAGAGGCAATGGGAATCGACGCCGGGCAGGTCCTGGTGTGCAGCACCGGTCTGATCGGCTACAACCTGCCGATGGAGGCCATCGAGTCCGGCATCCCCAAGGTGGTAGAGGCCCTTTCAGCCGACGGTGGCCTTGCTGCCGCAACCGCCATGATGACCACCGACACGGTCGTCAAGCAGACCACTGTCACCGCCGAGATCGACGGAGCGAACATTACCGTCGGCGGTATCGCCAAAGGTTCTGCCATGCTCGAACCAAACATGGCAACGATGTTGGCGGTGCTCACCACCGACGCAGAGCTGACCCCTGAGGAGGCGACCAGCCTGCTCCAACGGGCAGTCGGCCCCGCTTTCAACAGCCTTACCGTCGACGGCGCTCAGTCCACCAACGACACCGTGCTGCTGTTTGCAAACGGTCGGGCAGGCCGGGTAGACCCGCAACTGATGCTGGAACCGCTCACTGAGGCCTGCATGGACCTGGCGGTGATGATGGCCGATGACGCCGAAGGGTCAACCAAGACCGTCTTCATCACCGTCGAAGGCGCAGCGACCGACGCCGAAGCGGCCCACATCGCCCGCAGCATCGCAAACTGTCAGCTGGTCAAGTGCTCGTGGTACGGCAAGGACCCGTACTGGGGCCGCATTGCCGCCGAAGCCGGATCGGCCGCCGACAACTTTCTCCCGGACAGCCTGACCATCAGCTACGGCGGCATCACCACCTTCGAAAAAGGCAAAGAGACCACGCCGGACGCCGACGCCCTGGCGGAGGTGATGGAGCAGCGTCATCTCGACCTGAACGTCAACCTCGGTATCGGCGGCGGCACCGGCCGGGTCATCACCACCGATCTGACCCACGCCTACATCGACGAGAACATGGGCACCAGTTGACCGGTGAGCGGGGATACTCACCCGAACTGAGAACAGCGGCGCTCCTCGAAGCGCTGCCATACATCCAACGCTTCCGTGGTTCGATCATCGTTGTGAAGCTCGGCGGGAACGCCATCGTCGACGACGACGTCCTGCGGACCTTTGCCGAAGACATTGTCATGTTGCGTTCGGTCGGTCTTCATCCGGTGGTCGTTCATGGCGGCGGCCCGCAGATCGGTGAGCTCCTCACCAAGCTCGGCAAGGAATCGACGTTCATAGACGGCCTTCGAGTCACCGATGGAGAAACGCTCGATGTCGCACGGATGGTTCTGGTCGGCAAAGTCGGTCGGAACATCGTCGGTGGCATCAACCAGCACGGTGCCTACGCCGTCGGGATGTCCGGCGAAGACGGTGGGCTGATCCGAGCCAAGGTCCGTGACCCGGAACTCGGCTTCGTCGGCGACATCGAAACCGTCAACCCGGGCATCATCGAGCGATTGCTGGCCGAAGACATGATCCCCGTCGTCTCCTCCATTGGTGTTGGCGAAGACGGCCAGGCGTTGAACATCAACGCCGACACCGTGGCCGGTGCGCTCGGTGGCGCGCTGGGAGCCGAGAAGGTCGTGTTCCTGACCGACGTCAGTGGACTCCTGGCCGACGTAAACGATCCGGCGAGCCTCGTTGCCAAGGCTTCGGTCGAAGACCTTGAAGCTGGTATCGCCAGCGGGCAAATTGCCGGCGGCATGGTGCCAAAGGTGCTCTCCTGCGTCGAGGCGGTGCGGGCCGGAGCGGCCAGCGCCCACCTTCTCGACGGCCGGGTCCCGCACGTTCTACTGCTCGAACTCTTCACCGATGCCGGCATCGGCACCATGATCACCCCCGGAGACACTTCGGGAATCGCCCCGCAACATTCTGATTCTGACCTTGGAGGTCGGCAATGACACAACAAACCGACAACAGTGGTGGTGCAACTGAGGAGCTGACGCCAGCTGAGCGCCATCGCCAAGGATTCGGTGATCTTGCCGGACTCGACGAGATGACCCAGTGCCCGCTCATGCCAACCTACGGACCACCGTCGGTGCAGTTCATCCGCGGCGAGGGCCCGTACCTCTGGGACGCCAACGACAAGCGCTACCTGGACTTCCTTTCCGGTCTCGCGGTCACAAGCCTTGGCCACGCCCACCCGGCGGTCGCCGCCGCGGTGTCGGCCCAGGCCACCAGGCTGCTGCACGTCTCAAACCTGTACGCCACCGAGCACAACGGGCACGTCGCAATGGGCATTGACCGTCTTATCGGTGACGGCTCGCCCGCGGGTGGACAGTCCTTTTTCTGTAACTCCGGAGCGGAGGCCAACGAGGCCGCAATCAAGTTGGCCCGGCGTCACGGCGGCCCCGGGCGCCACGTGGTCGTCTGCGCGTTCCAGAGTTTCCACGGTCGCACGCTGGCCACGCTCGCCGCCACGGGGCAGCCTCAAAAGTGGGACGCGTTCCAGCCGCTCCCCGAAGGCTTCCGCCACGTCATCTGGGATGATCTCGAAGAGCTTGAGAAGAATCTCGATGAAACGGTCGCCGCAGTGTTCCTCGAGCCGGTGCAGGGCGAGGGCGGCGTCAACCCGGCAACCCCCGAGTACTTCCAGGGTGTGGAACGCCTGTGTCGGGAACGGGGGATCCTGTTCATGGTCGACGAGGTCCAGACCGGCTTTGCCAGGACCGGTCGCTGGTTCGGCTTCCAGCATTTCGGGGTCTCCCCGGATGTGGTGACCATGGCCAAAGCGCTCGGTAACGGCGTGCCGATCGGTGCCTGCTGGGCCAAGGCCGACGTTGCCTCTTCGTTCTCACCAGGCGATCACGCCACCACCTATGGCGGCCAGCCGTTCGCCACCTCGGCGGCCAGGGCCGTCATCGAAACAATGGAAGCAATCGACGCTCCCGGCTTGGCAACCGCTGCCGGCGCCAAGATCACCGAGGCGATGATGGCGCTGCCCGAGGTCTCGGGCGTGCGCGGTCTCGGCATGCTCTTGGCTGTCGAGTTGGAGGGCGTCAACGCCCAGGCGGTCGCTGCGGACTGTTTGGCCGCAGGCCTTGTCGTCAACGGCGTGACCCCGACCGCGCTGCGTCTGGCCCCGCCGCTCATCATCGACGACGCCCACGTCGCCGAGGCCGTCGCGCTGCTCCAGCCGATTCTTGCTGCTCATAGCGGTGGTTCGTGATGCGTCACCTACTGGAAATCGACGACCTGTCGCCGGCCGAACTGCGGGAAGTTGTCGAGCTTGGCAAGCAGCCCTTCGAGGACCTGGACCAGGTGCTGTCGCGTCAGGGCGTTGCCTGCTACTTCGAGAAGCCATCGGCCAGAACCCGTAACTCGACCGAATTGGCCGTTGTCCAACTCGGTGGTCACCCGGTGTACATCACCGACGCCGAGGTCGGCATAGACACAAGAGAGTCGGCCGAAGACGTCACAAGGACGTTGGCCTGTTACCACCGGGCCATCTGCGCCAGGGTCTTCGACCACGGCCTGCTCGAGCGAATGGCGGCGCTGAACATCGTGCCGATCATCAACCTGCTGTCCGACGGCGCCCACCCGTTGCAGGCCATCGCTGACGTTCTGACCATCGAGGCCGAGTATGGCCCGATTGACCGGTGCACGGTTGCCTACGTTGGCGACAGCAACAACGTCACCCGTTCGCTCGCCCTTGCGGTGGGCATGCTCGGTGGCTCGATGCGCATAGCGTCCCCGCCGGGACATCAGTTTGATGACGTCGAGCGAGATCGGTTGGCCACCGCAGGGGTTGCGGTGACCTACTTCGACCGGCCAACCGAGGCCATCGAGAACGCTGACGTGGTCTACACCGATACCTGGGTGTCGATGGGCCAAGAGGATGAAGCAGCGGAGCGGCTGAAGGACTTCGAGGGGTTCTGCGTCGATGAGAAGCTGATGGCGGTCAACAGTTCGGCGGTGTTCATGCACTGCCTCCCCGCCCACCGAAACGAAGAGGCATCGGATGCCGTCCTCGACGGACCACAGAGCCGGATCTGGCCCCAGGCCGCAAACCGCCTGAACTCGGCCCGAGCCGTGCTCTCATGGATGTTTGCGGGAGCGGACCTCGGAGCAGCGGCGACGTCATGAGTGGCAGCAAGGCGCAGCGTCAGCATCGGATCGCCAAACTGCTGACCGAGCAGGCCGTTACCAGCCAGGGGCAGCTCGTCGAGCTGTTGGCGGCCATGGACACGGTCGCCACCCAGGCCACCGTCTCCCGAGACCTGGAAGAACTTGGTGCCATCAAGGTTCGGGTCCCTGGCGGCGCAACGGTCTACGCCATCCCCGAGCTTCCGACAGAGCAGGTTGCGCCGGAGGATCATTTGCGGCGGGTCCTTGGCGAATGGCTGGTTGAGGTTGACCGATCCGGCGATCTGGTGCTGCTGAGGACCCCGCCGGGTTCTGCCCACGTTGTTGCCTCGGCGCTCGACCGGTCCGGGCTGGCAAACCTCATCGGAACTGTCGCCGGTGACGATACTCTGCTGGCGATCGCCGTCGAGGGCACCGGCCCGGGACTGGCAAAGGAGCTGGCCGAACTGGCCGGACTCTAAGAACCGCGTCACCGCGTCAAAGCGCGGCACTGAAGTAGTACCAACAAGAAGTGGAGCGTTGTAGTGAGCACTCAATCCGCCAAGGCTGAAGTTAACAAGGTCGTCCTGGCCTATTCCGGAGGCCTCGACACCTCGGTGATTCTCCGTTGGCTTCAGGAGACCTATGACTGTGAGGTTGTCACCTTCACCGCCGACCTCGGCCAGGGTGAAGAGCTTGAACCTGCCAGGGCCAAGGCGCTGTCCATGGGCGTTCCCGAGGAGTCCATCTACATCGATGATCTCCGAGAAGAGTTTGTCGGCGACTTTGTCTTCCCGATGTTTCGGGCCAACACCATCTACGAGGGCGAGTACCTCCTCGGTACATCGATCGCCCGGCCGCTGATCGCAAAACGACTCGTTGAGATCGCCCACATGCAGGGCGCCGATGCGGTCAGCCACGGAGCGACCGGCAAGGGCAATGACCAGGTCCGGTTTGAGCTCGGCGCCTACGCGCTCGACCCTGCCATCAAAGTCATCGCACCGTGGCGGGAGTGGGACCTGATGAGCAGGGAGAAGTTGCTGGCCTACGCCGCAGAGCGAGACATCCCCATCGAAATGTCTCGCGGCTCAAAGTCACCGTTCTCAATGGACGCCAACATGTTGCACATCTCTTATGAGGGCGGTCCGCTTGAGAACCCGTGGACCGAGCCGCCATCGGAGATGTGGCGGTGGTCGGTGAGCGCCGAGGCGGCCCCGAACGAGGCAACCTACCTTGAGCTCGAGTATCGCCGCGGAGACATTGTCGCCATCGACGGGCAGGAGATGAGCCCGGCTCAGGTACTGATGAAGCTCAATGAGGTCGGTGGCGCAAACGGCGTCGGTCGACTCGACATTGTGGAGAACCGTTACGTCGGCATCAAGAGCCGGGGCGCCTACGAGACCCCCGGCGGCTCAATCATGATGCGGGCCCACCGGGCTATCGAGTCCATCACCCTGGACCGCGAGGTGGCCCATCTCAAGGACGAGCTGATGCCTCGCTACGCGACCATCATCTACAACGGGTATTGGTGGAGCCCTGAGCGTGAGATGCTCCAAACCTCTATCGACTGGAGTCAGCAGGCCGTCAACGGCACCGTCCGGGTCAAGTTGTACAAGGGCAACATCGACATCGTCGGCCGCAAATCAGATGACTCACTGTTCGACGAGAACATCGCCACCTTCGAAGATGATGGCGGCGCCTACAACCAGGCCGATGCGGAGGGCTTTATCAAGCTGAACGCGCTGCGGCTGCGGACCCTCGCCGCCAAGCGGGGCCAGCAGTGAGCCAGTCGGACGGGAGAGACGGTGGACAAGACGGCGACGGCAAAACGCTCTGGCACGGCCGCTTCGAAGGCGGCCCGGCCGAGGCGCTCATGGCGTTCACCGCCAGCCTGCCGTTCGACGTTCGCCTCGCCCCCCAGGATGTCCGGGGCTCGCAGGCCCACGTGCGAGGTTTGGGCCGGGTTGGCCTTCTCACCGCTGACGAAGAGTCGGCAATTCTGCAGGCGCTGACCACCACTGGCGAGGAATTGGCATCCGGCGATTTTGCCTTTGTTGACTCCGATGAGGATGTGCATACCGCCATCGAACGTCGGGTGACCGAAATTGCAGGCGCTCCCGGGGGCAAGCTGCACACCGGACGGAGTCGCAACGACCAGGTGGCGACCGCCTTTCGGCTGTGGGTCAGGGAATCGTTGGCCGGTGTCATCGGCCAACTGATCGACCTGCAGCGGGTGCTGCTTGCCAAGGCCACCGAGGCCGACGGCGCCTACCTGCCGGGCTACACCCATCTGCAACGCGCCCAACCGGTACCGCTGGCCCACCATCTAGGGGCTCACGCCTGGGCACTGTCCCGAGATGTCGACCGGCTCTTTGATGCGCTGGAACGGATGAACGTTTCACCGCTCGGAGCGGGAGCGTTGGCGGGCACGTCACTGCCGTTGCAGCCGGCGGAAACTGCAGCCGATCTCGGCTTCGAGGCCGTGTTTGAAAACTCGCTCGATGTCACGAGCGACAGAGACTTTGCAGCTGAAGCCCTGTTCTGTTTGGCAATGGTCGGGATCCACCTCAGCCGGATCGGCGAGGAATACGTGCTGTGGTCATCCTCGGAATTCGGTTTCGTCACCCTCGATGACGGCTACTCGACGGGCAGTTCGATGATGCCCCAGAAGAAGAACCCCGATATCGCCGAGCTGACCCGGGGCAAGACCGGGAGGCTGGTCGGCAATCTCACCGCCATGCTGGTCACGCTCAAGGGGCTGCCACTTGCCTACAACCGGGATCTGCAAGAGGACAAAGAACCGCTGTTCGATTCGGTCGACCAGATCCGTCTTGCGCTCGTTGCGCTTAGCGGCATGATCGACACGTGCGTGTTCAACACCGATGTCATGGCTGTCGCCGCGGACGACCAGACGGCGCTCGCCACCGACCTGGCCGAGATTCTCGTCGAGTCCGGCCTGCCGTTCCGAGAAGCCCACGCCGTCGTCGGGGCGCTGGTTCGCGAGTCGTTGGCGGGTCCCGCAACCTTGGCGGAACTGGTTGCGGCGTCGCCGTCCTTCGACGACAGCACAGACGAGATCTTTGCCCCGGGCGCGGCCGTCGCACGACGTCAGAGCCCCGGCGGAGCGGGCCTTGATCCGGTCAAAACCCAGTTGGCGCATCTGGCGGCGCGGCTAGAGGCTGATTCCGGCAGGCTCGCGGCTCAGCTGGATAGCTGAAGTTGGCACGGCGGTGAAACGGCTTCCCGCCGGTCTGCTCAACGCCAGAGCGCTCGACGTTGCCCCGTCGCTGCTCGGGTTGACGCTCCAGGTGGGAAAGCGGTCCGGACGGATTGTCGAGGTCGAGGCGTACGAAGGGGCCGACGACGCCGCCAGCCACGCCGCTCGGGGCCGAACGGCCCGCAGCGAAATCATGTTCGGCCCGGCCGGCCGCCTCTACGTATATCGGATCTACGGGATGCACTGGTGCGCAAACGTGGTTTGTGGACCCGAGGGCCAGCCGGGAGCCGTGCTCATCCGGGCGATTGAGCCGCTGACCGGGCTTGAAGAGATGTGGGTCGATCGCCCGAAGGCAAGCAAGGTCGAGGATCTCGGTTCAGGCCCGGGAAAGCTGTGCGCCGCGCTGGCTATCACCGGTGATCACAACGGACTCAACCTGCTGTCGCCCCGCAGCCTGGTCCGCATCGGTGGTGGTGACCCGCCCGATGCCATTGCCACCGGGCCGAGAATTGGGATCAGCAAGGCGAAAGCTCGGCCATGGAGGTTTGCCGTCGCCGGCAACTCACACGTCAGTCGGCCTCACCCGGTGGGGTGAAGGCTGTGCCCCTCCGAACCGGGACGACAGAACGCCCCCGCCGCGGCACCGTTTGCGGTATCTAGATCAGCATCGATCGAGCACAGCTGCTCGTAGATGTCCTCGACCGGGATCCTGGCGTGGTCGGAGTTGTAGCCGGCGATGTAGTCGTTGCGCAGTCGAAGCGACCGGGCGGAGGAGTCGTTTAGCGGGTCGGCCAGCAGCCCGTAGCCGCACTCTGCGCCCTGTACGTTGCTGCAGTTGTCGACCCATTCCTGGTTGACCTCAGGGTTCCACCCGCCGAACCAGTCGGCGTGGGCGAAGGTACCACCGGGGCTTTCGAGGCGGCCGGTCGTCGCGTTCACATCGGAGGCCATGAACCACTTCGAGGTGTCCTCGCCGGGTCGCACGTCATAGAAGATGTGGGTGACCAGGGCAGGTAGCAGCTGGGGGTGGCTGGCAGGGCACACGCTGGAATGCCAGTAGCGAGACGGGGCGACGAAGTTGGTGTCCCGATTCGCCTCCCAATCACCGGCGGTGCTGGTCTCGCCGTTCCAGCAGTGATCGAAGAAGATCATGAACTCCACAGCGCCGGGCTGGCCGTTGGAAGTCGGTGAAGCGCAGGACGGAATGGTGGCCGATGGCGTGCTCTTGGCGCCGTTGAACATGGAGTTGCAGCGGAACGTCGAGAGGTGGACGTTTGTCTGCACGTTGTTCTCGGTGTCGGCAACGAGTTGCAGGTCGTCGGGGTAGGTCTCGACGTTGCCGATGCCGGCCGGCATCTCGGTCTTGTAGTAGAAGCGGATCTTGCTCGGCACCACCACGTTGCCGGTGCCGTCGAACATTGCGGGCACCCAGTAGGCGGTCCGGTTCAGCTCGCCGCCGTTGCAGGTACTGCCGCCCGAGTTCAAGATGGTGTCGAACGTCGAGTGGGCATTGGCATGGGTATTGCCGATGAACATGTGCAGGTGCGATGCCTCTGGCTGGCCGGGAAAGACGATGGGGTCGTCGTAAGCGAAGTGCGATGCTTCACATTCGGCCCGGAAGGTCCCGGCGCCATTGCCACGGAAGAGCCCCGCCTCGATCCAGCGATCTGAGTTGTAGGAGCCCTGCGGCACCTGGTAGTCCGACGGGTCGCCGTACAGGTCCGCCCTGTCGTAGAGATCTTCGGTCGGGGTGTTGATGTACGGGCTGTTGTCTTCGTTCCGGTTGCGCACCGTCGAGTCGAGGATGGCCTGCAGGTTGCCGTCGTAACTGGCCTTGTCGCCACCGGACACCGTGCCGTCGCTTCCAGCGTCGTCGTTGCCCGAGCCGTCGCCGCCGGTGTGAGGGGTGGTGGAAGGCACGGTCGTGTCGGTCGTGCCGCTTGGGATGGTCGTGTCGGTGACAGGCGGCTGAGTCGTGTGGCTGCCGTCGGTGCTGTCGTTTTCGCTGTTGGTGTTGGTGGGT
>CAZSTV010000159.1:0-9723 GCA_964609665.1 uncultured Acidimicrobiaceae bacterium
CCTGTAGCTCGATCCTGTCCGCTACGCCGCGCTCGATCGCCGTATCTCCTCCGTGGGCGATCGACGCGGCGTCGGCATCCATCCCCACGCCTCGGAGATCTGGGCTCGACTCCAACAACTGGATGAGGAACCGGGACCAACCACACCCGATGTCGAGGACAGTCCCGTTGGCGGCGTCGGTGAGAAACGTTTGTAGCTCCGCGGCCCGCTCAGGAGCCAGCGGGGTCAAGTAGTCAAGGTCCCGGTGCAGTGGTGAAAGCTCTGGTGGCATATTTGATGTGCTCCGTTCAACGGCGCCAGCGTGTCAGCTCCGATTGGCCAGCACCTTATGAGCGGGGCGGCCGCGCTTCCAGTGAATTAGCTTCCAGCGGAAGGGCGGAGGCGCACGCCGCAGAGTTACCAGAGACCCGAACCGTGCGCCATCAACACCGGAGTGATCAGGACCACGATGAGGGTCAGCGGAATCCCCAGCCGGAGGTAGTCGGTGAAGTGGTAACGGCCTGGTCCGTAGACCATGGTGTTTGTCTGGTAGCCAATCGGCGTCAGGAACGAGGCTGATGCCGCCAGCGTGACGCCGAGCGCAAAGATCTGCGGGTCGGCGTCTGCGACCTGCGCCGCCTGAATCGCTATGGGAATCATCAGCGATACCGCTCCGGCGTTGGTGATCATCTCGGTCAGGGCGATCGTCGCCAGGATGAGTCCGAGCGCGAGGCCCCACGTCCCAGCCGATGAGGTCACGTCAAGCAGTCCGTTTGCCATCCGGGTTGCGAGCCCCGAGTTGTTCGCTGCGCCGCCAACACCGATGGCTGCCGCCAGGAGGATCACAACGTTCAAGTCAACGCTGTTGCGGGCTTGGCGGGGGGTGAGTGCGCCAACGGCCACCGTTGCCGCTGCGCCAAGCAGAGCAGCCTTCATCACGTCGACCATGCCGGTCAACGCCAGCACTGCCACCATGCCCAAAATCAGCAGGGACCGTTTGGCGTGGACCGAGGCGGTTGGTGGCGGCTCCGAGCGGCGCTGGATTAGCAGAAAGTCGCTGCGGTGCTTGTAGCGCTCGCCAAAGCCGGTGTCTGCGATCAACAGCAGCGAGTCGCCGACGTGGGCCCGTTCGTCGCCGAGGTTTCCGAGCAGACCTTCGCCGGACCGGTGGAACGCCACCACTGCGGCTTGGTAGGTGTTGCGGAAGCCGAACTGCTTGAGGGTTTGGCCGACCAGCGGCGAACCGGCTCCCACCACCGCCTCAAACCAGGCGTGCTCGCCGTCGTCAAGTTTCAAGATCTGGTCCTCGACGGCAAGGTCGAGCCCGGGGACGTTTTCGAGTTCGACGATGTGGTCGACCTGACCGGCGAACGTGACGATGTCACCGCCACGGAGAATATGTTCGGGTGACACTGGCGCTGTCAGTTCACCCTGTCGGTCGACGGCGACGAGGAACACCGCACCGAGTTGGCGAAGCCCGCCGGAGGTGATGGTGTGTCCGTCGAGCTCCCCGTCGGGCACGACCGCCAGCGAAATGGTGAACGGACGCTCAACCGTGGAGTTGTCAACTGTTCCTCGTCGTGGAAGCAGGCGGGGGCCAACGAAGACCACCACTCCCATTGCGATAAGGACAACCGGCAGGCCAAGCCTCGCTGGCTCCAGCAGCCCGAACGGCTCGCCGCCGCTGGCAGCGACCAGATCGGACGCCACCAGGTTTGTGGATGTGCCAATCAGCGTCAGCATGCCGCCGAGAATCGCCGCGAACGACAGCGGCATCAGGAACTGTGAAGGGGGTGTGCCTCGACGATCTGCCCAACGAGATACCGGGCCGATGAACATCGCCACGATCGGGGTGTTTGCCACCACCGCCGACAGCGATGCGGCGACAAGTCCGAGTCGAGCCATGCCGACCGCCATGGAGCCTTCGCCGAGGACCTTGCGGCTAAATGGACGCAGGGCACCGGACCGCTCGACCGCTCCTGCAACCACGTACAGCCCGGCAATGGTTGCGGGGGCAGGCGACGAGAAGCCCGACAGAGCGGTCGCTGCATCCGCAACGTCGGTGAGGTACAGCGCCAGCAGCGCGCCGACCACGCCGACGGTCGGCGAGACCCGGCGGGTCATCAACCCGACCAGCATGGTCAATAGGACTGCGAGAACAATCAGTTCATCAGTGCTCATTGGCTACCCAGCAGCTCTTGCGGTCGGGAGAAGAGACACCACATATCCTGCCGTCGGCTGCGGGCCGACATACTGAAGTCACCGGAGCAATTGCCCTAGCCCCAATGGCCATTTGTCACACCGAACGGCGTCAGTCGGGCCCCGGATAGCCAAGGGTGGCCAACAGTTCCTGGTGCAAACCGACGTTGGAATACAGCCCGCCGTTTTGGTCACCACTCGTACCACCGACGGGATTGGTGAAGCGTCCTCCGGCCTCCTCGACGAGGAGGATCCAGGGGGCGTGGTCCCACACCTGGCAGCATTCCGCGAAGTAGCAGTCGACGTCACCGCGAAGAAGATCGATCAAACCGGCACACCATCCGCTGGGCCGAGGGTCGACAAACGTTGCGTGCTGCGGCAGCCGCTTGAACGCACCTTTGTTCAGCGCGTCAAGCGTGGCCGACGCCATATCGGTGGTGCCACTGACGGCGAGCGGCTGCGGGTTGCTGCGGCTCGGCCATGGTGCCTCGAAGGCGCCTTGACCCCTCACCGCCCACCATTGCCGACCGATCGCCGGGGACGTCACCACCGCCACCTCAAGTTGGCCGGCAACCTCTAGCGCTATTTGTACCCGCCAGTTTGGGTTGCCCCGGGCAAACGACGATGTGCCGTCGATCGGGTCGAGAATCCACACCCGTTCCGAGTTCCCGGACCTGCCAAGTTCTTCGCCGAGGAACGCATCGCCGGGCAGTGCTGCTCCGAGCTGCTCGTTGAGCAGTTCCTCGACGGCCTGGTCTGCTTCGGTTACCGGGGTGCCATCGTGCTTGATGGAGGTCTGGACACCCGCTTCGAAGTACCGCTGGGCCAGTTCTGCCGCCCGATCTGAACAGCGAAGAGCAACGGTCAGGTCCTGGCTGGTCTCCATGGCGTAGACGGTAGTTGTCGATGCCCAGCTGCGGTTGACATTTATTCTCGCCGAGCTTGGCCGATAGAGCTTTGTGAACTCCTCACCTTTTCTGCGCGTCCGCGTCGGTCGCGTCCTTGTGGCAATGGCGGTCGGGCTTCTTGCATTGGTCGTCGTTCCGACGTCGGTCCCGGCACAGAACGGCGCGCCTGCAATCGACCCGAGCACCCTCCTTTCCGAGCAACCGTTGCGGACCTGGCAGGTGATGAACCTCCAGGATCCCGCCGAGTCTGAGCTTCCCGACTGGGATGTGCTGGTGTGGGACTTCGCCGAGATCAACGGCGTGATGTACGTCGGTGGTCGGTTTCAGAACGTGCGGCGGTACTCCGGGGCAACCGAGCATGATCAGGCGTTCCTGGCTGCGTTTGATGTGCAGACCGGTGAGTGGATTCCCAGCTTCCGGCCGGTGCTTGACGACGGCGTGTACAGCCTGGCGGTCGCCCCCGGTGGCAATCGACTGCTGGTCGGCGGTGAGTTCACGAACGTCAACGGAGCGCCGCTGACGGCCGGCTTTGCTGCGCTTGATCCCTTCACCGGTGAGCCCGACCCGAACTTCAAGCTTTCGGTCAGCCGTGAAGTTGGCGCCCACATGGTCAAAGACATCGAAGTCCTCGGCAACGACGTGTATATCGGCGGCCGCTTCAACCACGTTCAGGATCAGTTCGCGGCGAACCCCGTGCGGAGGTACAGCCTGGCCAAGATCGATGGCGCAACCGGTGCCCTCGACGGCAACTGGGACGTACCGGCCAGCGGCGGCCGCGTGATGGCGCTGGGGCTCAGCCCCGACGGCGAGGAGCTGTATGTCGGCGGGTTCTTCACCAGCCTCGGTCAAGCCCTCGATACAAAATGGATGGCAATGGTCAGAACAGCGGACGCCGTTGTCGTACCGCTGACCGACCCTGTTCCGCCCGACGGGAAGTTCTACGTCTTCGACCTGGACGTCAGCGAAGACAAGGTCTTTGCCGGCTCGGAATGGCACCGCCTGTGGGTCTATGACCGGGACAGCCTTGAGCTGACCCACGACTATCACACCTCCGGCTACGGCGGTGACTACCAGGCAATCCATCGGGCCGGCGACGTTGTTTGGGTCGGTGGCCACTTCCACGGCTACGAGGACGAGTTCGGTACAAACGGATACCGCCGTCAGGTCCAGTGGCTCACCGCCTACGATCTGAACACTGCTGAACCGATCGAGGGATGGGTTGCCAGAATCGGTATGAAAGACGGGGTCTTCGCCATCACTGAAGACTCCGAAGGCAAGCTCTGGGTCGGTGGCGACCCCAGCTCCGGCGCCACCGTTCCGCTGCAGGGCTTCACCGTGTTCCCACACCGTTCGGCGGAGACCGAGCAGAACCTGGCCCGTAACCAAAGCACCACACAATCGAGTGACGGCGCATCCGGCATCGCCTGGCGGGGACGCTCCTCAGAGGTTCGATGCGACGGCCCTGTCAACCAGATGGTTGGCCCATCCTTCTCCGCTGTCGACGGCAAGACTGCGGGCGGGGCATGGGAATGTTCCTTCTCCGCGACCGAGGCCGAGCTTGCACCGTGGTGGCAGGTTGACCTTGGGGCCACCGGTGAAGTGGACATGATCCGCATCTGGAACATGACCTCCACCGGAGATCCCGAGGACCTTACCGATCCGTGGATCGCCGTGTCCGAGGACCCGGACGCGATCAACTCCACCGACCCGGTTGCCCTCGCTGCTGACCCCGCGGTCACGCTGGCGCAGATCAGCGGGCAGGTGCCGTGGTTCCAAGAGGTGCCGATCGGAGCGTACGGCCGCTACGTGCGAGTGTTCACGAACAACGCCGAGCCCACCCAACTCCGCTTGGCGGAGGTAGAAGTACTCGACCTTGACGATGCCACACCGCCTCCGCCTGACCTTGGCGATCTGTTGGTGGCCGATGGCGCGAGCTGGCGGTACCTCGACAACGGGTCTGCCGCTCCTGCCGGTTGGAACAACGTCGGTTTCGACGATGGAGCGTGGCCGGAGGGTCCATCGATGCTCGGCTTCGGAGATGACGACATCGCCACGGTGACCGCCCCGGGCGCTACCACTACTTACATGCGACATACCTTCTCGGTCGCCGACCCGGCAGCAGTCGCCGGTCTGGCCCTCGAGCTGCTGGCCGACGACGGCGCCGTCGCCTACCTGAACGGCGTCGAGATTCACCGGCTGCGGATGCCGGCCGGGCCGATCTCTGCTCAGACCACCGCATCGGACACGGTGTGGGGCGCGGCCGAGCGGGCCTGGAACAACGTCGCCGTGCCCGCCGGTTTGCTCAACGCCGGTGCCAACGTCTTGGCGGTCGAACTGCACAACAACTGGTCGGGTGGCGGCGACCTGGCCGGAAGCGCCACGCTCACCACCTCTGACAACGTGGTCGAGCCGCCAGCGGTCGATCAGCTACTGGTGCCGATCGATGCCAGCTGGCGCTACCTGGACACCGGAGTCGATCCGGGATCTGACTGGGTGACCAGCGGTTTTGATGATGCCGCATGGGTTCTTGGGCAGGCCGAACTTGGCTACGGGGACGGTGACGAGGTCACGGTGGTCAACGAAGGCCCGGCGCCCGACCGCCATATCACCACCTGGTTTAGAACCACCTTCGACGTCGATGACCTGGCCGATATTGCCCAGTTGGACCTCGGTCTGGTCCGAGACGACGGTGCCGTTGTGTATCTCAATGGCGTCGAGCAAGTCCGCTCCAACATGCCAGACGGGCCAATCACCGCGGCAACGCTGGCCAGCGACTACGCGTGGGGCCCGGGGGAGCGGGATCCACAGCCGTACTCCATTCCCACCACCGACCTGGTCGCAGGTACCAACACCGTTGCTGTCGAGATTCACTCGGCCAGCACCGGAAGCCGCGACGTCAGTTTCGCCCTCGAGATCATCGGAGTAGCACCGTGAACCTACAGCAACAGTGCAACGAAAAAGCAGGGTGCGGCCTCGGTCGAGCCACTCGCGGTGTGGCCACGA
Organism: uncultured Acidimicrobiaceae bacterium; assembly: GCA_964609665.1. Taxonomy (GTDB): domain Bacteria; phylum Actinomycetota; class Acidimicrobiia; order Acidimicrobiales; family SZUA-35; genus JAHELU01. The sequence goes on from CAZSTV010000159.1 coordinate 6,090, forward strand.
TCGGCGTGGTTGCCATCGCGGCCCTCGCAACAGCCGCATGCGGCGGCTCCGACGCCGATGATGCGCTGCAGGACGCCTCGTCGACAACCGCCTTGAGCTACGACCGCCAGGACGATGTGATCGGCCAGGGCGACGGGGGAGAGACCACCGCCGTCGGTTCCGCCGACTCTCCCTATGACGAGCCGGACGTTGGGTCGGTGCTGGCCGAGGAGGGAATCTCCGAAGCGGCCGCCACTGAGCCACTGGACCAACCCGAACAGGCCGACCCCGGCGATGACATTGTCGAGGCTCCTCAGGTGGCGGTGCCCGGTGGCGAATCTGCGCTATGCGCCACCGTGCAGATCGGCCGTGATGCGATCTCCGACGGCGCGACCGAGTTGGCCGAATCACAGCAGTCCCTCCTCATCGAGCGGGTCGGGTTGGTAGCAGATGCGGAGCTGTCCGGACTGCTCGACGGTATCGACGACAGCGAGTTGGTCGAAGTTGCGGTCCTCACCGCAGCGCTTGATCGCTGCCAGGACCTGGGGTTCGAGCCGTAGGCCAGCGGACGGTCCAGGTTGACTTCGACGGCGGGAGTGGAAACACTTCGTCGATGGCAACGTTCGACACTGCTCAACCTCGAACTCGAACTCGAACTCGAACTCAAACGGGGTGGCGTTGAGCGATCACGCCGCCTCCGCTCGTCTGGCGCCAGCTGGCCCAGAATGCAACAACGCCATCGTGCTGGTCCACGGAGCGTGGGTTGGCGAGTGGAGCTGGCTCCCTGTCGTCCGGCTGTTGCAGGCGACTGACCGGCCGGTGCACGTGGTGTCGCTTACCGGACACGGTGCTCGGCGCCATCAGTCCGGGCCGCATGTGACGCTGGAACAGCACGTGGCAGACGTCGTTGGCGTTGTCGCCACGTTTGACCTGCAGACGGTAACCCTGGTCGGCCACAGCTACGGCGGCCGGGTTATCACCGGCGCCGCAGAGCAGTTGACGGACAGCGTCGCGGCGATGGTCTACCTCGACGCACACGCGCCGGTGGCGGAAGACCCCGGACAACCTGCGGCCCGGGTGGAAGCGGCGGCCCGCAACGGCGGCATGTTGCCGTTCTCCGAAGAGTACCTACCAGACCCTGCGCAGGTCGGAGGCGACGCCGGGGTTGCGTGGTTCGTTGAACGCCTCATGCCTCAGTCCTTTGCCTGCCTCACCAGTCCCTGGGTGCGGCCGCTACCGCCGACGGTTCGCAAGACGTATGTCTTCGCCTCCGGCTATCAACCGACCCGCTTTGGCCACTACGCAGAAATCTGCCGAGAGGATCCGGCCTGGAGCTACCACGATCTCGACGGGCCCCACTTCCTCATGTTCAGCCACCCCGACGAGGTCGCTGAGATCATCCTGCAGGCCTGAGGGCGGCGTCCACAACACGCCTCGCAACGGCCTCGGGCGTGAGACCGGTGGTGTCGATCACGAGGTCGGCCGACTGGGTCAGCCACGGCCTGGCGCTCTGAAATTTCTCGATGTGCTCCAGTCGCCATTCCCGCGCTTGACTTTCCACTTCGTCGCTGTCGATGCGGCGGCGTAGCTCGGTCTCGTCGCAGTCGAGCACGACATGGAAGACGGGAAGATCGTGGTCAGCTAGGCCATGGCGTAGCTCGTTCCAGTAGTCCTCGACGAGGACGGTTTGTACTGCAACCATGGCTGCGCAACCGGTGAGGCGGCGGATCTGATCAGCGACGACGGGCACCAGTGTTCGCCACGGTGGTAGATCCTGGAAGTCGTCGAACTGCAGATCTTTGAGGTTCGCGGCCAGCAGGTAACCGACATGTTCCGGGTCGAACAGCCGCCATTCGGTCTCGGCAACAACCAGGTTGCCCGTCGTGGTCTTGCCGACGCCGAATGTGCCGTTGATCCAAACAAGCATGGACCGAACATAGCAAGCGAGGGAACGGCTGGTCTGGCGGCCGCTGCTTAGAAGCCTTCCAGGACCAGTTTGCCAAGCATTGTGTTGCTGGCGATCTTGGCGTGCGCCTTGCGCAAATTTTCCACGGTGATTGGGCCAAGGGACTCCTGCATGGTCGACCGGACCTTCCCAGCGTCAACAAGATCGGCGAGTTGGTCCAAGATCTCACCCTGGCGCCCGATGTCGGCCGTCTCGAACATGGCCCGGGTGAACATCAGCTCGGGGTGAACCGAAACGCTCTTCGGGAAGAACAGGCTGATGTCGAAGTTGGTAAACCGGTCGATGAAACCGAAGCGGCCCTGAGGGGCGATCAGGTCAGCGATTTGGGAGACGTAGTCCTCGGTGTGGGTGGTGGAGAAGACAAACCCGGGGGCACCGAGGGCCTTTGCTGTCAGCTGTTCGGCCAGCGGCTCGTGATGGTTCACGACGTGGTGGGCACCCAGGTCGGTAACCCACTCGATCGTCTCGGGTCGAGACGCCGTGGCGACTACCTGGAGGTCGGTCAGCTCCCGCACCAGTTGTATGCCGATCGACCCGACCCCGCCTGCGCCGCCGATGATCAGCACCGACGGGTCAGCCCCAGGGACCGGGTCGTCGATTCGCATGCGGTCGAACATGCCCTCCCACGCGGTGAGAGCGGTAAGTGGCATCGCCGCGGCTTCGCCGTTTGACGCTGTTGTGGGCGCTTTGCCGACAATTCGTTCATCGACGAGATGAAATTCCGCGTTGGTGCCCTGACGCACGTGCGAGCCTGCGTACCAGACCCGGTCACCGGGACTGAACTTCGAGGTGCTCTCACCGGCCTCGACCACCTCGCCAACGGCGTCCCAACCGATGATCGCCGGTTCGTCGGTCAGCGGCGGTCGGTTGGTCCTGGTCTTGTAGTCGACCGGGTTTACCGACACCGCTGCCACTTGCACGAGGAGATCGTGGCCCTCGGCGCTGGGCTTTTCCACTTCGAATGCCTGTAGGACATCCTCGGAACCTGGGGTGGTGTATCCAATAGCCTTCATCGCCGGAGCCTAGCCGCAGCGACGGGTTTGGGCCGATTGATCGACAGTCGCTAGGTCTCGAATCGAGCGAGCTGACGCTCCACGTTCTCGGCTTCCTGCTCCACGTTGTGGCTGAGTTCCTTGAACTCGTGGGCGACCGAAGCGTTCCGCTCGCTGACCTCGCCGATCGAGCCGATGGCTTCCTTGGCCTGGCCGGCCTGCAGCTTCAGATCCGTCGCTGCCTTGTTCACCCCGGTGGTGATCTGCGAGAAGTCATTGGCAAGAGCGTCCACGTCCTCGACCACGGAGTCGACGATGTCCACCGCTCCCGAGGCCTTGTCCTGCAGGTTGCCGATGAGTTGTTCGATGTCGCCAAGCGCGTTGGTGGTCTCGGTAGCCAGGTCTCGTACCTCGTTGGCCACCACGACGAAGGCTTTGCCGTGCTTGCCTGCACGAGCCGACTCGATGTGGGCGTTGAGCGCAAGCAGGTTTGTGGTGTCCGCAATGGACTGCACCACTTCCACCACCGAGCTGATTTGGTCGGCCGACTTCTCGATGGCAAGGACGGCTTGCCTGATGTCGGTGTGACTGACATCGGTCTCAACAGAATCATCGGCGGACGGCGCATGGCCGGACCCGGTCGCGTTGTGCTTGTTGTCCATGCGGGTCGCCAGCTCGTCCAGCGCTTGTCCAGTGC
>CAZSTV010000159.1:9733-13879 GCA_964609665.1 uncultured Acidimicrobiaceae bacterium
TCCGGTCGCGCAATCGTTGCCGGATCTGAAATCCGGCCAGCCGGTCGGCTTCGTTGACCAGCTGGTCGATGAGTATGCCAACCTCGTCAAAGGCCTTCTCTGATCGGGCGACACTCTCATGTTGGACATCTACACCGGCCTCGACCTCGTCGGCCAACACGCCGAGGCTTGATGCCGAATGCGTCAACTCTGTCGCTGTCGAAGCGATGCCGCGCACCGTCGTGCGCAGGTCTCGGACCATCCGACGGAACGCAAGACCGAACAGGTCTTGGTCCGAGCGGGGCATGACATCGACATCCAGGTTGCCGTCTGCGATCTTCTCGGCGACGGCTGCCATTGACTTCAGCTCGGCGGTCAGCGAGTTGAACTGATCTGCGATCTGACCAACCTCGGTGAAACTCTCGGACTCGATCGGGTCGGTGATGGCTCCGGTCCGCGATTGGTGTTCGATGTGTTGGAGCAGTTCGATCAGCGCGGAAGGTTCGTTGTGTTCCGCAACGTTCAGTCCGTCGTCCTCATGTTGGGCCGGGACTCTCAGCGGTGACACCTTGTCGATGAATCGGAAGAGGATCCAGCACAGTCCGAAACCCCACACCGCCCCAGCGCCGATGCCGAGCAGCTGCACGCCGACCTGGCCGAGGCGTGAAAGGTCTGTGCCGAGGGAGTCGGCCCGGCCAAAGATGCCGGTGGCAAGCGTTCCCCAGATGCCGGCGCCGAGGTGGACCGGGACCGCCCCAACGGCGTCGTCGATCTTGAGGTCCTCGAGCAGTCGCTCGACCCGAAGTGCGATGACCGCCCCGATCGCTCCGACAATCACGGCCGAGAACGTCGACAGTGCGTGAGCGCCCGCGGTGACTGCGACCAACCCGGCCAGAGCGCCGTTGAGTGGAGCGGTCGGCACCGGGTAGCCGTGGCGAAACCAGGCACCGAACAGCGATGCCACCAGGCCGGCGGCGCCACCGATGACGGTCACTGCAACCACAGCGGGAACGGAGGAGTCGAACGCCAGGACCGAACCCCCGTTGAAGCCGATCCAGCCAAACCACAGCACCAGGACACCGGTCATGGCGAGGGGTAGGTTGGACGGTCGGATCGGGTTTGCGGCGCCATCTTCGTTGAAACGGCCGCGGCGCGGGCCAATGACGATGGCGGCGGCCAGCGCGGCCCACCCGCCCATACTGTGCACCACGGTTGAGCCTGCGAAATCGGCAAACCCACGTGCGGCCAACCACCCGCCATCGCCCCAGACCCAATGGCCGTAGATCGGGTAGACAACCGCCATGACGAGGACGATGCCGAGGTAGCCAGTGAACGCCGTTCGTTCGGCGACCGCTCCGGAGATGATGGTCACCGTCGTACCGGCGAAGACCACCTGAAACAGGAAGAACGTGGCCGTTGCCGGGTCAACAGTGGTGAGGTCGATGGCGAAACTGGAAAGACCGATGACACCACCGGCGTCTGTACCGAACATGAGCCCGTAGCCGATGAGCCAAAAGAGCAATACGGCAAGCCCCAGGTCGGCCAGGTTCTTCACGGCCACATTGATGTAGTTCTTGGTACGGGTCATCCCTGCTTCGAGCAGTAGAAAGCCGCCCTGCATCAACAGCACGAGCGCCGTCGAGAACAGCAGCCACAGTTGGTCCAAATCGGTCACGTTTTCGCAATCGACCGAGGCGGCGAACTTTGAAGACGCTTGCGGCAGGCTGGGCCGAAATGACTAGAACCGCTAGCGGATCATCTCGCCCAGAGCGGCAAATCGGAGCATGTGGGCCTGGCCCGCATGAAGGGCGTACTCATCGATCATCTTCACCAGCGTTGCCTGGAGCGACCGACCGTGACCTCGTCCGATCGCTTCCAGTGAGCCCATGGCGGTCACCGCTGACTCTGACCGCTCCACTTCTTCGAAGTAGCTCACCAGATCCTCCTCCACTGATGCGGCGGAACCCCCGGCGTAGTCGTCCTCGCCGTAACGCAGGACATACTCGCCGCCGCCAAGCCCGCAGGTGAGCCACACGTGTTCCATCTGCGTCATGTGTCGGACGAGTCCGAGCACGGACAGCTGTACCGGTGGGACCGACCAGGTGGCCAGTTGCTCGGGGCTGAGGTCACGGAGCTTGCGAAGAAACTCATGGCGTTGGTAGCGGAGCCACGCCTCAAAGAACTCCCGAGGCTCTAAGCCAGGGTCGGGCTCCTGCCACGCCGAAAAATCGAAGCCGACGAGCGGATGTAGGGCCATGGGCGGACCCTAGCACCGGCCCATCATCGAGCCCGTCGTTGGATGGTTCTCTGCTCGTTTCGTCGTTCGGCGGTGCCGATTGGCACCCTGCCGAATGGCACTTGTGATTTGAGGGTTCGAACTGGACAATAGCGTGGTGCAAGAACATCTCCCGACGAGACGTTTGGATGTGGCCGTCGCCTGGCTCGTCGGGTTCGGCGTTTTGGCAGCCGGCGTCTTTGATTGGTTGGGTGGCAGAGCACCACAGTCTCTGTTGCCGTTGTCCGATGGCGGCCGATTCGTCGTGTTCGCCCTCGGGGTTGCGCTGGTGGTCGGCCTTGCGACGATGGCCGCAATCGGTCGGGTCGGGTCCCGTTGGCACTACGGAGCACTGGCTGGAGCCATCCTCGTGACGATCGTCGCCGACCCCACCTACGCCTCACTCCTCACCGCCATCCCACTGATTGAGATCCGCCGGCGAGTTGGTGAGCCGGCCCGGCTGGCGCTCACGTTGGCAACCTTGGCGATTGTCGCCGTGATTGTCTTGACCGAGCAGACCCAGCGAGTGGTGGCCGAATACGAGGCGATGTTCGTGCTTGGCATCTCGCTGTGCATTGTTGTGATACTCGGAGATTCGCTCCGACGAATGGATGAGGCTCGGGCCATTGAAGCCGACCTGGTGCGTGCCGATGAGCGCAACCGGCTGGCCCGAGAGCTCCATGACAGCCTTGGCCACAACCTGTTGGCGTGCTCCATCCAGCTGCGCAACGCAGAGGCGCAACAACATCGGGACCCGGCGGCAACAACCCGGGCCATCGAGCTGGCAGGTCGGGCCGTCGCCGAGGCGCTGGCCGACGCCAGGCTGTCGGTGGACAACATCAGGGCGGACGGTGATGGATTCTCGCTGCAGCGGGCACTGCCGGAGCTTGTCAAACGGGCCGCTCCGTCATCTATGACGGTTGACGTTGATATTCAGGGCGATCATCGCTCGCTTGATCAGCTGGCCCAAATAACGTTGTATCGCGTGGCCCAGGAGGGATTGACCAACATCGTCCGTCACTCCAACGCGGACGCTGCATCGATTCGAACGACCGTGACCGACTCATCGGCGGTCCTGCAGATCAGCGATGACGGCGACGGGTTTGACATTGCCTCGGCGCCGGGGACGGCATCGGGCCTGCAGAGCATTCGGGAACGGATGTCTCGCATCGGAGGCCACGTCGAGGTTCGCACTGAAAAGGGCGAAGGAACGACGCTGACCGCAGAGTTGGCACTGCGGTGACCGCAGAGCTGGTGCTGCGGTGAGCGCAGACTCGGTACCGATTCGGGTCATGATCGTCGATGACCAGTGGATGATTCGTGAGGGTCTGGCCTCGCTGGCCGGTCTCGAACCCGACATTGACGTGGTTGCCGTTGCCGCTGATGGCCACGAAGCCGTCGAGCAAGCACGCCAGTGCCAACCAGACGTGGTCCTCATGGACATTCAAATGCCCGGTCTCGATGGCGTCGAGGCCACCGAAGCACTGCGGGCGGCAGACCCGACGATCAATGTGCTCATGTTGACCACCTTCGACGACCCGGCCCTGATCGAACGTTCACTGGACGTCGGCGCCGTCGGCTACCTCACCAAGGACATCGCCGCTGAAGACTTGGCACAAGCCATTCGGTCGGCGGCAGCGGGCGTGGTCCAGCTCAGTCCGGAAGTTACCCGCATCCTGCTTGGAAAGTCCCCGTCTACCCAGCAGAGCCAGACTCCGACGACAGGGGTCGATGGTGGCGCTCTGGCAGAGCTCACTTCCCGAGAACGAGAGGTCCTGGAGCTGGTAGCTAAGGGAATGAGCAATCGTGAAATCGGCAAGGAACTGCACCTCAGCGCAGGGACGGTGAAGAACCATGTTTCGACCATTCTCCGGCGGCTCGGTATTTCCGAC
>CAZSTV010000160.1:0-13838 GCA_964609665.1 uncultured Acidimicrobiaceae bacterium
CTGACCGTGCTCGACACCGACCGGCGCTCGGTCCTGGCCCAGGTCGCTCCAGGCTTGTTCTGGATGGCGGTGTTCTTTGCTTCGCTGTTGGCCCTCGGCCGGTCGTTCGCGATCGAGGCGGCCGACGGCAACCTTGACGGCCTCAAGATGGCAGGGCTCGACCCGGCGGGCATCTTTCTTGGCAAAGCAGGCGCTGTCGCCCTGCAGCTGCTGATCCTCGAGATCCTGCTCGGATTCGGGGCCTTCGTGCTCTACGGGGCCCCGCTGACCAGCATTGTGCTTTTGGTCATAGCTCAGGTCCTCGCCACGATCGCCGTCGCCGCTGCGGGTACCCTGTATGCAGCGCTGGCTTCCGGGTTAAGGGTCCGAGACACCTTGGTTCCGCTCCTCGTGTTGCCGGTGTTGGCCCCGGTACTGTTGGCGGCGACGCTTGCAACCGAGGCCGCATTGTTCGGGCCGACCGGAAGCGGCTGGTCCTGGACCATGCTGCTCGGCGTTTTCGCCCTGCTTTATGTCGGAATCGGAATGCTCGCCTTCGGCCCGATAATGGAGGAATCGTGATCAACAGCACCAGCTCCAAGGCCACCATGGTCCTCGGTGCTGCAGCGATTGTCTTTTTGGCCGCGACGCTGGCGTTCGGGCTTGTCTTCTCCGGCCCCGAGCTGGTGCAGGCCGACTCTGTCCGGCTGATGTACCTCCACCTGCCAACCATCGCCGTTGCCTACAGCGGATTTGCCGTGACGCTCGTGGCCAGCGCCATCTACCTTCGCAAGGGTTCGATCTTCTGGGATCTTGTCGCTGGTTCCGCGGCGGAGATCGCCGTCGTGTTCACCGCGTTCCTGCTTATCAGCGGCGCCCTCTGGGGTAAGCCGACGTGGGGCGTCTACTGGAAGTGGGAGCCTCGGCTCACCAGTACCGCCGTGATGTTCATCATGTACCTGGGCTATCTGGCGCTGCGACGCCTTGACCTGCCGCCCGAGGTCCGGAGCCGACGGGCCGCCATCCTCGGAATCATCAGCTTTGTCAACGTCATCATCGTGCACTACTCGGTGCAGTGGTGGCGGGGCCTCCACCAGGGCCAATCGGTGGGGCTCGACACTCAGATTGACGGTCTGCAACTGTTCTCGCTCTTCCTCGGCCTTGTCGCCTTCATGCTGACCGGCGCCTGGCTGCTGATTCACCGTTTCCGGGTCGCCTGGCTGGAACATCAGGTCAACCAAATCGGGTTTGAACACGCGCTTGCCGAGCGGCGAGCGGAGAGTGGCGGCGGCATCGAGCTGGCCGGTGGAAATTCCTGATGCACTGGGGATACGTGATCGCCGGATATCTCATCGTCTTCTCCGGACTGGGAGCATACGTGGCGTCGGTCTTGGTTCGAGGCCGTCAACTGACCAAGCGTGTGCCTGAAGATCGGAGGCGTTTCCTTGACTGAGCTAGATCTCACGCCCCAGCCGTCGCAGCCAGCGGCGGGCGGTCGTTCCTTTCGGAATTGGATCATCATGGGCGTGTTCGGCCTCGTCGCAGGCTTTGTGCTGTTCCAGGCGTTGACCAGCGCCAGGGTCTTCTTTCTGAACGTCGACGAGGCGATCGCGCAACGAGCATCGCTCGGCGCAGACACCTTCCGCATGCAGGGAACCGTGGTCTCAGAGCCCGAATCCGGCGATGGTGGCGCGCTGATGTTCACCGTCAGCTTTGGCGGCGAGGACGCAACGGTTCGCCACATCGGCGACGAACCGTCCAACCTGTTCCGGCTGGGCGAGCAAGTGGTGGCAGAGGGGCATTGGGAGGGCCAGACCTTTCAGTCCAGCCAGATTGTGGTCAAGCACTCCGAGGAATACATCGAGGTGAACCCGGACCGGGTCGACTACGAGCTCGATGAGACCGTGCCGCAGGCCGGCTAGGACCTTTCGGTGAGACAACCATGAACGCTCTGTTGGGTTTTGGCTTTGTAACGCTCGGGCTCGCCGCATCTGTCCTTGGCGCAACCGGCGGCGCGTTCGCCCTGTTGACCGGACGGCTCTACCTGCTGAAGACCGTGCGCCAGTGGGCGATCTTGGTGCTTGTCGCCGGTGTCGGGGCGTTCACCGTCATGGAGGTGGCGCTGTTCCAGCGCGACTACAGCCTGGCCTATGTGTCGGCCGTCGGGAGCGACGAAACCCCAGCGCTGTTCAACTTTGCGGCGCTGTGGTCCTCGCTCGAGGGCTCGATCCTGCTCTGGACGTTGATCCTGGCCTGCTACCTCACGGCGATGGTGTACAAGTTCCGCAGCCGCAACGACGACCAGCTACTCGGCTGGGCCGTCGTGGTGATGCTGGCGGTCTGCGCATTCTTCTTTGCACTCATGGTTGCGCCTGCCAATCCGTTCCTCACCGTCGAGGTGCCTCCGGGGTTCAACGGGCCCGGCCCCAACCCGCTGCTACAAAACCACATCCTGATGGCGTTCCATCCGCCGATGCTCTACCTGGGCTACGTCGGGTTCACCGTGCCGTTCTCGTTCGCCATCGCTGCGCTGATCACCGGACGGGTCGGTGAGGGTTGGCTGATAGAGACTCGGCGCTGGACCGTCGCCGCCTGGGGCTTTTTGACCGCCGGGATCATCCTGGGCGCATGGTGGAGCTACGAGGTGCTCGGCTGGGGTGGCTACTGGGCCTGGGATCCGGTGGAAAACGCCTCGCTACTGCCGTGGCTTACCGGCACGGCATACCTGCACTCGGTCATGGTGCAGGAGCGTCGGGGCATGCTCCGGGTTTGGAATCTCTCGCTGCTATGCGCAACGTTCTCGCTTACCATCCTCGGCACCTTTCTCACCCGGTCCGGGGTTGTCGAGTCGGTCCACGCCTTTGCCGACGGTCCCATCGGGCCGTGGCTGCTCATCTTCTTTGCGGTCTCGGCCGGGCTTAGCGTTGGCCTGATCGGCTGGCGGGGGGACCGCCTGCGGTCACCCGGCGCCATCGACGCACCGCTGTCCCGTGAAGCCTCGTTCCTGGCCAACAACCTGCTGTTTGGCGCGCTGGCCTTCGTCATCCTGCTCGGCACGGTGTTCCCGCTCATCGCCGAGGCCTATGACGGCAGCAGGCTCACGATCGGCCGGCCGTACTTCGATTCAATGGGCCGTCCAATCGGTCTGGTATTGCTCTTCCTCATGGCTACAGCCCCGGTGCTGCCGTGGCGCAAAGCCTCCACTGAGCTTCTGTCGCAACGACTGTTCTGGCCCGCCGTGACCGCTGTTGGTTCCATGGCACTGGCCCTGTTGCTCGGTGGCCGCGGCGTCTACCCGCTGTTGACCTTCGGCCTCGGCGGCTTCGCCGGGGGAGCGGCCGCCCGCCAGGTCGTGTTGGCAACCAGACGTCAGGGCTTCCGAGGCTTCCTCGGCCGGACGAACGGCGGCATGATCGTCCACCTCGGCGTTGTGCTGTTGGCGGTCGGGTTGGCCGCCAGCGAGTCGTACAAGAGCGACCGCACGGTGCAGCTGTCCCTCGGCGAGACCGCCACCATCGAGGGGCACGAGTTCACCTACATCGACGCCGACATCGAAGTGACCGAACGCCAGATCCGGGTCTTTGCCGAAGTGCAGATCGATGGCGGAGACATCTACGCGCCGGCCACCACAAGCTTCCGTCAGTCCGGCAACCGTCCAGTGCCGACGCCGTCGGTCCGGTCCAGCTTCACCGAAGACGTGTACCTGGTGCTCGACGAGGTGCCGGACCCCGAAGATGACGCCATCCGACTACGGGTCATCATCCGACCGATGGTGGCCTGGATGTGGGGCGGCGGCGCGCTGATGGCCCTCGGAACGCTGCTTGCGCTGTTTCCCGGCAACCGTCGCCGAGGGACCGAGCCCGTCTCGGCGCCGGTCGGCGACGCCTCGGCCGCCAGCACAGTCGACGTCACCGCCGGCAGTACTTCCGATAGCGCTGCAAACGGTGGTGCCGAGGTCAACGCTGAGACCGTCCCAACATCGCCGCCGTCGAAGGTCTAACAGCGATGTCCACACCGGCAGACGGTGAAGCGGTTGGAGACGCCGAAGGCACCGATGACCAGGCAACCTCGGGTGATGAGCCGGTCGTCGCCGGTGAGGATCGGCCGAAGACCGCCAGGATCGTCTCGATAACGGTTGGTGTTGTTCTGGTCGCCCTCATCGCTTTGCTCGGGTTTGCCGGCGGGGACGATGGCGAGAGCGCAGGAAGCCCGCTCATTCAGGAACGGACCCCGCCGATCGCGGGCGTTGCCATCGACGGACAGCCCTTTGACATCGACGACCACCGTGGCTCTTGGGTGCTGGTCAACTTCTTCGCCACCTGGTGCCCCGGTTGTGTGAACGAACACGATGAGCTGGTCGCACTGGAGCAGTGGGGCGCCGACAACGGCGAGCTGCAACTGGTGTCTGTGGTGTTCAACGATCCGGTAGAGCGGGTCGAGGAGTTCTTCGAACAGCGGGGCGGAACCTGGCCGGTCATGGAGGATCGTGGCGGGATCTCCGGCGACTTCCACGTGCTCCAAATTCCCGAGTCGTTCCTCGTGTCGCCGTCGGGGCAAGTCGTTGTCCACGTCGAGGGTGAAGTGGCGGCCCAACGAATAGTCGAGATCATCGAGGGGGCCGGATGACCACCACCACGCCGAAGCGGGGCATGACGTCGGGCCAGCGCACGCTGGTCTGGATCGGCCTCATAGTGACCGCCATCGGCCTGCTGGTCGTCGCCGCAGTCGATGACGGCGGGGTAGAGACCGACGCCGAACGGGTGCAGCGACTCTCGGACTCCTACGCCTGCCCGGTCTGCCAGGGCCAAAGCGTTGCCGATTCGAATGCCGCCATCGCTGCAACCATCCGCCAATTCATCTCCGATGAGGTCACCGCCGGTGCCACCGATCTTGAGATTCGAGATGACCTGATCGCCGACTACCGGGCCGAAGTTCTGCTGAACCCTCCGGCCGAAGGCATCACCACCCTTGTCTGGGTGCTCCCCGTGATGGTGGTGGCCATCGGAGCGATGGGTGTCGGGGCCGCAATCACCCGCAACCAGGGCGCAAACCGTGACGTGTCCGACGAGGACCGGGAGCTGCTGTCGAAAGCACGCAGCGCGGGGAGAAGCGGCGACGGGCCGAAGACATGAGCAGCAGACGGCAGGGCTATGATCCTGATGCTCTCGCTGCGCTTGAAGACGAGCTCGACGTGCAGCTGCGGTCGCTCGATGACCTGGAGGCCGAGTACGCGGCCGGAGACCTCGACACCGGCGACTACGAGACGCTTCGCGACGACTACACCGTGCGAGTAGCGGACACGATGCGTCGCCTCGACAGCCAAAAGGTGTTGGCCGGTGATCGGCGGGACCGCAAGATCAACCCGCTGGCCATTGCCGCGGTGGTGCTGTTCGCCGCAGGGGCCGGATGGCTGCTCGCCCGCTCCACCGGAGAACGCGGGGTCAACGACATTCTCACCGGCGAGATCTCCTCGACTAGGCAGCGGGTCTTCGACTGCCAGGAACTGGCGGCCAACGGCGAGATCATCCCCGGCCTGCAGTGCTTCGACGAGGTACTGCTCGAAGATCCGGACAACGCCGAGGCCCTGACCTATCGCGGCTGGTACGTGATCCTCACGGTGTCATCGGTCGACGATGAGAGCCAGGCTGCAGATCTACTCGGCAGCGGACTGACCTACCTGGACCGTGCGATCGAGGTGGACCCGGAGTTTCCCGACGCCAGAGCGTTCCGGGCCGTGGTATTTGACCGCCTTGGTGACAGTGATGCTGCCTGTGGCGAAGTGCAGACCTTGCTAGCGCTGGACCCGCCGCCGTTCTTCGTTCAACAGACCGAAGGAATTGTCCAACGCAACGCTTGTGGGTGATCAGGCCAATGCCTGGTCACGGCTGCTGACGTAGCGGGCGTCGGTCCACTTGCCATCGGCATAGTTCAGAATCCAAATGGACCCGAGCTCGCAGCCGCGGCCGGAGATGGTGGCGCCGCTCCCGGCCAGGGTGTCGATCAGGCCGGGGATGATGTCGCCGTGGGAGCAGGCCACAACGGTCTCCGTCCCGGCGTTCTCCAACGCGGTGATGGCCTCGTGAATGCTGGAACCCTCCCAGAGCTCCTGAGACTCGGTCACCGCCATCTCACGCTGCTCTGCCAGCGGTTCGAGCGTTTGCACGCAGCGGCTCGCCGGGCTGGACATGATGAGGTCGACCGGCTGATCCGCGAAGATTTGAATCAAATCCACTGCACGGTCGCGACCTTCGTCCGAGAGGGGCCGATAGATGTCACGACCATCGTGGGTTCGTTGACCGGCATGGGCGTGACGCACCAGATAGACCTTCATGGGATCGCCCATGCTAGCGGCACCCGAAATCAGATGGCGGTCCATCCGCCATCGACGAACAGCACCTGTCCTGTCACGTAGGTGGAGGCATCAGAGGCCAAGAACAGCAGCGCTCCGTCGAGCTCACCTTCCACTCCAGGCCTGCCCATCGGGGTGTTGTCGACGATGTAGGACATGCCACCGTCGGTCCCGAACATGTCCGAGTTCATTTCCGTTTCGAACCATCCGGGGGCGATGGCGTTGACCCTGACACCCTTGCGGGCCCACTGGGACGCAAGCTCCCGCGTCAGGTTGTGGATGCCGCCCTTGGCCGCGGCGTAGCCGGGGGCCTTGAGCCGCCCGCCTCCTCCGTTGCCCAGCACCGAGCCGATGTTGATGATTGAACCGGGGCTCTTGTTGTCGATCATCCAGCGAGCCGCGGCCCGGGCAATTTCGTACGGGGCGACCAGGTTGATCTCCAACTCTCCCCGAAAGTCATCGACGTCATCATCGAGTGCGGCGAGAACTCGGGAGATCCCGGCGTTGTTGACAACGGCGTCCACCCGGCCGAAGTGCTCCACCGCAGCGCCGACCAACGTGGCGGCTGCCGTGGAGTCGGTCACGTCGCAGGGCACGGCAACCAATCGGTCATGGTCGGCCACCAGCGCTTCGAGCCGTTCGGCCCGGCGTGCGGTGACGATGACATCGGCTCCCGCCGAGTGCAAAAGACGTGCGAAGCGGTCGCCGAGTCCGGAGCTTGCCCCCGTCAGGATGACCGCTTTGCCGTCGAGGCGAAAAGAGGAGAATGGGTCCAGCGTCATGACCTGCATCGTGCCAGTATTTGAAGGTGAATCACGAACTGACGCCGCAATCTCTCGGAGCTCCGTCCGCCAACTATTCATTGGCCACCCTGGCTGATGGTCCGGCCAGGACCCTACATACCAGCGGCATCGGCCCGGTCAGTCCCGACGGGGTGGTTCCCGAGGCCATCGTCGACCAGGCCGCAGCTGTCTGGGCCACGTTGCTGGCCCTGCTGGATGAGGCCGAAATGACCGTGAGCGATGTGGTTTCCATCTCGACCTACGTGGTCATTGGCGACAATCTCAGCGATGATTTGGCCGCCGCCATGTCGGCCCGTGACCAGGCGCTCGGCGGTCATCGCTGCGCCTCGACGTTGGTGCCTGTGCCACGGCTGGCCAGTCCAGAGTGGAAGATGGAGATCGCCCTTGTGGCGATGGGGGACTGACCGCTGGCCGAGTAATTAGCCCGTATCGTGTGAGGCCTATGGTCAGCACCGGGTCGGGCTCAGGAATCGTTCGCCGTCTGCGGCGCATTTTTGCTGTCACAGTGGGCCGTGCCGCCATCATCGTCGTCGCCCTGGCGTCAGTGTTGTTTGTGACAACGGGACCCGCGGCCGCCACGTGGTCGATCGTCGCCGTTGATGAAGAATCTGGCAGGGTTGGCGTTGCCATGGCCTCATGCATCGCCGCCGGCGTGCTCGGGGAACCGGACCAGGCCCTCGTGCCGGTGGTACTGGCACCCGGCATTGGCGCCGCGGTGACCCAGGGGACGATCAACCCCGAGTCGCCGGTGGGGATGCGTCAGCTGCTCAACGATGGTGCCGCCTCTCGCCAGGCAATCGACGCGCTGCTGGAGATCGATGAGCAGTCGACCGTTCGGCAGTTCGCAGTGGTGCTGCTACCGACCACCGAAGGCGATGGCACCGCTGACGTTGCGGCCTTCACCGGCCAAGACGTTGAACAAGAACGAGGGGACAGGACAGGCCCTGCGGTCTCGGTCCAGGGGGTTCTCGTAGCCGATCAAGCGGTTCTCGATCGGTCGCTGTCCGCCTACGGGCAAGCCCTGACCGACGGGCGAAGCTTCGAGGAAGCGCTGGTCGCTGGTCTGGTCGCCGGATCAGAAGCTGGCGGCGACCGACGCTGCGATGAGCAGACCGCTCTGTTCGCCCATCTTGCGGTGGCCGAACCGGGTGATGATCCGTTGCAGCCGTCAACGCTGGTGACGGTGACGGTTGATGAAGGCGATGGACAGAACCCGGTGCCCGAACTGGCGACAGCGGTTGCCGCCGGTCGCAGCGGCTGGATAGACCTTGGCCTGAACGACCCCACCACCATCCCTCGGGTGGCGGTCCTCGCCGTTGGTGCGCTGCTTGCGGTGGCGGCGTTCTTTGTGCTCCGCATGGGCATGGGTTCGCCGTCGGCTCGCCGCTGACAGCACCCGCGTTGCTAGGAACCACGGAGTGCAAATGTGCAGCGGCCGCGGTCGGGCTGCAAGACTCTCAAACATGGCAGCAGTGACACCGTATGTAGCCGGTCGTGTGGTCCATGACGCAGATGCGCACGTTATGGAAACCCCGGAGTGGATCGAGAATTTTGCGACCGCCAGGGTTCAGGAGTACGCCCTGGCCAACTTCGATATCGGCGATGTCGGGAAGACCATTTCGGAGATCGAGGCGTCCAGGGCGCTGCATGGCGACCCCGCCTACCGGGCCGATGACGCGAAGGATGTGATGATCCGCAAGAACTGGCGCGCCACCGGATCCTTCATTGCTGAAGATCGGGTGCAGGCGCTCGACCACCTCGGCTTCGCGAGCCAGTTGGTGTTTCCGACGGTGTTCAACACCATGCTCGAAGCGCTCGAACACGGTGATGACCACGACCTCACCTACGCGACGGCAGCAGCGGCCAACCGAGCGCAGATTTCCTTCTGCGATGTCGACCCACGGTTGTTGCCGGTTGCCTACGTTCCGTTGGCTGACTTCGAGCGGGCGGAACGAACCGCGGCCGAGGCGATCGCCGCCGGAGCCGAAGCGCTGCTCATCCCCAACCGTTGCCCGAAGGATCACGCCACGAGCCACATCGGGTTTGACCCGGTGTGGGCCATGGCGCAGGAGGCGCGGGTGCCGGTGCTCATGCACGTGGCAACCCCGGACCTGGTCATGGCGCCGCAACACCGCAACAACGGGCTGCCGCCGGAGCCCGACTTTCATGGCGGCGGCGAGAACTTCCGGTCGGTCAGCTACATGGCCATTGCCTCGGCACCGATGCAGGCGCTGTCCATGTTGATTTTCGACGGAGTGCTCGAGCGTTTCCCCGCGCTGAAGTTTGGGATCATCGAGCTTGGAGCGGTCTGGGTCCCGGGGTTCATGCGCCAGCTTGAGGCGGCGTTCGAGGCCTTCGCTCGCCATGAGGATCGGCTGAAGAAGCTGACGTTGCGCCCGGCGGACTATGTGAGACGACAGGTCCGGGTCACGCCGTACCCCACGGAGCCGACCGGGTGGATCATTGAGCAGGCGGGCCCGGAGATCGCCATGTTTTCCTCGGACTACCCCCACGTCGAGGGCGGGCGAAATCCGCTGCGACGCTTCGACAATGAGGTGGCACACCTCGGTGAAGACGTTCAGGATCGCTTCTTCCGTGCCAACTTCGAGGACATGTTCTCCGGTCGACTTCAGCTGGGCTAGTCGCCCGGGTTTTGCCCGGTGTTTTGCGGGCCGGGGCGCGCTTCGAGCTGGGTAGCCTGGGCCGACCATGAACTCCGACCAGCAAGACCACAGCGCCCAGGGTGCCCCCATCGGTTACGGCATCATCGGGACCGGCATGATGGGTGTGGAACACATCTACAACATCAACGCCATCGACTCGGCTCGGGTCATCGCCGTGAGCGACCCGACCGACAGTTCGCTGGCGGCGGGCATCGAAGCTGCCGAGGGAGAGGAAATCGCCGGGTTCTCCGACCACAAGGGCCTGCTGGCACATCCCGGTGTCAACGCCGTTGTGGTCGCCAGCCCGAACTTCACCCATCACGACATCCTGGCCGACGTCCTGGCGTCCGGCGCCCATGTCCTGATCGAAAAGCCGATGTGCACCACGGTTGCTGACTGCCAGAACGTGATTGCCATGGTTGAAGAAACCAAGGCGGCGTTCCCGGACCGGGTGGTGCAGGTTGGACTGGAGTATCGCTACATGCCGGCGGTGGCCCGACTGGCATCAGAGGTCGCCAATGGCGCGGTCGGTACGCCGCGGATGGTGGCCATCCGTGAGCACCGTTTTCCGTTCCTGGTCAAGGTTGACAACTGGAACCGCTTCTCGGCGAACACCGGCGGCACCCTCGTTGAGAAGTGCTGTCACTTCTTTGATCTGATGAACCTTCTGCTCGACGAGCGGCCGTCTCGGGTCATGGCCTCGGGAGCACAGGACGTGAACCACCTCGACGAGGTCTACGACGGTCAGTCGTCGGACATTCTGGACAATGCCTATGTCATCGTCGATTACCCGAGCGGTGCCAGGGCCATGCTGGATCTCTGCATGTTCGCCGAGGCGACCTACAACCAGGAGGAGATCTCCGTGGTTGGCAACACCGGCAAGGCCGAGGCACTGATTCCCGAGGGGGTCTTCCGGCTCGGTCACCGCGGCGAGCACCGTATAGGCGACGTGATGGAAGAGATCGTCGATGACAGCCACATCGCCTACGAAGGGCTGCATCACGGCTCCAGCTATCTGGAGCACCTGGATTTCCTGGCCGCTATCCGCGGCGAGCGACCGGTTCCGGTCACGGTGGAAGACGGACTGTGGTCCGTGGCAATTGGTGCGGCCGCCCACCTTTCCATCGACGAGGGTCGACCGGTCGACCTGGATGAGGTTTTGAAGACCGCATCCACTGCCGGAGGCGAACGATGACCATCGAAGTCAGTTGGTTCAGCGCCCTCTGCGACGACGACTATGAGTTTCTCGGCCAGCCGGACGAGCAGTTGCAGAGCTCCTGGGGACACTGCCGCAACATCGTCCTGGCGGCCGACAGGCACGGGTACGACAACGTGCTGCTGCCCTCCGGTTACGCGCTGGGGATCGACAATGCCGCGTTCGCCGCGGCCATCGCTCCGCTGGCCCAACACATCCGGTTGCTGCTTGCGGTCCGCTGCGGCGAGCTTGTGGTCCCGCAGTTGGCTCGCCAGCTCGCAACGATCGATCAGATCCTCGAAGGGCGACTGACCGTCAACATCATCTCCTCGGACATGCCGGGCGAGACGATGGAGAGCGGTCCCCGCTATCGCCGCTCCACCGAGGTCATGTACTTGCTTCGGGAGCTGCTCGACGGAAGAGCGGTGGATTTTCAGGGTGACTTCTACAACCTGAAAATCGATCCGCCTCGCGTCCGCACCGTCAGCGGCCGCAGCCCGCTGTTCTACTTCGGCGGTCTGTCGCCGGCGGCCAGGGATTGTGCCGCGGCCGGAGCGGATGTGTTCCTGATGTGGCCGGACACCACACCAAAGGTGCTCGACGCCATGGAAGACATGAACGCCAGGGCGGCCAAGAACGAGCGGCGGCTGCGCTACGGGTGGCGGTCACACGTGATCGTTCGAGACACCGAGGACGAGGCACGGGCCGCCGCCGACCGGCTGCTGTCGAAACTCGACGATGAGATGGGCCGGGAGATCCGCCAACGTTCGTTGGACTCAGCATCGGCCGGGGTTGCCCGCCAAGCGGAGCTACGCGAGTCCGCTGACGACGACGGCTACGTCGAACGCCACCTGTGGACCGGAGTTGGCCGGGCCCGTTCCGGAGCGGGGGCGGCCATCGTTGGTGACCCGGATCAGGTGCTTGCCAAGATCAAGGAGCTTGAGGCGGCAGGCATTGAGGCGTTCATTCTGTCCGGCTACCCGCATCTGGCCGAATGTGATCTCTTCGCCCGCTACGTCCTGCCCGGCCTCGACCACGGTCGTCTCCACTTCGAGCCGGACCCGGTGAAGGTATAGGGCCATGGGAGCGGAGGAGAGCTGTCGAATCCTGGTGCGAGGCGCCGATGATGCATCGCTCTGCGCCCGTAGCTACGACGAGCTTGACCGCTACCTGGATGACGGCGCCTTTGTCTGGCTGGACGTCACCCGTCGCGACGCGGCGGAACTGGACGAACTGGGGGAGCGCTTTGGGCTTGACCCCGCAGCGATCGAGGACATCCTCGACATCGAGCAGCTGCCGAAGTTCGACAACTACGGCGACCACCTGTTCGTGGTGCTGCATGCGCTGACCGCAGACCGGGACCGCCTGGACACCCACGAGGTTGACTGCTTTCTCAGCCCCCGGATGCTCGTCACCGTCCGGGCCGAACACATCGCCGGGCTGGAATGGTTGTGGGAGGCCGTGCAAGCCCACCCTCACATGGCAGAGCACGGCTCGGATGAGCTCTTCGCCCAATTGGCCGAGGTGATGGGTCGTCGCTACATCGACGTCATCAACGAGGTTGAGACCCGCATCGATGAGCTGGCCGATGTGGCGCTGACCGCCGACCCGAATGTACTGGCAGAGATTCAGGTGCTGCGCCGCGAAGAGGCAACCGTTCGGCGGGTGCTGCGGCCGCAACGCCTTGTCATCGGTTCGCTGCGGTCCAACGTCGGTGGGTTCTTCACCGGGGACTCGCTGAAGCTGCTGACCGACGCCTATGACGTCCACAACCTCGTTGTCGAGTCGCTCGAACTGACCCGCGGCTTGCTGACCGACACCCTCGACACCTACCGAGGTGCGTCCGCTGAACGTCAGGCCCAGGCGGCGTCAGTGCTCACGGTCTACGCCGCCATCCTGTTGCCACTCACGCTGATCACCGGCTGGTACGGGATGAACGTGTCCAACCTGCCGGGCTCAAACAGCTCCGCCGGGTGGATCGTCGTGACCATCGTGATGGTGGCGTTCGCAGTGGTCAGCTGGGTGGTCTTCGTCAGGGCAGGCATGGTCGGTAGACCCCGGTTGCGGGCCCGCCGTTTGGTCGGCGGGCTGGCCGAGGTGGCAAAGACACCGGTTCGCCCGTTCACCATGCTCCGACGATCTCGCCGGACGTAGCGCGGTTCAGGCGCAGCGCTGGCGCGTCGCTCTAGGCAACGATGGTGACCGGGGTACCGAGTGGGACGGTGTCGGCCAAGATCGTGATCAGGTCGTTCGGGATCCGGACACAGCCGCTGCTGCGCTCCGATCCGATCTGGCCGGGGTTGTTCGTCCCGTGGATGGCCAGCGCAGGCAGACCTCCGTTGAAGGTCTCAAGCACTTCGGAGAAGCCGGACAGGGCCAGGATGTACGGCCCGTAGCTTCCACCGACGTTCGGCTGAGCGATCACATCGCGCACATAGAACACGCCGACCGGGGTTGGCGTTGACGGCTTGCCGGTCACCGCCTTGGTGTCGACGATCACCTCGTCACCATCCCAGACGGTCACCGAGTCATCGCTGAGATCGACAAGCGCCCGATGTCCCACCGTTGTGATCTCTACCTCGGAGCGGGGAATCCACCCCTCCTGCCCGTTCGGCTTCACCGGCAGCGCCACTTTGACGTAGTCCTCAGACGAGGTTTGATCGACCACCAGGAACGTCCGGACGCTGCCGAATTGCGTTGGGTTAGGGAAGAAGTGCTCCACCGCTCCGGGGGCAGGTTCCGCCAGTGCGGCCACTCCGGTGGTGGTGACGGTGGCGACGAATGACTCTGACGCCAAAACCGGTCCCGCCTCGGACCACAGCGCAGGGTCATCGGCAGCGGTGGCCGTC
>CAZSTV010000161.1:0-11001 GCA_964609665.1 uncultured Acidimicrobiaceae bacterium
TTTCAAGTACCAAGCGTTGCTGGACCAGCAGACCGATGCTGTGAAGGGCGAGGGCTAACGGGTGAGCGGGGGGCGACGCGAGCGCGCAGGAGTAGCCGGTCGACAACACCCAGACCTCGGTTGCGCCAGCCTCGATTGCGGTGGTGATGGGCGTGTTGTTGACAATGCCGCCGTCGATCAACGGCCGTCCGTCCAACTCGACCGGGGGAAAGATGCCGGGCAGTGCGCTGCTGGCAAGAATGGCGTCCACCGCCGGGCCGGTCTGCAGCATCACCTCTTCACCGGTTTGGGCGTCGGTGGCAAGGACGGCAAACGGCATGATCGCGTCTTCAAGTTGATCGAACACAACATGACGTTTCAGCACTTTGCGCAGACCGTCGGACGGCACAAAGTGGTGAGCACGGCCAAGGAACGCCTGAAGGCCGTGAATCGGACGGAACGGGAACATGTCGGCCCGCCGCAGACCGAGCCAAATGTCGGCCAACTCATCGGCCGACCCGCCACCCGCAACCCACGCCCCATTGATGGCACCGACCGACGTGCCGATGACCATGTCCGGGGCAACGCCGGCTTCGGCAAGCGCCTGGAGCATGCCGGCCTGGATCGAACCGAGGCTGGCACCGCCGGAGAACACGAAAGCAACGGTCATGAGATAGAAACTCGCCGAACCCATGCTCTGTTCCCTGTCCCGGTAACCGAAGTACGATGCAGCGGTGATGGACGACAAGACGAGGGCGGGATGGCTTGCGCAGTGCCTCGGCAACGCGGCCCACTCGCCGCTCGGGGATGAGGACCTGCAGGCCATCCTCGAGGTGAGCTCGGTCGACGCGGCCCCGGCAGGCTCGGTCATCTTCAACCGGGAAGACCCGAGCGGCCAGATCTTCATTGTTGAAAAGGGCAAGGTGGCGCTCACCAGGTCCAACTCGGAGCGAGCACCAATGCTCCTCATCCTTCACCCCGGTGACATCTTCGGTGACCTCGGCGTCCTTCTCGGTCAACCTGCACCGGTTGATGCAGTGGTGCTTGAAGATGCTCAGTTCCTGACCATCCCCGGTGACCGTCTGCTGTGGCTGGTCTCGACGCGGCCCCGTATCGCCATTCGGTGGATGGTCTCGATTGCGGGGCGTTTGGCCGCGGCCCAGGATCGGCTGGAAGAACTGCTGGCTGGTCCGCTCGACTTCCAGATCGCCTCGCTGCTCCGGCATGTCTGCGATGACGACAACGTCGCCAGGGTCAGCCAGGAGACCATCGCTCAACTGCTCGGTGCGCGGCGACCAAGCGTGGCCCGGAGCCTGTCCAACCTCGAACAGCAGGGTCTGGTGGAGAAGCGCTACCGGGAGATCCACATCGTCGATATGGAGCGCCTGAAAGCGCTGACCAGCTAGGGCGAGCGGGCCAACTGTCACCCTTGTGACAATCATGAACGGAACCGGCGGGGCGGCTGGTTATCAAGTCATGAACGAAACGCAGAGCACTGAATCAACCGAGGACATCAACGCCGATGTGGTCATCATCGGGATGGGGCCGGCGGGAGAAACCGTCGGCGGAAACCTGGCGGAAGCAGGCCTCAAGGTTGTCGGCATAGAGGGTGGCCTCGTCGGCGGCGAATGCCCGTACTGGGGCTGCGTCCCGAGCAAGATGATGATTCGGGCGGCAGACCTGCTCGCTGAAGCCCGCCGGGTGTCGGAACTGGCAGGCTCATCGGCGGTCACCCCGGATTGGGGCCCGGTTGCACAGCGGATCCGAGACCAGGCCACCGACAACTGGGACGACACCGTTGCCGTCGACCGCTTCGTCAACAAGGGCGGCACGTTCGTGCGGGGGTATGCCAAGATCACCGGCCCCGGCCGGGTTGAGGTGGACGGGCAGGCCTATGTTGCCGGGAAGGGCATTGTCATTGCCACCGGCACCCTCGCCGCCGTCCCACCCATCCCCGGCCTGGCCGATACCCCGTTCTGGACCAACCATGACATTGTCGAGGCCAAGGAACTGCCGAAGTCACTGGTGGTACTTGGAGGCGGTGCCATTGGGTCGGAACTGGCACAGGTCATGGCTCGTTTCGGGGTGAAGGTCTCCGTCATCGAGGGCACCGACCGGCTCCTTCCCCGCAATGAACCGGAGGCCGGCGAGGTGCTGGCGGAGGTCTTCACCGCTGAAGGCATTGCGGTCCACACCGGACAGTTCGCTACCTCGGTGTCCTACGCCGACGAACAGTTCACCGTTTCCCTACCGGACGGCACCGACGTCAGCGGCGAGAAGCTGCTGGTGGCGACCGGCCGCCGAACGTTCCTGAAGGAACTTGGCGTCGCCAGCGTCGGCGTCGACGACAGCGCCCCGTACCTCAGCGTCGATGGCAGCCAGCGCGTCACCGACGGGGTCTGGGCGGTCGGAGACATTGCCGGAGACGGCCTGTTCACCCACCTGGCCACCAGGCAGGGCACGGTTGCTGCGGCGGACATCCTGGGACAGGAGGTTGAGCCACTCAACCTCGACGCCCTTTCAGCGGTGACGTTCACCGACCCGGAGGTCGGATCGGTCGGCCTGACCGAGGCCGAGGCACGGGAGCAGGGCATCAACGTTGCCGTTGGCTTCAAGCCGGTTGGCCACACCGCTCGGGGCTGGCTGCACTCGGTCGGCAACGAGGGGTTCATCAAGTTGGTGGTCGACGCGGACCGTGACCTGTTGGTCGGTGCAACTTCGGTCGGCCCGACCGGCGGCGAGGTGCTCGGACATCTGGCGCTTGCGGTCCACGCCAAGATCCCTGTGGCAACGCTGCGCAGCATGATCTACGCCTACCCCACCTTCCACAAGGGCATCGAGGATGCCCTCGGCGAGCTCGACTACTGAGCTGGCGGCAACCCGCCTATAGGTAGCCGAGGTCGGAGCTTGCAAAGTTGGCCAGGTCCGGGAACGCCGTCGCCAGTTGGGTGTCGGTGAGGCCCATCCATCTGGCCAACGTTGCGGCGTGTTGGCTCACCGAGGTTGTCGGGATGAGGCGGCCGGCGAAGTTGTTCCGGCCGTCTCCGACATCATCGGCGTTGGCGTTGTCGGCTCGAAGGTCTGGCATGGTCCCGTAGCGACCGGGGTTGACGGCGCCACCGAGGACAAAGGCGTGCCCACCCCAGGCGTGATCGGTGCCATCACCGTTGCTTGTCAGGGTTCGGCCGAAGTCCGAAGCGGTGAACGTCGTGACCGAGTCGGCAACGTTCATGGTGGCCAAGGACTGCTGGAACGAGACGAGAGCGGCATCCAACTCGGCGATGAGGGCCGGGAATCTTCCGTCCTGATCGCTATGGGTGTCCCAGCCGCCCATCCGGACAAAGAACATCTGCCGGGGCATGTTGAGCGCTTCTCGATTCTTGATCAGCCGGGCGACTTCGCGCAGCTGCATGCCCAGCCGGTTGCCGTCGATGTCGTCCATGCCAACGTCGTTTTCGTCGTTGTCAGCGGTGGCGCTCTGTAGCTGCTCGGTGGTGAGGATTGACTGCTGCAGGGTCTCGGCCGCCACCTGGTCGAAGGCGTTCTGCGAAGCCCGAGCGACGTTGAGATTGTCGTGCAACACCCTGTGGAGCCCCTCGAACGAGGGGATCCAATCCCTGGTCTCCGGGTTGTAGCCATCGAGCAGCGAGATGTCGATCGTCGGAGACAGACGGGAGTACCCGGCGTCGACGCTGGCCTGCCAGCGGTTCGAGCCGTTGAGTGAAAACGACGGCGCGACCGGGGCGTCACCGCCAACGGCAGCCGCCACCGCGCCACCCCAGCCGGTGGAGCTTGCCAGGGTCGGGCGACCTGTTTGCCACAACTTCTGCTGCGCGTCGTGGGCGAACAGGCTCTGGGGCACCGAGCGCCCGGCGAGGTAGTCGGTCTTTGTCATCGGCCGAGCCAGCGGCCCGACGTTGGTAACGACGGCAAGTTGGTCCTGGTTGGCCAAAGCCGCCATGCCACTTAATCCCGGGTGCAGCCCGAACGCCCCATCGCCGATTGGCAGGAGCGATCCGGCCGGAACGGCAAACCTTCCCCGGGTTGCGCTGTAGACAGCGTGACTCTGTCCGGACTCGCTGTGATCCCGCGGCACGAACATGTTGAACGAGTCCGCTCCGCCCTGCAGGAAAACGCACACGAGGCTCCGTGACCCGGTTTGCGCTGCGGCCGAACGGGAGAACGAGATTGGCAACGTGGAAAGCGTGACCCCTGCGGTCGCTACGCCCGCCGCCGCCAGGAACTTACGGCGTCCCATCAACATGGGCCGTTTTGGCTTTGTGGTATTCGACATGTCGCCTCTCATTTCTGCACCAGGTGGAACGGTGACCCAACGACCAGGAACATGGCGTCGGACACCCGGGCGATCCGCCCGTCGTCGTCGAGCGGGTGTGTTTCGAGGTGGCGCACAATGCCGGACCGGGCTTCCTCGGGCATCGACCCTCCCGTCAGGAGCACGTCGAGGTGTTCGACGAGAACGGCCGGGTTTTCGACCAGTGCGAGCTCACGCTCAATCTGCAGCACCGAGATTTGGCCGAGGCTGGCATTGTCCGAATTGTCGCTGCGGTTGTGGAAGTCATAGATCTGCTCGAAGAGCATGTTGTTGGTCGAGGCAACGTTGATCTCGGTCAGGATCTGCAGCTCCGGTGCCACCTTCTCGCTCCCGGCCCGCAGCGGCGTGTCCGGTTGGAAGAAGTTGAAGACCGACCGTGATTTCATCACACCCTGGCCAACGATCTCATCGATGCGGTCGACCGACATTGCCCGTGGCCGGTAGATCCCGTCCGCGTCCTGGCCGGGCTGGGCCACAAACGCTCGGTACAGCTGGGTGAGCCGGAGGATCGGTTCCTTGATCTTTCCGAAGCTGTCGGCCTGCGTGATGTGGCCGGTGCGAGCTTCGGGGTCGAGCAGAAGGGCTTTGACCACCGCTCCAAGGTTGCCTCGCTCGCCCTGGCCATCGTCGTTGAAGACCGCGGCCACTCGCCCGACGTACTCGGGCGTTGGGTTGCTCGTCACAAGTCGTTGGATGAGGTGCCGGGAGACGAACGGACCAACATTGGGGTGATTGAAGATGTTGTCCAGGGCTGCCGTCAGATCGGCCATCGCCGATTGACCGGCGGGCAGTTCCACGCCGTTGAGCAGACGCTTCGGCGAGGTGTCGTGGTACTCCTCCCACGCCACCATCGGGACCTCTTTGTCGTGGAAACCGGCGTTGCCTTCGTCCCAACTTCGACCGCCGGCGAAGGTCCACCCGGTGAAGACCTTTGCGAACTCCTCGACCGTCGTCTGGTCATAGCTCGGTATCGGTTGACCTGCGTCGGTTCTGACCTCACCGTTCTCGTCGAGCTCGTAGAGGCCGATGGTGAACAGCTGCAGCACCTCGCGAGCAAAGTTCTCATCGGGTCGGACATTGCGCGCCAGGTCCGCCTTCTCGTTTCGCACCATGCTGAGAAAGATGCCCAT
Source organism: uncultured Acidimicrobiaceae bacterium (assembly GCA_964609665.1). Lineage (GTDB taxonomy): Bacteria > Actinomycetota > Acidimicrobiia > Acidimicrobiales > SZUA-35 > JAHELU01. The sequence goes on from CAZSTV010000161.1 coordinate 5,443, forward strand.
GGCCGGGTGCAGGGTGACCGTTTCCAGCAGGGTCCGGAAGTTGCCGAAGGCGTGCTCGGCCAGCAGGTCGTAGTAGTGGCTGACCGAGTACTGCGAGTTGCTGAGTTCGTAGTCGAGGTCTGAGATGACAAACAGTTCGCTCCAAGCAAACGCCAGGCGCTGCCGCAGCTGGTCTGGTCCGGTCAACACGTTTCGGAACCAGATGTGGTGCCTGGTCGTGTCCAAACTCCCGTTGCTGGTGGCCTTGACATATGGCAGCGTCAGCGACGCCGGCTGGCCAAGCTGACCGTCGATCCAGTCGGCGTAGCTCGCAAGACCCTGGAGCGCTTGGATTGAAGCCGCGTCCGCCCCAAACGTCGCCTGGGTGAGGAACCGCACCGCCTCGACGGTGGAAATGGCTCCGTCGACCGGAACGACCGGCGGCGGGTCTGACGGTGTTTCACCGGGGGCGGCCTGGTCAACGGTTGTCGTCGTGGTTGTTCCCGGTTGTCCCGTCCCGGGCGCCTCATCGGTGGCCGGGCTGCACGCGGCCAGCGACGCAGCCGACACCACCAGCGTCGACGCGCCGACCGCAGCGGTGGCCGGCGAACACTCGGCCCACGCGGTGTCGATCAGCTCAACGTCCATCTCTCCTGCCACCCGAACAAAGATCCTCTCAACCGAGGTGATGATGGTGCCCGGTTCTGCTGCTGCGGCCAGCTGCTGAAGGTCAAACACCCGGAGATGGAGGTTCCCATCACGAACCTCACGCCCGGCGCCGACCTCATAGCGGTACCCGAACCGCCGTCTTGGTTGGCGGTCATCGGTCGGCACAAACTTGAATTGCCTACTGCCTCCGGCGGTCTCCACCTCAACATACAGCGCAAAATTGCTTCGGGTCCGAATGGACGCCGTCACCGGACCGACCGGGAGCGCGGCCGACGAGTCGAACTGTCGAAAGATGGCGCCGGGAGCGGACAGGCGGGTCAGACCTGGGTTTGCTTTGGTCGGCGTATGTTCGACCGCTCCAACGTCTCGAGCGTGCCAAGTGATGATGGCCAAGGTGGTCTTGTCCCTCCAGTTGCGGGGCCGTGCGGACTGCCTGTGCGGACTGCCTGTTTGTGGCATCCACTAGGTCACTCGCATGAGCCGGGGGTCCCGGGGGACAAGGTGTTGAATGTTCTTACTGTGGGATCGTGCCGGAGGGCAGCGACCGCTTGAAATCAGGTCTCGGGAAAGTGCTCTGGCTTCATCTCAATGAACGTCGCGGTCGCCGTGGCGAACTGGCCCTCCGGGCTCCTCGCCTCGCCCTCCATCATTTGCCGCCGACCTTCCGAGCTCACCCGACGAGCCCGGAATTCAAGCTCGATGTTGAGCGGCGCCGGACGCTCGAACCGGACCGAGAGTTCACCGGTGAACGCGGAGGGCGTACCGGTGGCTCGGAAGACCGAACCCATCACCTCGTCGAAGACGGCGCAGATCACACCGCCGTGCGCTCTGGTTGGCGGGCCTTCGAAACACGGTCCGAGCTGGACGAAGCCGACGGCCTCTTCGCCCTCGCGGTAGTAGCGGGCTCCCATGCTGAACGGGTTGAGTTCACCACCGACCACCGACGCCGGATCGAACTCCAGCCGCGAACCGTTGGGAGGCGGCTCGGGCCAGACCCCGGTTTCCAGAAACGCCGCAATTCGATTTCGGCGAAAAATGCTGGTGGCCTTTGAGACTTCCGGCCGCGCTTCGAGGCGCTCCCGGAGCGCCGAGAGCTGTTCTGCCATCTCGGCAGACTCGTCGGGATCGAGCGAACGCTCCATCACCGCGTGGCCGAGTTGGCGGATCTCGGCCGCCAGCGCAACGTGATGCGCTGGTAACTCGTTTTCGCTTTCCACACCCGCTCCTTCGCCGTGCAATACCCGCATCGTGCCTTTTCGACGCTACCGAACACCGGGTGGGTGAATCCAATGCGTTGCTGGAAAGCGAGGCCCGACACGCTCTGGGCCTTGCAACCATCGCTGTTTCAGGTTGCGGTCATGAGCAGGCGAAGTACTGCTTCACGATCTGTCGCGGTTGCGCCGACCGGCATCTGCTGGGCCTCAAGATGGGCATGGCCGTGGGCAACGGACCACAGCAGCGTTGCCACGTGATGGCTGTTCTCACCCTGACGCCAACCAGCGGCCTGGGCCGCGCTGACGGCGTCCTGCAGTACGGCGAACGCGTTGACGCTCTCCTGCTCAATCACCGATGTCTCAAACAGGTCGGTGCGAAACATCAGCGCGAAGTGGCTTGCGTACTCCCTGGCAAAGTCGAGGTAGGCAAGACCGAGGTCGATCAATCCCTCAACAGGGCCGACGCCCGCCGCTGCTGCGCCTTCTGCTGCAGTGCGCAACTTTGCTTCGAAGAGCACAAAACCTTCTCTCGCCAACTCGGCAAACAGTGCTTCCTTTGTGGGGAAGTGGTTCTTCGGTGCAGCGTGGGACACTCCCAGGCTCCTGGTGAGGGCTCTAAGGCTGACCGCTGCGGTCCCGCTCTCAGCGATCACCCGCAACGCCTCGGCCATGAGGTCGGCCCGCAGATCGCCTGCGTAGTGGATCGGGTTTTGGCGCTTGGTAACCACGCTGGCCTCTCGTGTGGTGTTCTCCGGGTGCTGGCGTCCAGTGTTCCCACCGATGTTGACACTGTCAATATTATTTCCTATGTTGATTACAGACCTAATTGACAGTGACAATGAGACTGCAGTGACAATAAGACCGCAGTGACAACAAATATCTCGACACCCGAAGACGCACCCACCAACTGGAGTAACGACATGGCTGAGCAGACCGTCACCGAACTCGATGCGACCCCGTATCTCACCGGCAACTACGCACCCGTCACCGAAGAGCTGACCGCCGTCGACCTTCCAGTCACCGGTGAGATCCCCATGGAGCTGGAGGGCCGGCTGCTCCGCAACGGCCCAAATCCCATCGAAGCGCCAGACATCGCCAGCCACCATTGGTTCCTCGGTGATGGCATGGTGCATGGCGTCCGCCTCCGCGGCGGCAAGGCCGAGTGGTATCGCAACCGGTATGTCGGCAGCCAGCGCACTGCAGATCTGCTCGGCAAGACAAGCGCCGGGCCGGTGACCGCGACGTCCGGACCGAACACCAACGTGATCGGCCATGCGGGCACGACCTACGCCATCGTCGAGGCGGGGACCAAGCCGGTGGAGCTCAGCTACGAGTTGGAGACCATCCGCACCAACGGGTTCGAGGACTCACTCCTGAACGGGTACACCGCCCACCCCAAGTACGACCCGCTGACCGGTGAGATGCATGCGATCGCCTACGCCCCACAGGCGCTCGGGGACAAGGTGGAGTACGTCGTCGTCGGCGGCGACGGCGCCATGACCAAGACCGTGCCCATCACCATCCCGACCATGCCGATGATTCACGACATGGGCCTCACCCAGACCTATGCCATCGTCTTTGACCTTCCGGTCGCGGTTGACCTCGACATGGCGCTGAACGGTTCACCGTTTCCGGTCCGCTGGTTCGACGACTACAACTCCCGGGTTGGTCTGCTGCCCCGCAGCGCAGAATCCGAAGCGGAGATCATCTGGTGCGAGATCGAACCGTGCTTCGCCTTCCACCCTCTCAACAGCTACGACCTGGCAGACGGTCGAGTGGTCATCGACATCTGCCGCTTCGATCGACTCTTCGACGTTGACCGCAACGGCCCATTCCGGGACTCGCTCCCCCAGCTGGAGCGCTGGACCGTTGATCCCACCGCCCGAACCACTGCCAGGGAAGTCATCGACGAGCGGTTCCAGGAGTTCCCACGAGTCGCCGGTTCGGTGCTGAACCAGGAGCATCGCTTCGGCTACACCACGTCGGTCGGCGCTCAGCAAGATGAGTGGAACTTTGGCGACACGTTCAAGTACGACTTTGCCGAAGGCACCAGCCAGGCGTTCAATCACGGCCCCGGCCGCGGTGCCGGTGAACCAGTCTTTGTCAGCCGGGCCAACGCATCATCCGAAGACGACGGCTGGATCATGACCGTGGTCCACGACGCGGCCGAGGATCGCAGCGACATGGTCATCCTTGACGCCCAGGACTTTTCACGGGGCGAAGTGGCCCGCATTCAACTGCCGACCCGGGTACCAAACGGTTTCCACGGCAACTGGGTCCGCGACACCGTCACCCCACCGCCAGCAGCGTAGGCGCCGGGCAGACCAGACCCGGAGCTAGTCGGCGGTGCCGTCGGCCCATTCGTCCTGGAGGAGTACGGCATCGGCCTGCAATCGGTCGACGGTGCCTCCATCAACCCGCAGCCAGTCGGCCATGACCTCAGCGTTATGCTCGCCCCGATATGAGGCCGGGCCGACCTGGCGGGTGTCGGTGACACTCATCTTGTATGGCGTCTTGACCACCGGCCGGGTACCGCCCTCGCGGTTGTCGATCTGGGCGATGGTGTCCCGATGAGCCATGGTCGGCGACTCGATGACCGACCCCATCTCGCGAATCTCACCCCACGCCAGACCTGCCTCGTCCAGCGCTGTCACCACCGCGTCACGATCCGGTAGCGACAGCAGATACTCCGTGGCGATGCGCCGCCTCGATGCCAGCTTCTCGACGAGTTCGCCATCCTTTGGCGTCGGGTCAACCAGGCCGTGCACCGTCGAGAGCTGGTGCCAAACCCACTTCAAGCCGCCGGGAATCACCACCGGCCCGCTTGCGGTCTCCCAGACCTCGCCGTTCTGTTGCTCGTGCTGGCGGCCGTCGAGGCTGGCGACGATCTTGTCGCTGGAGAACGCCATGGCATCCACCATGGCAACGTCGACATGTTGGCCAACGCCGGTCATGTCCCTGACCCGGAGCGCCGCCATCACACCGATGACCCCGTGCATGCCGGACAGCACATCGGCGGCCGAGAACGACACGTCGAGTGCGTTCTCCCGCTTGTCGTATTCGATAAGCCCGGTCTCGGCGTGAACGACGGCGGCGTAGGCCGCCCGGCCGGCGTCGGGGCCGTCCTGACCGAAACCGCTGATCGACAGCATGACCAACCCGGGGTTTCGGGCCGACACCGACTCCCAGTCGAGCCCGAATTTGGCCATCACGCCGGGGCGGAAATTCTCGACCATCACGTCGGCCTCGGCAGCCAGATCGGCAACCAGCTCCGGACCACCCGCAGTTCGCAGGTCCACGCTGATGTTTCGTTTCCCGCAGTTCTGCTGGGTGAAGTAGGTGGACATCCCTGCCGCCTTGCGACCCCACAAGCGGGTGATGTCGCCCTCTGGCGGTTCCACCTTGACCACGTCTGCACCGAGGTCGCTCATCACCCGACCGGCGACCGGTCCAGCAAAGACCCGGGACAGATCGAGCACCTTGATTCCCTCGAGGGGCAGCGGGCCGTTTGTCGTTGCCGTCATGGGCCGACCTTAGCCAAGAGGCAGTCGGCCGGTCACACTCCCAGAACCGAGAACGCGCAACGGCGCCTGACTCACCTTCAACGGTGGTGAGCCAGGCGCTGGTGGGCCGCTTCGACTATCGGCGTCCGCTACAGGTCGTAGCAGTGTTGCCGGTGCTACAAGTCGTAGCAGTG
>CAZSTV010000161.1:11101-13776 GCA_964609665.1 uncultured Acidimicrobiaceae bacterium
CCGGTGCTACAAGTCGTAGCAGTGCCAGCCGCGGCTGTTGTCGTAGTCACACTTGTGACGCTGATCGTTCCACGGCTCACCACACTCCGCCGGGAACATCGCCCGAGTGTCATCAAGGTTGTGTGTCCCCGACCAGAAATCACAGCCACCGGTTGGAGTGGGTGTCGGAGTCGGTGTAGGGGTTGGAGGCGGGGTCGGCGTGGGCTTCGGCGCTGATGATCCAGAGGTCGAGTAGCAGTGCCAGCCCCGGCTGTTGTCGTAGTCACACTTGTGACGCTGATCGTTCCACGGCTCACCACACTCCGCCGGGAACATCGCCCGAGTGTCACCAAGGTTGTGGGTACCCGACCAGAAGTCACAGTCACCGGTCGGTGTCGGGTCGGGGGTTGGTGTCGGGTCGGGGGTTGGTGTCGGCGTCGGTTCTCCTGCGAAGACCCGATCCAATTCGCTCAGGAGTTCGTTGGCCATGTTGCCCGAAACGTGCAGGTGTTCTTTGTTCGTGCCGTTGCCGATCACGTGGTCAAAGGCGGTGACGCCAACCGGCGTTCCCGTGCCGACGTTTGCCTCACCGATGATCGCCGAGAACGTCGGGATGAAGCAGCCACGGTTTTCCGTGACGTTGACGTTCACGTCTCCCCACACTCCGGCGTCGTCCAGCTGGCCTTCCAACTGTTCAGCGACCGTGTCGACCAGCTTGGTGCTGTGAGCGCACGGCGCCTGCTCGAAGTTCTCAATGATGAAGCTGCTTAGGTTTGGCCGACGGCGGTAGTGAACACGGTTGAGGAAGCTGGTGTGGCTCAAGCGACCGTAGAAGTACCTGGGGCTCGCTGTCGTCGGTGCGTGCGTCGTCATTTGGAGCTTGATACTCAGCAGGCTGCTGCTGGCCTTGCCGGTGTCGAGTGAGAAGTAGGTGGTATCAAGATTGGGTCGGGTGCCGTCGATTGCGCCACTGGCGATCGCAACGTTGCGGGTCGTCTGACGTGGGAGCAACCGGTAGCGATCCCGGATGTAGTCGGCGTTGGGGGCCTTCCAACCCTCATAGGCCAAGTTGTAGGTCAGGAGGTCCTGAGCAATCGGCGAGCGAAGCGTAAGAGTCGTGACCTGGTCAGCGCCATCTCGTGCGTCGTCCAGCGGATTGTTGAACAAGCCTTCGGACCAACTCACGTTCTTCTCGGCCCAGCGAAACGAACCGTTCAGGAAGATTGGCACGTACTGGATCGAGGGCGGGGTGTAGGCGCCCCAGTGTGGAGAATCGAACGAGAGGTAGCTCTCGACGCCGTGCCGGAAGCCTTCGTTCTCAAGCTCTCGCAGCGCAATCTTGCCGACGACGCCACCGAGGCTCAGACCCATCAGCGCCGTCGCTTCGGGCGTATGACCGAGCTGGTTGCGGCGCTGGCCTTCGAAGGTTCGAATCGCCGTTTTGGTTGCGGCTACCCGCTGAGCCACCGGCTGCTGTGAGTCTTCGAAGTTGCCAAACCCGATGTAGACGATCGATGCGTTGAGGTCTCGGAGGCGGGTCCGGACCGGACCCATCACCGGCGAGATTGCCTGCACGGTTTGGCGCTCAGCGAGGATCGAGTCGATGTCGTCACCGTCGCTGGATGCTCCCAGGTACGGCCCCACGATGTACATGACCTCTTCGAGTGGATTGGCTCCCTGAGGGAAGTACTGGACGCGGGCACCGACGGAGCGGGCAGAGCTGATGCCGTTTGCTTGGGCGTAGTCCGAGAAAGCGGAACTCCAGGAACCGCCAGAGACCGAACAGCCGCTCTGGAACGTGTCCAGACCGGAGCACGTTCTGGTGAAGGGAGCAATTGACGTTTGAGCTTCGGCGCTGGACGCCGGGAACAGAGCCGTGGCAATCAGCATCAGGCTCAGCAGGGCCAGGAAGTGTTTTCGCATCGTGTCTCTCGCAGAGTTGTGGGTGAGTGTTTGCGTGTAACTCGCACCACACCCTCAACGCGGGGGACATCGATTTCGAAAAACACTGGTTGGAGATGCAGCTGCTTGCAGTTTCGATCCGGAGGGCGGTACTGTCCTGCGGGTTCGTAGGGCAACAACTGCGACGTGGACAAGGGACGACGAACATGAGCGAAAATCTCCGAAACTTCACCGCTGCGGTCTATGGCTTCGATGCCGTGGTCCAGCGTCTTTCGAACGACGCGTGGGATGCTCCCTCCGCTTGCGAAGGTTGGTCCGGGCGTGACTTGCTCGAACATCAGGTCGCCGTTCTCAACGGCGTCACCGCCATGGCGAGCACCGGCCAGATGGCCGCTCCCACCCCACCCGAAGACGTGTCAGACCCGGTGGCAACCTGGAACCAGTGCCGCGACGACCTGCTGGCGGCGCTCGACCAGCCTGGCGTCTTGCACCAGGAAGGTCCGTTCTGGTTCGACATGGCGACCATCGATGACACCATCGGCTTTGTCCAGTGGGACCCACTGGCCCACGCCTGGGATCTGGCCAAGACGTGCGATGCCGATGCCTGTCTCAACGAGACCGTTGCTGCCGCCAGCCTGGCCAGGATCGAGGCGATGCAGCCGATGCTGGTGAAGTCCGGCAGGACCGGTGAGCCGGTCGCCGTACCGGCCGACGCCCCCGCGTCAATCAAGTTCCTCGGCGCAACCGGCCGCAACCCAAACGCCTAGCTGTAGCGGCCCGCACCGCCGCCCACG
>CAZSTV010000162.1:0-13751 GCA_964609665.1 uncultured Acidimicrobiaceae bacterium
TTCTTCAGCAACCGGGGCAAGGTGTATCGGATCAAGACCCACGAGATCCCGGTCACCAGCCGGACCTCTCGGGGCACTGCGCTGGTCAATCTGTTGCAGCTCGAAGGCGACGAGAGCATTCAGGCCATCGTCGATACTCGGGACTATGAGACCAACCGGTTCCTGTTCTTCGCCACCCGGTTTGGTCGGGTCAAGAAGACGCTGTTCACCGCCTATGACTCGTCGCTGAAGGCCGGGCTCATCGCCATCAAGTTGAACGACGGCGATGAGCTTGTGTCCGTCGTGCCCACCAACGGCACCGACGATGTGTTCATGACGTCGCATCGTGGACAGGCGCTGCGGTTCTCCGAGGAGGACGTGCGGCCGATGGGCCGTACCGCCGCCGGCGTTGTCGGCATGAAGTTCCGTGAGGGCGATCAGCTTGTCAGCTGTGATGTCTTCTCCGGTGAGACCGAGTTCCTGGTGGTCACCAGCGAAGGGTTCGGCAAGCGGGTTGACCCCGAGCAGTTCACCCGCAAGAAGCGGTCTGGTCTTGGTGTCCGTGGCATTGGTGTCAACGAGAAGAAGGGCCACGTGATTGGCTCGATGTTCGTTGCCCCCGACGATGAGATCATGTTGATCTCCTCCGGTGGTGTGATCATCCGGACCACCGTCGGCGACATTTCGGTCCAGGGTCGAGACGCCACCGGCGTCACCGTGATGAACCTCGGCGAAGGTGAGACCGTGTCCGCGCTGGCCCGGTTGTTCCAGATCGAGGAAGAGATCGACGGTGAATTGGCCGAAGGTGAATTGGCCGACGGTGACTCTGACTCTGACGGTGAATCCGGCTCCGCTGACTCCGATGGTGACGCCGACGATGTCGATTCCGACGGTGACGGTTCGCCGGAAGCCAACGGATCACATGATCCGTCCGATGATGAAGGGTCTGGCTAGCTCCGATCCTCACGTCGGGCGACGCATATGACAAATTGCTCGCAGCTTCGGCTGCCCTTGATGTGTTCTGATCGGTCGCCGGGTTCCTTCCCGGTCGACCGGTTCGTTGACGGACAGGTGCAATGGCATGAGAGATCAGAATTGTTGGCGGCGGGGTTTCGAGCGGTCCGACGGCGAGCGGGGTTCGATCATCCCGCTCTTCACCATCGTGTTGTTGGTGGCTGTGGCAGCGATGGCGTTGATCGTGGCCCTTGCCGCCCAGGCGGGTCGGGTGTCGAAGGCGCAATGGGCAGCGGACGCCGCCGCGTTGGCGGTGGCCGCGGAGGGTCGGTCCGACGCTGGAACAGCACTCGCGGAGGCTCACGGAGCGGTCTTGGTCACGGTTTCGGTGGTGCCGGACGGGGTGCCGCTGAGCGAACTTGGGGTTGCCGCTCACGGAGCGACAATCAGCCCGTCGGTTGTTGTTGTGGAGGTCGAACGGGACGGGATTCGAGCCCGCGCCGCGGCCGCTCGATTTTTCGCTCCGCCGCCCTGATTTCAGGGGAAAAACTTACGCAGACATGCCGCATCACCCGACCTACATGTGGGATATTCGTACCGTACACTGAGAGGCTGTATGAGCGCTGAAGACAACTCATCGGCCGAACCGGCTGACATTGGCGAGGCGCTCGTTGCTGCCCTTGGTTTTGAACCGACGGATGGCCGCAAGGGTGGACGTAAAGCCGCGGCCGCAGATGCTGCGACCGACGGTGCCGCGGACGTGGCTGATGAGGCCCTCTCGGTCGTCTCGCCGAAGAACGAGTCGGGCCCCGGTGGCACCGACACCGTTGCCGACGCCCCAAGTGGCGACGCAACAAACGGCACGTCCACAAACGGCTCTGGCGGATCCGGTGGGTCAGGCGGGTCAGGGTCCAATGCGGCGAATCGCAAGAAGAGTCGCAACCGAAACCAGAGCAAGAACACCAGCAACAATCGCGGCGGCCAGAAGGGCGGGAACAGCGGGTCAGGACCATCCTCGGCCGCCGGTTCCACCTCGAAGCAGAAAGACGGCCCGCTGAAGAACATCAAGTCTGCCGCCGAGCCGAAGGTGTCAGGCACGTCGCCCAACGCCAAGCAGTCCGGGCCGGGTTCAAGGTCCGGGCCGGGGTCTCAGTCCGGGCCGGGTTCAAGGTCCGGGCCGGGGTCTCAGTCTCAAGCGGGGTCGGGGTCCGCCGGTGCCGCGCCGAAGGGTGCGTCCGCCAAGGCCGATGGAGCCAAGGACGCCACGTCCAACGCAAGCCCGTCCACGGCCGCAGCAAAGAAGGCTGCCGACGCCAAGGCCGCGACCGTCAAGACCGACGCCAAATCCACCGATGCCAAGAGCGACGCCGCCAAGTCGGTCGAGTCGAAGGCAGACACGTCAAAAGCGGCCGGCTCGAAGGCCGCCGACACCAAGACCGCTGGCTCAACCGCCACCGGGTCAAAGGGTGCTGGGTCAAGTGGTGCCGCCGCCAAGTCCGGCGCTGGCGCCAAGGCCGACAGCAGCAAGGCTGCCGCCGCAAAGTCTGACAGCTCAAAGTCCGATCGCCCGAAGTCCGACGGCTCGAAGTCCGACAGCTCAAAGTCTGACGGTGGGAAGACCGACAGGGCGAAGAGCGGGGCCGATGCGGCCCGTCGTGCGGCTGCTGACAAGGCGAAGGATGGCAAGTCAAAGATTGCTGCAGCGGCCGCTGCCTCGGTCACCGGTGATCTGACCGACGCCGTGAAGGAAGCCGCCGAGGAGTTGCCGCCACCGCCGTCGGCGTCTGACGCCATCAAGGTCGATACACCCGCCGTTGCCGAGGTCGTGCCCGATGAGTCGGCGCCAAGCTCTCCGCCGCTCAAGGGCCAGCCAGCGGTAAAGGCCGACGACAAGCCGTCACGATCGGAGAAGATGTCCGCCGCTGCGAAGGCGGCAACGCTGCCGACGTCCGAAGCGGCCAAGCCTGCAGTGTCAGAAGCTGCGAAGCCTGCGGTGTCGGATGCGGCGGCCACGGTTGCTGATGCTCGTGTTGATCTGCCAGAGGTTGACTCATCTCCGGCGCCGTTCTCACAGGACCCGTCGCCAACCAATCGGGTCGATGTCGTCAAGCCTGTCAGCAAGCCCAAGTCCGATCTGCTGCCCGCCGGCGCCCCGGACCTGTCGGCGGTTCGAAACATCTTCCGCCGCAAGCGTCGGGTGCAGGCCCGCAAGGTCCGTCGGGTGGTCCGCCACATCGATCCGTGGTCGGTGCTGACGTTCTCCGTGCTGTTCCACCTGAGCGTGTTCGCTGCGCTGTTATTGGCCAGCGTCCTGGTGTGGAACGCAGCCGAGGCTGCAGGCACCATCGAGAACCTCGAGACGTTCATCCTGGAGCTCGGTGATTACGAGACCTTCGAGATCAAGGGTGACGTGGTCTTCCAAGCCGCCGTGGCTATCGCCGGTGTGCTGACGCTGGCATCGTCGGTGATGCTGGTGTTGTTAACGGTCGTGTTCAACCTCATCTCCGATCTGGTCGGCGGCATTCGCTTGACCGTGATCGAAGAGGAGACGGTCCGAGTCCGCCGCCGGAAGAAGTCGGCGTAGACAACAGCAGCCAGCGGTCAGGTTGCCCACCCAGGCCTGGGGAAATCGGTAGCGGTGAGGCTCACGAACCGATACCGTTGTCTCCCGCTGGGGCTATAGCTCAGTTGGTTAGAGCGCACCCCTGATAAGGGTGAGGTCACAGGTTCAACTCCTGTTAGCCCCACGTAAAACCCGCTAGAAATAGCGGGTTTTCTTGTGCTGGTGGCCAGGCCTACCGGGCGGCGGGGAGGCTGGGAGCCATCTGGGAGCCATTGTCATCGGCAGTCTGTCCTAGCGCTGGCGGGTCTCCTGTACATGAACGGACGCATACGAACGTCTGAGGACGTGGCTGGAGCACGTACCCCGTCTAGACAGTTACACGAGCGGTCGCCGCCTCACCCCGAACAAGGGTGCGATCAAATCTCTGTTCCTCGACGCGATCCGAGCCGGGTTCGCGAGTATCTCGCGGGCCGGACCGAGGCGCTCTACTGTGGCTTGATGAACGCGGCAGCTGATCAGTGGGCACGAGAGCTGGGGGAGTGGGCGGTCCCGGCCGAGATCCTGCAGCAAGCGCCGAAAGTGCCCTTCGTGTTTCCTCCCGAGATGTTTGCCGCACCTCCGCCCGATAGCGAGTCGCAGTCGCTCCCCACTCGCCTGGCTCGGGGGGCTTTGGCCGACGGCCGCAGCGTGCTTGATATCGGTTGCGGAGGCGGTGCTGCGGCCTTCGCCGTCGCCCCGCCGGCAACCCGCCTGATCGGGACCGATCGCCAGGAGGACATGACGAAACTCTTCGCCCGGACCGCTGAGGATCGTGGAATTTCCTGTGAGACCTACCCCGGTCCGTGGCCAGAGGCGGTCGCCGATTGTGGTCGTCAGCCACAAGGATCCTGCAATTATCTGCTCGTGCACCGGGCCGCAAGCCGTTCGGCTGATCAACGAATGGGTGAGTAGCGCTTCAGTCCGACGCTCGATGCCACGACGGTTCGCAGTTCGTCGAGATCACCCTCGATGAGGCCGGCGGCTCGGGCTTGAATGAGTACGTTCCCGATCGCCGTCGCCTCGACGGGCCCTGCGAGGACGTCGAGACCGAGCCGGTTGGCGGTCAGTTGGCAGAGGAGTGTGTTGAGCGCCCCGCCGCCGACAATGTGGACCGTACGAACTTCCACTCCAGAGAGGTCCGCGGCCGTTCGTACCGTCTCGGCAAACGCGGCGGCAAGGCTCTCGATGATGCTCCTGGCATATTCGGCCTTGTTCGCCGGCACCGGCAGCCCTCGGCTTCGACAATGGTCCGCGATTCGTCGTGGCATGTCGCCGGGCGGGAGGAACTCCGGGTCGTTTGCATCGAACACGGTGACCGGTGACGTGACCCGCTCGGCATTGCGCAGCAACGTGTCGAGATCGACCGCATCGCCGTTGGACTCCCACATGCGAATCGATTCGCTGAGCAGCCACAGGCCGACGACGTTGTGCAGAAAGCGCACCCGCCCGTCGACACCGCCTTCGTTTGTGAAGTTGGCCGCCCTGCTCTCGTCGGTACGTATCGGGTGCTCCACCTCGACGCCGACGAGGCCCCAGGTGCCACACGATATATATGCGGCGTTGGCGGCATCCATCGGCACGGCGACCACGGCCGAAGCGGTGTCATGCGACCCGACGGCTAGGACCTCGATCGGCTCGGACGCACCGATGGCCGATGTAACGGTCGAAAGCGTTGACCCAACCCTGTTGCCAGGCTGGATCAATTGCCGGAACCGGTCGTTCGGCAACCCGAGGCGGTCGGCCAGCTCGAAATCCCACGCTGCCCCATCGAGCGAGAGCACGCCGGTGGTCGAAGCGTTTGTCGCCTCGCAGCGCTGCTCACCCGTCAGCCAATAGTTGAAGAGATCGGGGATGAGCAGAAAGCCATCGGCGGTCTCCAAGCGCCCGCTCATTCGGTCGACGGTCAACTGGTAGAGCGAATTGAACGGGAGGAACTGCAGGCCGTTGCGTCGATAGAGTTCTGCCGGGTCGATGAGCCGATGGACCTCTTCGACCCCTGCGGCGTTGCGCTCATCCCGGTAGTGGAACGGATCGACGAGCAGTTCGCCGTCTCGCATCAGGCCGTAGTCGACCGCCCAAGAATCGACACCGATCGATGCCACCGGACCGTGGTCGCGGATCAGCGTGCTCAACCCGTCCAGGGAACTCCGGAACAACCCGAGCGCATTCCAATGCAGGCCATCCGGCGTTTCGGTCGGGACGTTTTCGAACCGATGGATCACTTCGGTGCGAATCGTTCCACCCTCGACTCGACCCAACACAACCCGGCCGCTGGTCGCGCCAAGATCGATTGCGGCGACGGCCCCGGCGGCACGGGAGCGCAGAGGTTCGTCGCTCATGTTCTAGGCGCCCCAACCGGCCTGGGATCCGCCGACCCGCTGGTCCTCGATCTGCTTCTGGTATCCGGATTCCGCATACGCGGACATCGGATCTGCGGGTAGGCCACGTGTCTCTCGCCAGGCGGCGAGATCTGGCCGCACGTCGGTATAGAAGGCATCCATCATGACCTGATGGGCACCGAGCACGTCGCCCGCCTGTTGCGCTGCGTGCAGCGAATCTCGATCGACGAGGAGCGCCCGTGCCGTCATTTCCTGCACGTTGAGCACGCTGCGGATCTGACCGGGGATCTTCTGTTCGATGTTGTGGCACTGGTCGAGCATGAACGTGATGCCCGAATCCGGCTCGTAGCCGCCACCCCGAACCACCTCGTACAGAATGCGGAACAGCTGGAACGGATCGGCCGCTCCAACGATGAGATCGTCGTCTGCGTAGAACCTGGAGTTGAAGTCGAACGCACCCAAGCGGCCGAGTCTGAGCAGCTGGGTGACGATGAACTCGATGTTGGTGCCCGGGGCGTGATGGCCGGTGTCGAGGCAGACCATGGCACGCTCGCCGAGGTCGACGCAGTGGGCGTACGACGTGCCCCAATCCGGGACGTCGGTGTGGTAGAACGCGGGCTCGAAGAACTTGTACTCGAGAACAAGGCGCTGCTCGGGACCGAGGCGGCCGTAGATGGTGGCCAGCGACTCAGCCAACCGATCCTGCCTGGCCCGCATGTCATCCTGACCGGGGTAGTTCGTGCCGTCGGCAAGCCAGACCTTGAGGTCGGTCGATCCGGTCTGGTGCATCACGTCGATGCACGTGAAGTGGTGATCGATCGCCCGCTGGCGGACCGAGGCGTCTGCGTGGGCGAGCGAGCCGAGCTTGTACTCGTCGTCCTGGAACGTGTTTGAGTTGATCGTGCCGAGTCGAACGCCAAGCGATTCTGCATGGGCCCGCAGCGCCGTGTAGTCGTCGACCAGATCCCACGGAATGTGCAGCGCGACCGATGGCGCCAACCCGGTGAGCTTGTGGACCTGAGCCGCGTCGGACAGTTTCTCGAACGGGTCCCGGGGAACTCCTGACTGGGCGAAGACCTTGAATCTCGTGCCCGAATTACCGAACGCCCACGATGGCAGCTCGATCGCCTGTCGTTCGAGTTCGTTGAGGACTGCGTCAGTGATCGTCGCTGCATTGTTCATTGAGCGTTCTCCATTCGGTGATGTCGATAGCGAGGTTCGTCAGAAGGTTGTTGGTGGCTTGATCCATCACCGGAGAAATGCTGCGGCGACTCCGCCGTCCACAGGAATGTGGAGACCGGTGGTGAGCGATAGATTGCCGGCGGTCAAGGCCAGCACCGCTGCTGCGATGTGTTCCGGGAGGACCTCTCGTTTGAGGATGGTTCGCTGAGCATAGAACTCCCCGAGGTTTTCCTCGTCAACGCCGTAGACGGCAGCCCGTTGCGCGCCCCAGCCAGAGGCGAAGATTCCCGAGCCGCGAACAACACCGTCGGGGTTGATGCCGTTGACCCGAATCGCGTGTTCGCCGAGCTCGGCCGCGAGTAGGCGAACCTGGTGGGCCTGGGCGGCCTTTGTCGCCCCGTACGCCACGTTGTTCGGCCCGGCGAAGACGGCGTTCTTCGAGGAGATGTAGATGATGTCTCCACCGATTCCCTGAGGGACCATGGCCCGCGCCGCCTCACGGGAGACCAGGAACGACCCCCGAGCCATCACGTTCTGCTGCAGGTCCCAATCCTCGTCCGTCGTTTCCAGCAGGGACTTTGAGATCGACAGCCCGGCGTTGTTGATGACCAGGTCAACCCCGCCGAACGCGAGCACCGTTTCGGCAATGCCTGCGGCGACCGCGTCAGCGTCCGTCACATCGACCTCGACGGCGATGGCCGTGTCCGGTCCGCCAAGCTCCTCCGCCAGTTGGTTTGCGTCCTCGAAGTTGAGGTCCGCGATGACCACGCAGGCTCCTTCTGTGGCCAGGCACTGTGCGGTTGCTCGGCCGATGCCGCTCGCACCGCCGGTGACAAAGGCGATTCGGCCTGCCAGGGCCTTCGGAGCGGGAAGCCGTTGCAGCTTCGCCTCTTCGAGCGCCCAGTATTCGATGCGGAACTTCTCCAGTTCAGGGATTGGCGCGTAGGTCGATAGAGCCTCCGCACCTCGCATGACGTTGATTGCGTTGATGTAGAACTCACCTGCAACTCGGGAGGTCTGTTTGTTCTTGCCGAAGCTGAACATGCCGATGCCAGGCACCAGCACGATCAACGGGTCTGCGCCGCGCATCGCAGGCGAGTCCGGTTCTGCGTGGCGCTTGTAGTACTCGGCGTAGTCGGTTCGGTACTCCGCATGGAGTTGCTCGATGCGGGCGATGACGTCTGCGAGCGGTGCGTCCGCATCGGTATCGAGAACCATCGGCGCAATCTTGGTCCGCAGAAAGTGATCGGGACAGGACGTGCCGAGTGCCGCGAGGCGGGGCATCTCGGAGCGCTGGAGGAAATCTAAGACGACCTCGTCGTCGGTGAAGTGCCCGACCATCGTCGCGTCATGGGAGGCGACGCCGCGCAGGATCGGGGCGATCTCTGCGGCTCTCGCCCTGCGCCGGTCAGCATCCAACGGTGCTCGTCCGACCACTACCGTTCCGAACGGATCGGGCCTGCCGTTCTCCGCTATGAACCGTTCGGCCCGGGTGATCGCTTCAACGCTTCGATCCTGAGCTTCCTGTGAGGTTGTGCCCCAGGTGGTCAGCCCGTGACCGCCGAGCACGCAGCCGATTGCCTCGGGGTGCGCGGTCTGTATGGCTGCGATGTCCAACCCGAGCTGGAAACCCGGTCGACGCCACGGAACCCAGACCACGTCACCGCCGAAGCACTCCTTGGTCAGCGCTGGACCGTCGATGGCGGTGGCGAAGGCGATGATCGAATCCGGATGGAGGTGATCGACGTGATCGCATTCGACGAGCGCATGCATCGCGGTGTCGATCGAGGGCGCAGCGCCCCCACGACCGAAACAACAGTGGTCGAACAGCTCGACCATCTCATCCTCGTGCGCTTCGCCCCGATAGACCGAGCGGAGTCCCTGAACCCGATCGAGGTCGAGGCATGCAAGACCGGACTCCTTCAGCGTTCCAAGGTCGCCGCCGGACCCCTTGACCCACAGAACCCTGGTGTCGTCGCCGGTCACCGGGTCGAAGGCGGTGGCCTTTGCTGACGCGTTGCCGCCTGCGTAGTTCGTATAGCGGCGATCGGATCCGAGGGCATGACAGCGGGCCAGTAGCTCTTGCACGGCGTCTGTCGGCTTGGACATTGGGTTGCTCCTCTTTATGTTCAGAAAGTGGGGGGTTGCAAAGCGGTGGGGGTTGCATGGCGTTCGGCTCAGCGGCCCGGCCTGGTTCCAAGTTCGGTCGGCCTACCGGTGGCGCCCGCCAGTTCGGCTCTGAGGTGGTCGCGAATCCAGCGATCGAGCTCGCGAAAGTCGTTCAGCGGTTCGCCGGATTCGATATCGACCGGGGTATACGGCGGCGGTCCGAACTCTGTGGTGATCGTCAGAACCTCGGAACCAGCGGCCCTGCGATGGGTTTGAATTCGCTTCCACCAATCGACGTGGACAGCCAACTCATGTTCCCACCGGGGATGGCGCACATCTGGGACCTGAGCGCCCTGGGCCCAGCCGACCCTGGCGTGAATGTGGTCCGAACGCGCCAACGCAGGCTCTAGGTGGTGGTCCTGGTCTTCGAGAAGGGACTCAGACACGCAGGCCCAGTGGGACAGATCGGCGGTCAGGCGCAGCTCGGGGTAGCGCTCGAGGTAGGTGGCCGTCACCGCAGCGGAATACGGGAACCGACTGCGGTGGGTCTCGTGGAGGATGGTGACCCCGGTTTCGGCTTCGATCTCGAATGCCAGGTTCAATACCCGATCGACGGCATCGGAGGCCCAATGGTCCCGGCCGGTGTGGGAGTTGATGAAACGAGGGCCGAGGTCTGCGGCGCTGCGAAGCAGTTCGCCGTAGTGCGCACACCATTCGTCCAGGTCACCATCGGCTTCGTACCGGTGGGCGATCCAGGCCAGACCTTCGTCATCGATGGCCTTCACGAGCCGCTGCTGCTTCACCGAGTCTGTCGGGACAAACGTCTCGATGCCATCGAAACCGGAGTCGGCAACGAACTCCACCATCGCCTCGATACCGAGATGGTTGAGTCCCCACCAGGGACAGAAGAACTCAAGCTTCATCGATGATTCAGTGCTGGAGGACTCAGCGTTGGAAGACAATGGGATTCTGCTCGTCGTCGCGTAATTCGTCACCGATATTGAGCGTCGCCAATTGTGCATCGGTCAGGATGTTCTGTTCGCCGTTGAAGGTCGAGCCGACCGGCATGAATGCACAGGTCATCGCCCGCCTGGGCTTGGTGGTCATATTCGCCCCGGCTCCGTGGATACACATGCCGTTGTGGAATGACGCCGTCCCGGCCTTCATCGTTGCCCTGACCGGTTCCTGGGTCCGGAAGTCCGGGTACATGTCGAAGACCGCATCGAGGTTCTTCGTGATGCCCGGATTCTCGAACGTGGTCTGCTCATGGGATCCAGGGAAGAAGCAGAGGCAGCCGTTCTCGGCCGTCGCATCGTCGAGGGCAATCCAGATCGACAGGGCGTCCCGGTTCGAGAATGACCAGAACGGCGTGTCGAGGTGGAAGCCGGTCGGGTTGCCCCACGGCCGTTTGATGAGGGCCTGGTCGTGCCACACCCGCACGCCATCGATCTTGGCCAAGGTGGAAGCCATCTCCCCGATCCGTGGATCGAGGATGAGTTCGTGCACCTCTTCGTCGGTCTGCCAGAGGTTGAGAAGCTGATCGAAGACCTTGCCGTAGTAGTCGGCGTCGGGGTTGATGCCGTCGTCCTCGCCGATCTTGATGTCCTGATTCGCGAACTTCTGGCCGTCTCGCTCGATGACCGCTCGGTCGACCGCGGTTCGCCACCGTTTGAGCTCGGCGGCATCGAGAAAGTCCTCGACGATGAGAAAGCCGTCTTGCTGGAAGGCTTCAACCTGATCTGGAGACATCTGCCACTTCATTGTCGGTTACCTTTCCTCGGTTTTGGGGCTGGTCTTGGATGCGAGGCTTCGCATCTAGTCGAGATGGAACACTTCTTCGAGCTGCACCATCTGTGTGTCTGCGGCCGCGCCGTCGCCCTCGAAATAGGGGGCCATCAGCGCCTGCCAACGTTCGTTTACCTCTTCGTCCTCCATGCCGGCCAAGGCCTGCTCAAACGTCCCGGGTGTTTCGAAATACCCGAGGAGCAGACCGTCGTCTCGCAGGAAAAGCGAGTATCGATGCCAGCCGGTGCGGCGGAGCGCTTCGAGCATCTCGGGCCAAACGGATTCGTGATGGACCCGGTACTCATCGAGCATGTCCGGTCGGACTTGAAGCGTGAATGCGATTCGGTTCATTGCCCTAGTTCCAAGATTGGTCGTGCAGTTCTGTAGATCTCGTTCGGTGTTGACGTGGGGCGGGTGTCTCCACCCGCCCCACATCACCTGGGGAGAGGCCCTTCGTTAGCCGACGTTGTCAGCGTTGTAGACCGTGAACGGGCCCATCAGGACCCGAAGACCGTCATCCCTGGTGGGATCGGTCTCGATGGTGTAGTCGCCCATGCGGCCGGCGCTGAATGAGGCGCCGTCGGCGGCCTCGATCTGTCCGGTCGCGAGGCCGTATGTGACGTAGTAGGTGAGGTAGCCGAGGTCGACGAAGCTCCAGAGCGCGAACTCCGGTGCACAGCCGCTCTCGGTGTATGCCCGCATCTCGTCAGGCAAGCCGAGACCGGAGACCTTGACGTCTTCGCAAAGGTCCTCATCCTGCATCGCCTTGGCCGCTGCAGCGATGCCGACGGTCGTCGGCGACATGATCAGTTCCATGTCTGGATGCTGGTCGACCAGGGCAAGTGCCTGGTTGTAGGACTCTTCGGATTCGTCGTTGCCGTAGACCGTGTCGAGCAACACCAGGTCGGCGTACTCATCGGTGGCCAGCACCTCTTCGAGGGCTGCGATCCAGGCGTTCTGGTTCGAGGCATCCGGTGAGGCGGAAAGGATTGCGAACGAGCCGCCGTCATCGCCGAGGATGCTGCGAGCCATGTCGGCCATTACCTTGCCGGTCTCGTCGAAGTCGACCTGAGCGACGAAGACGCTCTCGCCGTTCGAAGACGGAATCGGGGAGTCCCAGGTGACGACCACTGCGCCGGTATCGACGAGGTCCGCTACCGCAGGCTCGATCTGATCGCCTGCGTTGTTGGAGATCATGACCGCATCGACGCCCTGGGTTGCAGCGTTGGTGACAATCTCGATCTGGCCTGCGACGCTGTTGTCAGCGGTCGGTCCGAGGAACTCGGCTTCTGTTGTGCCGAGCTCTCCAGCCGCTTCCAACGCACCTTCGTTTGCCTGGTCGAACACCGCGATGCCGGTGAACTTCGGCAGGAGGATGGCATTGAAGTCAAGGCCGGCTTCGAACTCGCCGTCGGTCATCGCTTCACCTTCGTCCTCCTCCTCGTCCATCGCTTCGTCTTCGGTATCGGAGGTGTCCGCCTCTTCTTCAGCGTCTTCCTCCATGGCTTCGTCTTCGGCGTCGGATCCTTCGGCGTCTGTGCTCTCTTCCGTGTCTGCGTCGTCTCCGGCCTCGTCGTCATCGTTTCCGCAGGCCGCAGCCAGCATGGCCAGCGCAGCGATGAGCGCTAACAGTTTCTTGTACTTGATCATTCGTGTTCTCTCCTCGTTGGGGTCTGATTTGCTGAGGTCTTTTGGTTCGGCGCGACAGGGTCCGTTTCCGCCGCCGGGGTTTCGAATCGGTCGAAGGTGTTGCGGAGCACGACCGATGCGATGAGGATCACGCCGATGATGCCGGTCTGGGTATTGGCCTCGACGTTTGCCAGGCCGAGACCGTTTCGCAGGTTGAGCACGATCAGAATCGAGGTGAAGACACCGACCATCGAGCCGGTGCCGCCAAAGATGCTGACCCCGCCGAGCAGCACCATGGTGATGATGTCCAACTCGAATCCGGAGGCCAGGTCTCCCCGGACGGAGCCGAGCCTCGCTGCGAAGAGCACGCCGGCGAACGCCGCTACCGCACCGGAGACCGCGAACAACCGGATCTTGTAGCCGACAACATCGACGCCGGAGAACCGGGCCATCTCGGCGTTGTCGCCAATCACGTATGCCCGGCGCCCGAGACCGGTTCGTCCGAGTAGCACGCCGCCGAATGAGATGGCGGCTGCGAACACGATCACCGAGAAGGGGAGCGGGCCGATCAGTCCGCTCTGCCCGAGGGAGTCGAACCAGCTCGGAAAGTCTCCGATCGATCGGTCTTCGACAAGGATTCTGGCGAGCCCTCGAAATCCAATGAGGCCGGCGAGGGTGACGACGAGCGACGGCACCCCCAACTTGGCGGTGCACCAACCCTGGACGAGACCGGCGAGCCCGCCGACACCGACGGCGATGACAATCGCAAGTACGAACGGCACCGAGGTGGAGTCGTGGAGGGCGGCAACGACACAGGCGCCGACACCCATCACCGACGCCACCGACAGATCGATCTCACCGCTGATGATCACAAACGCCATGACGACGGCGATGATGATCTTCTCGATGGACAGCTCGAAGAGGTTGATGAAGTTGTTGACGCCGACGTAGTTGGTGGACTGGGTGACGTTGAAGATCACGGTCAGGATGAGGATCCCGAACAGCAGCAATTCCCACCGCCGGTCTTCTCTTGTCAAGAAACCAAGGGCCCCGGTCATGCGGTCCCCCCGGTCTTCGAATCCGCCTGTTGCTCGGCCGAGGCTGGAGGTGGCGCGGGGTCACGTCCGGGACTCGCTGTTCCGGCGAGGATCCGGGGCCGCCCGGGGTTGAGC
>CAZSTV010000163.1:0-9222 GCA_964609665.1 uncultured Acidimicrobiaceae bacterium
CAGCAGAACCCCTGATACCGAGGCCATGACCGACCCGACCGAGCACGGCATCACGCCGCCGATCGGGGTCGAGCGTCGCTACCAGCGCGCCAAAGCCGGCATTGACCCCGACACCGACAAGGGTTGGCTGCGTCGGGTTGCACCGGTGGTGTTCGCCCACAAGTTCCTGTTCTTCGGATCGATGGCACTCGCCCTGCTCGCCAACCTGATTCAGGTCGCCATCCCGGCCGTGATTCGCACCACGATTGATGAGGTTCTAAGCGACGGGGTTGACGGGGCGCTGAGCAGCGATGCGTTGACCGGTGGGGCGGACCGATCCGGCGACCTTGCGATGTTCGTGTGGCTCCTGCTCGGACTTGGCGTGGCACGGGGCCTCCTCACGCTGGTGTATCGCTACGGGATGTACCGCACCGCGTTCGAGATCGACAGTGACCTTCGGACGCTGCTCTATGAACACCTGACAAAGCTCTCGTTCTCGTTCTACGACAAAACGCAGTCCGGGCAGGTCATCTCCCGAGC
The DNA here is from genome assembly GCA_964609665.1 of uncultured Acidimicrobiaceae bacterium. Classification (GTDB taxonomy): domain Bacteria; phylum Actinomycetota; class Acidimicrobiia; order Acidimicrobiales; family SZUA-35; genus JAHELU01. The sequence continues at coordinate 520 of CAZSTV010000163.1, forward strand.
CAACTCCGACATTCGCTCGGTACAGATGTTCTTGACCTTTGCGCCGCTGATCTCGATGACCTCGGTCATGTTCCTCGTTGCGCTGGTGTACATGCTGTCGATCCACGTGTGGCTGACGCTGGTCGCCATCCTGCCTCTGCCCGGCGTCTATCTGCTCGGCAAACGGTTGCGAGACCAGGTCTTCCCGCTGTCGTGGATTGTCCAGTCCAGGGTGGCCGACGTTTCGACCATCGTGGACGAGAACATCAACGGTGTCCGGGTCATCCGGTCGTTCGCAGCGGAGCGCCGCCAGATCAACGAACTGGCCAAGGCGGCCACCAGGTTGCGTTGGGCCGGGGTCAAGACGGTCGACGCCCGAGCGACCCACAACCCAATCATCGAAAATCTGCCGAGGATGGGCACGCTCCTGGTGCTGGTGTACGGCGGTTGGCTCGTCATCCAGGGCGAGGTGAGCGAAGGCACGCTGTTCGCGTTTACCGCATACGTGACGTTGCTGCAGGCACCGTTTCGGACGCTTGGCCTGTTTCTGATGCTCGGCCAACGGGCGCGGGCGTCTGCAGACCGGATCTATGAGATTTTCGACGAGCAGCCGGAGATCGTCGACAAGCCGGACGCGGGCACCATCGAAAATCCAGCGGGGCTGGTGGAATTCGACGACGTGCGGTTCTCGTACAACGCCGATGGTCCGGCGGTGCTCGACGGGTTCACGCTGCGGGTATCGCCGGGTGAGACCGTGGCGTTGGTCGGACGAACGGGGAGTGGCAAGTCCACCGTCGCCCGCTTGATCACGAGGTTCTACGACGTCGATGACGGCGCCATCAGGGTGGACGGCCACGACGTGCGAGACGTGACGCAGTTGAGTCTGCGACACACGGTTGGCATCGTGTCCGACGAACCATTCCTGTTCTCGGTCAGCCTTGCGGACAACATTGCCTACGGTGATCCAAACGCCGCACGGGCCGATGTTGAAGCAGCCGCCGTGCTCGCCCAGGCGCACGACTTCATCAGCGCCCTCCCGGACGGTTACGACGAGGTGGTCGGGGAGCGGGGCTACACCCTGTCCGGCGGTCAGCGGCAGCGGGTCGCCATCGCCAGAACCGCGTTGGTGAACCCCCATGTCCTGGTCTTTGACGATGCGACCAGTGCAGTCGACGTTGCCGTCGAGCAGCGGATCCTCAGCGCGTTGGCCGCCAACCGCGATGGCAGAACCACCATCCTGATCGCCCATAGACTCTCGACCATTGCCGTTGCCGACCGAGTGGTGCTGCTCGAAGACGGCAAGGTGCGGGCAACGGGCTTGCACTCGGAACTTATGGCCACCGAACCGGCCTATGCCGAGGTCCTCGCCCACCTTGAAGACACGCAGGACGTGTCATGAGCTTCGGACCTCCCGCAGGCTCCCCGTTCGCTGGGCCCTCCGCCACCCAAACCAGCGCCGCGGCCGGATTGCCGTTTGCCGGAATGCCGTCGGAACTGGCCGAGCGAGCCGAGGCGATCCTCGACTCCGAGCCCGAGCATCCAGACGCCGACATCGCATTCGCCCAGGCCGACTATGACCGCAGACAGTTCACCCTGCGTCGATTCCTGTCGCCACACCGACGTGGTTTGCTCGGAGCGCTTGGCCTGGTGGTGCTGGAAACCCTCGCCATGCAGGCCGGGCCGCTGCTGACCCAGATCGGTCTTGACCGGGCCATCCTGCCCCGGGACGCCTCCGCTCTTGTCATGGTTGCCATCGCCTACGTGGTCGCCGTGTTGATCAACACCGCCGCCTCAAGCGCCCGGATCGCCTACACCGGGCGCCTCGGCGAACGACTGATGTACGAGCTTCGGATCCGGGTCTTCTCCCACTTCCAGCGTCAGTCGATGGAGTTCTTCACCGGCGAGAAGGTCGGCGTGCTGCTCACCAGAATGACCAGCGACATCGACGCGCTGGCAGCGCTGTTCCAGGACGGACTGGTCAACCTTGCGGTCCAGGTGCTGACCCTGATCATCATCACCATCGTGCTCACCATGCTGAGCCCCCAGCTTGCACTCATCACCCTGCTGGTGGTCGTGCCTGCCATGGGGCTGTTGACCCTGTGGTTCCGATCTGCGTCGGAGGTTGGCTACGGGCGGGTCCGGGAACGCATCGCCGATGTACTCGCCGATCTCTCCGAGAGCCTTGCCGGCATGGGGGTCATCACCGCAATGAACCGGCGCCATCACAACGTGATTCACCACGCAAACGTTGTCGGCGAATATCGAGACGCCAACGTCTACGCGTCGACCGTCGGTGCGGTGTACGGACCATCGAGCGAGACCATCGGTGTTGCAGGCCAAGCGGCGCTGCTGTTCTTCGGTGGCCGGATGGTGCTGGAGGGCACGCTGACCGTCGGCGAACTGTTCGCCTTCCTCCTGTACCTGACCGCGTTCTTCGCGCCGATTCAGCAACTGGTGCAGCTGTACAACTCCTACCAGCAGGGCCAGGCCGCGGTGTCGAAGATCCGCGGGCTGCTCGCAAGCGAAGCAACCGTTGCCGAGGCCCCGGACGCCACGGAACTGCCCCAGGTGGACGGTCGAGTGCTCTTTGACAACGTGTCGTTCAGCTACGACGGAGAGGTGGAGGTCCTCACCGACTTCAACCTGGACATCGAGCCGGGGGAGACCATCGCCATCGTCGGGCCGACCGGGGCAGGCAAGTCGACCGCGGCCAAGCTGCTGTCGCGTTTCTACAGCCCGACCAGCGGGACGGTGCTGATCGACGGGGTGGACATTGCCACCGTCACGTTGGAATCGTTGCGCCGCCAACTCGGAGTCGTGCCCCAGGAGCCGTTCCTGTTCAACGGCACCGTTGCCTACAACGTTGGTTTCGCCAAGCTCGGTGTTTCCGACGACGAGATCCTGGCCGCCTGTGACGAGGTGGGGTTGACCGAGCTGATCAGCCGACTCCCACACGGCGTCAACTCGCCGGTCCATGAACGGGGATCTTCGCTGTCATCTGGTGAGCGACAACTGCTGGCCCTGGCCCGGGCGTTCCTTGCCAAGCCGCGGGTACTGATTCTCGATGAGGCGACCTCCAACCTTGACCTGGCGTCGGAGACGTTGGTTGAACGGGCGCTGGATCGGGTGCTAGAGGGCAGAACAGCCATCATTATCGCCCACCGCTTGGCAACCGCCATGCGGGCGGACCGCATTGGCGTCATCGACGATGGTCGCCTGATCGAGCTTGGCACCCACGAAGAGTTGGTGGCTCTCGGCGGGCACTACGCCCAGATGTACGCCATGTGGGAGCAAGCTTCACGCTGAGCGATCGCAGAGGTCCTGGCGGCGGAGGGCTCAGCGGGGGCTAGCCGAACTCGTCGGACATCGATTCCTTGCGGCGGGCCATGAAGTCCAGCAGTTCGGCGTCGATGGCATCGTCGAGCGGCGGCGCCTCGTACTCGGCGAGCTGTCGCTTCCAGATCTGGTTTGCCCGTTCGCCAGCGTTCGTTGAGCCCTCGTCTGACCACTGCTCATACGATGCGTTGTCTGCGGTGGTGGACCGGTAGAACGCCGACTCGAAGTTGGCCAACGTGTGGGCGGTGCCGAGAAAGTGCTGGCCCGGCGGGTTGTCGAGGATGGCGTCAACGGCCTGGCCGTTTGGCGACATGTCGACCCCCTTGGCGAAGACCTGCATCATGCCCAGCTGGTCGACATCGAGGATGAACTTCTCGTACCCGATCGCCAGGCCTCCTTCCTGCCAGCCTGCGGCGTGCAGCACAAAGTTGGTTCCGGCCATGACCGTTGGGATCAGCGTGGCGGCGCTCTCATACGCGGCCTGAGCATCGGGAAGCTTCGACGCGGTGAGCGACCCACCGGAGCGGAACGGCACACCGAGACGGCGGGCGAGCGCGGCAACGGTGTAGAGCACCAGTGCTGGTTCTGGCGTACCGAATGTGGGCGCCCCGGTTTGCATGGACATCGAACTGGCGAACGACCCCATCACCACCGGCGCTCCCGGCCGGACCAGCTGGACAAACGTCATGCCCGCCAAGGCCTCGGCCAGTGTCTGAGCCGCAACCCCTGCAGCGGTGACCGGGGCCATGGCGCCGGCCAGAATGAACGGGGCAATGATGCAGGCCTGGTTTGCCTTCGCGTATGCCTCGGCGGCCGCCAGCATGGTGGCATCCCAGGTCAGCGGCGACGATGCGTTGATCAAGCTGGTCATGACCGTTCGGTCTGCGAGGTCCCCACCAAAGCCGATCCTGGCCATCTCAATGGAGTCTTCGGCCCGCTCGCCAGCGGTAACCGAGCCCATGAAGGGCTTGTCGCTGTAGCGAATGTGGGAGTAGATCATGTCGAGGTGGCGTTTGTTCACCGGGATGTCCACCGGTTCGCAGACCGTGCCACCGGAGAGGTGCAGCGGCGGCGCCATGTAGGTCAGCTTCACAAAGTTTCGGAAGTCCTCGATGCTGGCGTAGCGCCGGCCGTTGTCCAGGTCGAAGGCGAACGGCGACCCGTAGTTCGGCACGAACACTGTTGCGTCGCCACCGATTTGTACGCTCCGAGAAGGATTTCTGGCGTGCTGGATGTAGGTGGTCGGCGCGTTCTCCGAGATGATGCGGCGACACATTCCTCGTGGAAACCGCACCCGTTCGCCGTCGATGTCGGCCCCCGCCTCGGCCAGGACCCGAAGTGCCTCGGGGTACTCGACGAAGTTGACGCCGACCTGTTCAAGGATGGTGTCAGCGTTCTCTTCGATGAGAGCGAGACCCTCCTCGTTCATGATTTCAAACGGTGTGAGTCTGCGGGTCAGGAAGGCATCGCCAACCGGCGCTGCGGTCTCTCGCGCTGCACGGCGGCCTGCTCTGCCGCCGGTGCGTCGTCCTCGTCGCTCCTGAGTCATCGGGTCCTCTTCCAAACTGCGGTTATTGAGATCTGCGGTTACGGCTACGACTACGACGTGGTCGGCCACCCTCGGCAGCAGCGACGGGCCGCTCCGGAAGCTCGACCACCTGGCCAAGGTGGGTGGTGTCTGCGGTCAGGTGGGGGAAGGCCAGCGCCGCCACAAACAATTCTTGGAACCGGGGCTCGGTGGCGGTCTCGATCTTGGTCACCCGGTCAACCGCCGATTCCATCTCGGAACGTTGCGAGCCCGATAGAAGGGCCCGTACCGCTCCGGAGCCTGCGGCGTTACCCACCGCTTTGACCTGGCCGACCGGGCAGTCCGGGATGAGCCCGAGGACCATGGCGTGGACGGGGTCGATGTGGGCACCGAAGGCACCGGCGAGGCGGACCTCGTCGACCGAGGTGAGCTCCGCCCGTTCCAACAAAAGGTCAATGCCGGCCCGCAGCGCGGCCTTTGCGAGCTGGATGGCCCGGACGTCGGCCTGGGTCACGGCGATGGTGTCGGTCAGGGTGTAGGAGAACGTTCGCTCGTCCGGGACCACTCGAGCGGTCCGGGCGGTGGCCGCCTCGGTGATGACCCCCTGGGTGTCGATGACCTTGGAGAGGAACAACTCGCTGATCACTTCAATGATGCCGGAGCCACAAATGCCGGTGATCCCGGTTGACGCCGTAGCGTCATCGAAGCCGGGTTCGTCTGACCACAGCTCACAGCCGATGACTTTGAAGGTCGGTTCGAGGGTGTCTCTGTCAATCCGGACTCGCTCGATGGCACCGGCTGTCGCCCGTTGACCGGCGGAGATTTGCGCCCCTTCGAATGCGGGGCCGGTCGGGCTGGAAGCGGCGAAGATCCGCTCGGAGTTTCCGAGTACGATCTCGGCGTTTGTTCCAACGTCGACCAGCAGCTGAATGGCCTCGCTGCGATAGGGCGCCTCGGACAGGATTGCCGCTGCGGTGTCCGCCCCGACGTGGCCCGCAATACAGGGAGCAAAGTACAGCGACGCCCACGGCGCGTCGATGCCGAGGTCGGTGGCCATGGCATTCACGGGCTCGTCGGTTGCGAGGGTGAACGGCGATTGGCCGAGCGGCGTCGGGTCAATTCCCAACGCCAGGTGATGCATGATTGGATTGCCAACCAACACGATATCCAGCAACTGCGACCGGTCTAGCAACTGCGATCGGTCGTCCTCGCCGCCGAGCAGTTCTTCCACCAGTTCGCCGAGGGCTTGGCGGATTGCTCCGGTGAGTTCATCCTCGCCGCCGTCGTTCATCATGGCGTAAGACACCCGGCTCATGAGGTCTTCGCCGAAACGGATCTGTGGGTTCATGCGGCCCGCACTGGCCAGGATCTCACCCGTTGTCAGGTCGCAGAGGTGTCCGGCCACCGTCGTTGAGCCGATATCGATGGCGACGCCAAGCGCTCGGTCGACGAAGCCGGGCCATACGCCGATCACCTCTGCCGGTCCCGCATGCCCAGCCGAGGTTGAGGCGGGAGCTGACGTTGGTGACGTTGAGGTGGCGGTCGCTGCCGGTTCGGTCGATGGTCGACGCAGGGCGACCGTCAGGGCCCGTTTGGCCGCGGCCGACTGCAGGTGGGGGAGGAGTCGATGGTTCACCGATGCCAGTTCGATGTCCCAATCGGTCCGTAGCTGCTCTGCGATCTGTACGGTGAGGCTGGTGCCGTCCTCCTCGTCACGTTCGGCCAGTTCGAGGTAGTGCATGGTGATGATCGGGTCGACGACCAGGCCATCGAGGTTGACCCCTTTTCGCACGACCTGTTTGTGAATCTGGCTTTCGGCCGGGACGTCGAAGACCACATCACCGCAGATGGCCAGGCCGCATCCAAGGCGCTGTCCGTCCTTGATTGGACGCTTGCCCCGGTACTCCGCTTCCAGCGTTCCTGGCGGGCTCACATGGTCCGCTTCGACCCGCAGTGCCCACTTCGGGAACTCTCCGGTGCCAAGCACCACCTGGCAGCGGCCACAGATGCCTCGGCCACCACAGACCGAGTCAAGGTCAACGCCGAACGTACGAGCGGCTTCTAGCGCCGTGGTGCCCTCGGCCACCTGACCGCTAAGTCCGGACGGGGTGAACACCACGGTGAACTTGGCGTCGTGGTTGGAGTCCATCGGTCGTCCTGGGCGGTTTACGGTAGGGATAGGTGAAAGGTTGATCGGGACCTGGCGGCGGTCCCTCGGAGCTGTGGCTCGTCGCTACTCGGTTGCGGCCCGGCGGCGTCGTCCACCGCGCCGTCCACCACGGGCACCTTCGGCGCCTTCGGCCGGTGGCTCGCGGTTCTCAGAAATCCAGGCTGCGCAGTTGGGATCCTGGTTGTTCAACACGTCGGCGGCCATAACCGCAGCCTTTACCTCGCCGTGCATCGGGTTCATGATGGCCGACGTCATGCCATGAGAGATGGCCATGGCCAGGAAGCTCCCGGTGACGGCGTGACGGCTCGGCAGGCCAAAGCTGACGTTGCTTGCGCCGCAGGTGGTGTTGACCTCAAGCTCGGTCCGGAGGCGGTGGACCAGTTCAAAGACCTGGCGACCGGCGGTTGCCATGGCCCCGATGGGCATGACCAGTGGATCGACGACGACGTCTTCCTTTGGAATGCCGTAGTCGGCGGCCCGATTGATAATGGTTCGGGCCACCTCGAAGCGGACGTTGGGGTCTTCGGAGATTCCGGTGTCATCGTTGGAGACCGCAACAACTGCGGCGCCGTACTTGGCGACGAACGGCAGGACCCGCTCCATGACCTCTTCTTCCCCGGTGACCGAGTTGATCAGGGGCTTGCCCTTGTAGACCGCGATTGCCGACTCGAGCGCCTCAACGATGGAGGAGTCAATCGAGATGGGAACGTCGCTGATCGACTGCACCAGTTCTACGGCCTTGGCCAGCAGCGCCGGTTCGTCGGCAAGAGGAATGCCTGCGTTGACATCGAGCATGTGGGCGCCGGCGGCAACCTGTTCCAGAGCATCCTTCTCGACTCGGGAGAAGTCGTCGTTTTTCATCTCCTCGGCCAGGAGCTTGCGGCCGGTGGGATTGATCTTCTCGCCGATCATCACGAAAGGCCGGTCAAACCCGATGACCACTTCCTTGGTTGCTGAGCTGAGGATGGTGTCGGTCATGGCGAGGTCCCGTTCTGATGGTCGACTGTCTCGGTGGCAGCCGTCGTTGCTTCGGCGCCACCCTGAGCGACAAGCTGTTCAAGCCGGTCCCTCGGGTAGTCGGCGTCGATGGCGGCAGCAGTGTTTTCGGCGGCGGTCTTCGGGTCCAGGTCACCGATGGGCGAGGTCACCTTGCGCCACTGCGCAATGTAGGCCTCGGTCTCGGTCAGGTCCGCAACCGCGGCGGCTCGGTCGATGGCGTGCTGGAACCGAGGTTCCAAGAGCGCCTTCTCGGTTGTGCCAGCGGCCGAGGCGGTGACCTGGGCCGGGATGTCACGCCAGTAGATGGTCGTGATGTTGTTCGAGTTCCCTCGACGTCTGCTCATGTGGCGAGTCGTTGCTGTCGGTCAGGCGGCTGCGGCGCGGCGCTCGCTCACCATGCGGGTGGCGGTTTCAGCTGCGACAGCGGCATCTCGACAGTAGGCGTCAGCGCCGATGGCCTCACCGAACTCTTCGTTGAGCGGCGCACCGCCGACCAGAACGATGAAGTCCTCGCGTTGGCCACGTTCGATCAGGGTGTCGATGACCACCTTCATGTACGGCATGGTGGTTGTCAGCAGTGCCGACATGCCGAGGATGTCCGGCTTGTGCTCTTCGAGGGCGCCGAGGAATTCGTCGACGTCTGTATTGATGCCGAGGTTGATCACCTCGAACCCGGCGCCTTCCATCATCA
>CAZSTV010000163.1:9232-13743 GCA_964609665.1 uncultured Acidimicrobiaceae bacterium
CGACAAGGTTCTTGCCGATGTCGTGGATGTCACCCTTGACCGTGCCGATGACCACCTTGCCGACAGGCTCGGCTCCGGTCTCTGCCAGCAGCGGACGCAGGATGGCCATGCCGGCCTTCATGGCGTTGGCGGCGAGCAGCACCTCGGGCACGAACAGAATGCCGTCCCGGAAGTCGATCCCGACGATGCGCATCCCCTCGACGAGGGCGTCGTTCAAGACCTTGTCAGCCGACCAGCCGCGGGCCAGGAAGATGTTTGTTCCTTCGGCAATCTCGTCCGCGAGTCCGTCGTAGAGGTCATCGTGCATCTGGGCGCACAGGTCCTCGTCGTTGAGGGCGGAGAGATCGATCTCTTCCTCGGCATCGGCCGCACCGTTACCGTTTTCATGATCTTCAGACATCGAACGTCTTTCCGTGCTCGGAACAAGTGTGTCGGGTTCTTGTTGTGCCGCTATGTGGAACCGTACCGTATTACGGCATCGTACCACGAGGGTGCGGTTCGGTCCATGGTCAAAGCAGCAAGTGCCAGCAACCAGTAATGGTAACGCCATAGCCGCTAGAAGTGAGGCACTTCAGTGGGTAACAACGCCCCCTAGAACCCCCTTGGCATAGGGGTCCATGGCGGGTTCGGCAGCTCTCGATAACAGGGGCGCTGCCGAGGGCCGTTCTGGCAATTACGGTGGGCGGGTGCGCTATCGGCTGACCGACCAAGAACGACTCGACGCCTGCGGAGAAAATCCGGGGGTCATATGTGAATGGGTGGCGGACCGAACCGACTCCGTCGGCCTGACCCAGGCCGCGGATCTGCTGTTGGACAAGCCGTTTCAGATCCTGATCATCGTGGTGGTTGCCTTCGTCATCTCCCGGCTTCTGCGACGAATAATCAACTCCTTCGTCAGGCGCTTCGCCCGCCGCAGCCTTGCCGGTATCGGCAAGATCGAGCGTCGCACGCCCCGCCCTACTCGCCGCCACTCCGAACGCCGGCATTCCGAACACAGCCACTCCGACCACGGCCAGCCCGAACACAGCGAACTCGAACGCAGCGAAGTCGAACGTTGGGAGGACGCCGCCGAGGAGCGGTTGCAGCATGCGAAGAACGGCCGGGCTGAGCTGCGAATCGACACGCTGGTCGCGGTGCTGTCCTCGCTCTCGACGGTCGTTGTTTGGGCGACAGCGGCCATCATGATCCTCGGGCTGTTCAACGTCAGCCTGGCGCCACTGTTTGCCAGCGCCGGCGTTGTTGGCGTTGCCCTCGGCTTCGGTGCGCAGTCGGTCGTTGCGGACTTCCTGTCAGGCTTCTTCATGCTGTTCGAAGATCAGTACGGGGTTGGCGATGTTGTGGACGTCGGCGAGGTGTCCGGCACCGTCGAAAACCTCTCGCTGCGCACAACGACACTGCGAGATGTCAACGGCACCGTGTGGCACATCCGCAACTCCGAAATTCGCCGCGTCGGCAACAAGTCGCAGCTGTGGTCACGAGCGGTGCTGGACATCGACGTTGCCTACGACACCGACATCCGGCGGGCCGAGGGCATCATCCAGCGGGTCGCCAACGAGTTGTGGCAGGACACCGGCTTCACCGACGGCGACATCATCGACCCGCCCGAGGTGTGGGGCGTCGAGCGGCTTGGCGCAGATGGCGTTGCGATCAGGCTTGTGGTCAAGACCGATCCGGCGGAACAGTGGATCGTTGGCCGCGAACTCCGGCTCCGCATCAAGGAAGCCCTCGATGAGGCCGGGATTGAAATTCCGTTTCCACAGCGCACGATTTGGCTCCGCCAGGACGAGGCGGTGCCACGAGAATTGCGGCCTCAGGTGGAAGTCGCTCCGCTGCGAGTCCCGGAACCGACCGAGGAGATGGTGGACAATCCCGGCAGCTGACGCTGCTTACCGGTGTCGTCTGCGGCGACTGGATGGCCGCTCGGGTCTCGGTGACTGCGTGTGCTCGGACATCTGGTGTCGAGCCGGTCGTCGGCCAGAGGGTCGGACCAATTTGCGCCGGGTCATGATGCCGATGGCGGTGGCAGAGGCCCTGGCCGGAATTGGCAAGAATCGACCCTGGCGAGCGATTGGCATGCCGTCCCTGGCAACGATGCGGTACCCCAGGTACACCGCTATCGCGCCGTGGGTGAGAATGAGGGCGACGAAGAACATGTCGTTGCTGAGGAAGATGATCAGAGCTGCCGAGACCACTGGCCCCAGAATCGCTCCGACGCCATTCATGGTCACCAGCGATGAGCTGGCGCCCATGGTCTGCTCCGGACGGATCCAGTCGTTGGTGTAGGCAATGCCAAGCGAGTAGAGCGGGAAGCTGAAGCCGCCGACCGTGAACATCAGTGCGTAGCTGGTGATGCTGGCCGGTGGTACGACCAGCAGGGCTGCAGCAGCTGCGGTGGCGCCAAGGGCTACGCCGAACATCACCCCTCGCCGAGGGACGCGGTCAGATAGAGCGCCAATCGGGAATTGCAGCACCACGCCACCGACCATCGGCGCACCCATGAACAGGGCGATCTGGCTTGGCGCCAGGCCCGCCCGTGTCGCATAGACCGCACCCATGCCGAGCAGCGAGCCGTGGGCCATACCGACGAGTGCTGACACCATGAGACCGGTCGGCACGATTGACCAGAGGGATCGAAGCGACATGGGCTCCGGAATCCTGCTCGGCGGGGCACTGTTGCCGGAGAGGGCGATGGGCACCAGCGAGAGTGAAACGAGGACCGATGCGATGATGAACAGCTCGAAACCGCGGGGATCGGCGAGGTTCAAAAGGAACTGGCCTCCGGCAACGCCGCCCATCGTGACGACCATGTACAGGGCCAGGAGTCTGCCCCTGGTGGCATTGGTTGCAAGTTCGTTGATCCAGGATTCGATCACAACGTACAGTCCGGCCATGCACAGCCCGGTGGTGAAGCGCATGAGGCCCCAGGTGACCGGGGTGATCGTCAGTGCGTGCACCAGGGTTGCGGTGGATGCCATCGACGCAAGCGCGGCGAACACGCGGATGTGACCAACCGTCGTCAGCGCTCGGGTTGCGGCCCGACTCCCCGCCAGAAACCCGATGAAGTAGCTGGTCATGACCACGCCGGTTGCGGTGGTCGAGAAGCCCTCGTACTCGGACCGAATGCCGAGGAGGGAGCCCTGAAGGCCGTTGCCGAGCATGAGGAAGCCGACGCCGGCAAACAATGCCCAGGACGCCGCCGCCGTGCTCATCTGGGGTACACCGACCGCCGCCGCTGTTTGTAGCTCGGTCTGATGTGCGGTGGGTTCGGCCTCGTAGTGCGAGCCGAACTCGGTGGCGTGTGGTGTTGTGTCCGTCGCCAGAGGGATGTGCGGGTCCCGGTCTCCAGCGATCTCGTCCGTCCTTACGTGAGCGGTCGATGCTGGGACCGCAGACGAAAGGTCCGTGGTCAATTCAGGTTGTCGTCTTTCCGGGTCTGTCTAGGCATCGGCACATCCGTTCCTGGTGAAGTTTCGGTCTCGCTCGGAGACTCTTTAGCTTGTTCTGCTGAGCGTAAAGGAATGCGCTGCGTAACGGAAGAGACTTCCGCCTCATCCGCTCTCAGCTATCGGTTCTTAGCTGTCGGTTCTCAGCTATAGGTTGCGAGACGTTGCGCCGCCACGGAGGGCCGGCCGGCTAGACCAGTCCGGTCGACAGTGTCTCGCGCCGCCAGGCCTGGGTCGCTGCCACCTGATTGAACGTGAAGCAGTGCACGCCGGTGACGTTCAGCGGCTCGAGTTCCGGAGCGAGAGGGCCGAGGATCGAGTTGGGGTCGAAGTCGGACTTGGTCAGCAGTTGGCCGACGGCCTTGCGGTTCTTCTTGAGGAAGCCAAGCGAAGTGCCAATGCCAAGGCGCATGCCCATCGTCATCAGCTTTGAACGGTCGACCACCCCGGCAATGCCCAGGTGCACCGGCAGGGTCATGCCCTGGCGCCGTTCCTCTTGCAGCCATGATCCGATGCGGCCGGGATCGAAGCACATTTGTGTACTCGCATAGCCCGCAATACCAGCTTCGCCCAGTACCGCCTGTTTGGCGTGGAGCGCCTCGGAGAGCAGCCGATCGTCGATGAACGAATGGCCGTCGGGGTAGGCGGTCACGCCAACGGTATGCAGCGCTGGGTCGGCGGCGAGCAGATCCTGGAGGAAGTGCACCGCGGCGGTGTAGGGGCCAGCAGCGGGGTCCGCGTCGCCGCCGACCAGAAACAGCCTGCCGATGCCTTCGCCTCGCAGCCAGTCAGCGATTTCGGCGACGTGGCTCGGGCCTTCCACCATCCGTGCGGCGATGTGAGGCACAACGGTGTGGCCGAGCGAGCGGATCTCATCGGACAGCCGAATGGTCTCGGCGATGCCTTTGAGCGGTGAACACGTGACCGAGACCGTCGACGCCGGTGGCAGCGCCGCAACGGCGGCGTCCAGGCTCTTGAGCGGCACGACCTCGAAGGTGAGGTTTTCGACGACGTGGCGATGATGGGGATTCATGAAGTTGCGTTCGGTTGCGGTCATCAGCTGAGTCC
>CAZSTV010000164.1:0-6182 GCA_964609665.1 uncultured Acidimicrobiaceae bacterium
CATCTCCTCTTTCTTGCCGAGGAGCTCTTTCTCTGAGTCACGGAGACGGCCGGCCTCTTCGAAGTTCTGCTGTTCGACAGCTTCCTTCTTCTTGTTGACCACGTCGGCAAGCTCGTTCTCGAGCTCCTTGAACGCCGGCGGGGTGCTCATGCGCTTGATGCGCAGGCGAGAGCCGGCCTCATCGATGAGGTCGATGGCCTTGTCCGGCAGGTGCCGGTCCGAGATGTAGCGGTCCGCCAGGTTGGCGGAGGCGACGAGGGCCTGATCGGTGATGGTCACCCGATGGTGGCTCTCGTAGCGGTCACGAAGACCCTTGAGAATCTCGATGGTGTGCTCAACCGTTGGCTCTTCAACCTTGATCGGCTGGAAGCGACGTTCGAGCGCAGCGTCCTTCTCGAGGTGCTTGCGGTACTCATCGAGGGTGGTTGCACCGATGGTCTGCAGCTCACCACGAGCCAGCATGGGCTTGAGGATGCTGGCGGCGTCGATTGCGCCTTCGGCGGCACCGGCACCGACGAGCGTGTGGAGCTCATCGATGAACAAGACGATGTCGCCCCGGGTCTTGATTTCCTTGAGGACCTTCTTGAGGCGCTCCTCGAAATCACCGCGGTAGCGGCTACCGGCAACGAGCGCACCGAGGTCCAAGGTGTAGAGCTGCTTGCCACGAAGGGTGTCCGGCACCTCGTCGTTTGCGATCTGCTGGGCGAGACCTTCGACGATGGCGGTCTTGCCGACGCCGGGCTCACCGATGAGGACCGGGTTGTTCTTGGTGCGGCGAGACAGCACCTGCATGACGCGCTCTGCTTCACGAGCACGACCGATAACGGGGTCGAGCTTCTTATCCCGGGCGAGCTGGGTCAGGTTGCGACCGAACTGGTCAAGGATGAGCGATCCCGACGGGGCGTCACCGGCACTTCCGCCGCTGGTGCTCGATGCCTTGCCACCTTCGGCCGGAGCGCTGCCCTGGCCGGTGGGACCGGAGTAACCGGAAAGAAGCTGGATGACTTGCTGGCGGACCCGTGACAGGTCTGCGCCAAGCTTGACCAGCACCTGGGCGGCAACGCCTTCGCCCTCACGGATGAGGCCGAGAAGGATGTGTTCGGTGCCGATGTAGTTGTGGCCGAGCTGGAGAGCTTCCCGCAGCGAGAGCTCAAGGACCTTCTTGGCCCGAGGGGTGAACGGAATGTGTCCACTGGGCGAGGAACCACCCTGGCCGATGATGTCTTCCACCTGGCTACGAACGGCTTCCAGCGAGATCGACAGTGATTCGAGCGCCTTGGCGGCTACCCCTTCACCTTCGTGGATCAGGCCGAGAAGAATGTGCTCGGTGCCGATGTAGTTGTGGTTGAGCAGGCGAGCTTCTTCTTGGGCCAGGACCACGACCCGGCGGGCTCTATCGGTGAAGCGTTCGAACATCTAAGTCTCCCAAAAAAGTGGGCGGATTTTGCGTGGTGCGAACGGTGACCAAGAGAGTCGCCGAACGGACCGTTTGGGCTGGTAGGGCTGGTGGCTAAGTGGTAGAGAACGTTGCGTAGTGGGTGGGGTTGGTCTGTCAATCCTACTGGCCCGGCCTAATTTCTATAGCTCGGGCCGGGAATTTACAGTTGGATTTCGGTGCGGTCGGCGATGGTTCCCCGTGGCCGCCAGCATGACTTCTAATCGGCATCTGGGGTTCCAATAGTGAGCCCAGATCGCCGATAACGGCCAATCGAGCTGGGAAATTCTGCTCAGGGAGCGGTTCGAGCGGCCCGGTTGAGACGAAACGCCTCGCTTGGCGTAGCGTAGAACCCGTGGCAGGCACTCCGCTCAGCTCCCTCCCAACCGCAGAACGAGACAGTGAACGCATTGAAACGTGTCTTCTCGAAACGGTCCAAATCTCTGGTGACGCATATCTGACAGAGATCGCGTCCCACCTCATCAAGGCGGGAGGAAAGCGTCAGCGGCCACATTTCACGGTCGCCGCGGCCGCCACCGGCCTCGCTGACGGTGTCCCGGTCCACGATGACGTGGTCCGTGGTGGTGTTGCGGTCGAACTGGTGCAGGTCGGCTCGCTCTACCACGACGATGTCATGGACGAGGCCCAGCTTCGCCGCCAGGTGTCGAGCGTCAACGCCCGCTGGGGAAACCTCCGAGCCATCCTGGCCGGAGACTTTCTGCTGGCCAAGGCCTCGGAGATTGCTGCCAGCCTCGGTACCGAAGTGGCCGGGCTGCTCGCCTCCACCATCGGTGAGCTGTGCAAGGGCCAGGTCGCAGAGTTGCAGACCCTGTATGACATCAACCGCACCGAGGAGCAGTACTACCCCTCGATTGCCGGCAAGACGGCCTCGCTTTTCTCTGCGGCAACAAGGATCGGTGGCATCGTTGCCGGGTCCGACCGTGACACGATTGACCGCCTTACCGAGTTCGGCCGGTACTACGGCATGGCCTTCCAGGTCATCGACGACATCCTGGACGTCATCGCCACCGACGAGCAGCTTGGCAAACCTGCGGGCAAGGACATGCTCGAAGGGGTGTACTCGCTGCCGGTGATCCACACGTTGGCCTCGTCATCGGGAGATCAGCTTCGGGCACTGCTCAAGGACGGGTTGACCGAAGCCGATCGCCACGACGCCATCGAGTGTGTGCGGATGGGACCGGGAGTGGACTCGGCGCTCAGCATCGCCGAAGGGTTTGTTGAAAAGGCCCAGACCGAGATTCTCGCCGTGTCTGAGAACGACGCCGCCCACGCGTTGGCCGGCACCGCCCAGCACCTGCTCGAGTCCGTCAGCGCGGCAAAGGCTGCATAGTGTCAGACAACCCAGGCCCGCCATTCGGTTCGTCTTCTGAAGAGCCGACCCCGCCAACAACGCCACCTACAACGCCGAGCACTCCCGCCACTCCGGCCGGCGGGGCCAGCACTCCCGGCGCTCCTGATCCTCGTCCTGCGCCTCCGGTCACTCAGCCTGCGCCCGTGTCCACCGAGGCGCTGGCGGCAGCACCGGCGCCGACAAGCGGCTCAAGCGGTGGCGCTGCGACACCGCCGCCACCTCGGCCAAGCGATGCTGTTCCTCCGTCGGCGACCACCGGCTGGTACAGCGGTCCACTTCCCGTTGGCGGCCTCACCCAGAGCGAGTCCATCGGTGCGGCGATCGGCCGAACCGCGGTCAAGGCCATCACCGCGTTGACGATATTTGGCATCGGACTGTTCATCATTCCGTTCTTCTTGATCACCATGCTGGCCGCCATCGGCGGAGCAGCCGGCGGCGGATCCCAGGACTTTGGGCTCCCGACCACGCTGGTAGCGGGCGAGGCCGACGCTGACCTCAAGCTCGTTGCGGTCCCGGTCAACGGGTTGATCCTCGGCGAAGACCAGGGGGCAGGCGGAGGCGGGCTCTTCAGCCCAGCCAACCTCACCTATGGCTACACGGTCAAAGAGGAACTGGCGGAACTGGCCGAGGATGAGTCGGTCGACGGCATCATCCTCGAGGTCAACAGCCCCGGCGGCACAATCTTCGGCTCAAAGGCCATCGCCGATGGTGTGGCCGAGTACAAAGAAGCAACCGGCAAACCGGTCATCGCCTACGTGTCGAGCATCAGCGCCTCTGGCGGCGTGTACGCCATGGCGGGCGCCGACAGGATCTACGCCGACCACGGCACGCTCATCGGCAGCATCGGCGTCATCTTCGGACCGTTCACCACCTACGACGGGGTCACCGCGATTGACGGCGGCATTCTCGGCGGAGGCGTGACAACCGAGGGCGGCATCGAGGTGGAGTTCCTCTCCGCCGGCCGCAGCAAGGACTTCGGCAATCCCTACCGGCCGATGACCGACGAGGAACGGGCGGTGTTCCAGGAAGGCCTGGACGACGCCTACGACGAGTTCGTCAACCACGTAGCCGACGGCCGCGACATTCCTGCCGCCACCATCGTCGATGACCTTGGCGCACTGATCTTCGGTGAGCGCCAAGCCGTTGACAACGGCCTGATAGACGTTGTTGCCAACCGCGATCAGAGCTACCAGATGGCTGCCGAGGACGCCGGCCTCGGCGACGGCGAAACGTGGAAGGTGGAGCGCCTCGCCACCGGAACGCCGAGCTTCCTCGACCTGCTCGCCGGCCGGTTTACCGCCGAGGCGGATGGCGTTGATGGCCCCGCCGCCGATGCCGGTCTCCAGATTGAATCAATCTGCCTCAGCTCCGCGGTCCTTGCCTACTACGGCGATCCCGCTCAGCTCTGCGCCGACTGAGCCTGCAAATACCGGGCCGCAGCATCCTGGCGAGGCAGGTACTCAGCAGTAGGTTGTAGGGAGCTATGACCGCGACCGCAGGCAACGAACGTGTCGTTCTCCCCATCCTTGGGCGACTCCGCAACGCCAGAATCTCACCGCCAACTCGGCGAGGGCTGTTGCGCGGCCTCATCTCGTACCGGTGGCTGACATGGGTATGGATTGCGGTGGTCTACAGCTGGGAAGTATTCCAGCGCAACCAGCGCGGCATCGGCGACGACGTGGTGGCCCATCCGTGGGTCGGGGCTGTTTTGATCGTTGCGGTGCTTGTGTTCAACATCGCCCTGACGCTGCTGTATCGCAAAGAGCCGGACCTGCTCCTGAAGCCACTGCCGATTCTGACCGAGCTTGGCATTGCCGCAGTGCTGTTGCTGCTGGACGTATGGGTGTACGGCTTTCCCGACCATGCCCAGTCGATCCCGTCGGTGTGGGTCATCGGCAGTGTGTTTGCCACCGCCATTGCGGCGGGGAAACAACCGGCCGTGATCGCCGGCGCCGGTCTTGGTCTTACTCGCTACATCGGCTGGCTGCCGTACGCCGGGGAAGGCGAGGGTTTCTACTCACTGACTCGAGTGGCCAGTTGGGTGCTGTTGATCGTCGCCGGTTGGACCGCCGGTTTCATCCTCACCAAGTTGGAGGAGGCGGACCGCTCCATCTCGGCCTATCGAGCGCGCGAGGAGGTGGCCCGGACCCTGCACGACGGCGTGCTACAAACCCTGGCGGTCATCCAGCGCCGCAGCGATGACTCCGAGCTTGTCGACCTGGCCAGGACCCAGGAGTTGGAGCTGCGGGAGTACCTCTTTGGTGCGGCCCCGGTGGAAACCGACCTGGCCAGCGGACTGCGGGCCGCGGCTCGCCGGGCCGAGCAGCGTTATGGCATCCGGGTGAACGTCATCACCGCGCCGGACCTGCCCGTTGGTGCCGAACCCGACATCCACGCCATCTGCGGTGCGGTTGGGGAGGCGTTGACCAACTCTTCTAAGCACGGTGAGGCGGAGAAGGCGACCATCTACGCCGAGCCGACCGACCGGGAACACGAGTCCGGCCGTCGTCACACCGTCTTCGTTTCGGTCAAGGATGACGGCGCCGGGTTCGATCAAGACACCGTTACCGCGGGCGAGGGACTATCCCGATCGATCAAAGGTCGTATCATCGAAGCCGGCGGTCAGGTCGAGATCGACGGTCGCCCCGGGCGAGGGGCAGAGATAAGGATGTGGGTATGAGCGCCGAGGACAACGAGCAGAGCGAGACGGGCTGGAAGAGCCACGTCACCGTCGTCCTGGTGGACGATCACCCCATTTGGCGGTCCGGTGTCCGAGCTGACCTCGGTGAGAACTTCCACGTGGTCGGTGAGGCCGGCGATGCCAAGGAGGCCATCGATGTCATCACAAAGACCACACCCGATCTGGTCGTCTGCGATTTGAACATGCCCCATGGCGGCGGGTTGAAGGTGGCCAAAGAGTGTGGCGACATGACAAACATTGTGATGCTTACCGTCTCCGAAGCCGAGCGGGACCTGCTGGATGCTGTGGCCGCCGGAGCGTCCGGTTACCTGATCAAGTCAACGCCGCCGGATGAACTGCGGGACGGGTTGTGGAAGGCCGCTCACGGCGAGCCGGTGTTCTCACCGCAGCTTGCCAGCCTGGTGCTTGGCGAGTTTCGACGCATGAGCAAGGACTCCGGTGGCGTGCAGCCGCTGTCGGAGCGTGAGCGCGAGGTGCTGCAGTATGTGGCCCGCGGCCACACCTACAAAGAGATTGGCGAGGAGCTCTTCATCTCGCCAAAGACGGTGGAAAATCACGTGCGGAACATCCTTGGCAAACTGCACCTGAACCGGAAGCAGGAACTGGTCCGCTACGCCCTGGAGCACGGGATCGAATAGATCCCCCGGTAAACGGGATCGAATAGATCCCCCGGT
>CAZSTV010000164.1:6282-13698 GCA_964609665.1 uncultured Acidimicrobiaceae bacterium
GGAGCACGGGATCGAATAGATCCCCCGGTAAACGGGATCGAATAGATCCCCCGGTGATCGTCACGGGGAGTCATCCCCATCGTTGGGTTGGCCAGCCCGTCGTATTTTGCCTTCACCGCATCAGCGCATCCGGCGCGGCGGCGGAAGGTGAGAACGATGACCCTACATGCAGTCAAGATGACGGACCTGGAGGCGGCGTTAGCCTCCGCCCGAAAGGAGGCGGCCTCGATTCTGGATCAAGTCAACTTTGTGCAACTGGAGTTGGCCAGGACCTCCTTCGTCGGCGAGCAAGCCGAAGCGCTCGCGGTGGAGATGAACGCAAAGATGAGTTCGTTTGTCGTTGCGACCTACGACAACGTCGACAACCTGCTTCGGGTCATCGTCAACAACATGAACGTGGTGGTCACCAAACTCGGTGGCAGCCCCTGGGCTCATCAGCCGGTAGGGCGAGGCCACGCCGCCCAGGCCGAAACGTTGCGTCGGTCCGCCAACAGTGACTACGAGATCGACACCGATCAGATGAGCAGCTTTGCGGGCAAGGTCGATCAGTGGTTTGAGGCGATTGGCGCCAGCTATCACAACGTGCGGGCCACCATCGCCGACGGCACGCCGGGCTGGCAGGGGCCGGAGAAGACCGCAGCGGTGGCAGCGGTCAACAATGCGGTCGAAGAGATCCTCGGTGCTGCCGGTGACGGCGGCGGTAACGGGGTCAGAGGTGTCGGGGCGTCGCTCTCCGGTTGGCTGCGTGAGCAGGTCAACCTCATGAACAGCGGCGTCTGACCACCGCCTCGTTCCGGCCTGCCTCCCACGCCGGAACAATTGGCGGTGCCACTGCGGTGTACGTCGGCCATCAGCTGGACGTGCACCGCAGTTCCGCGTCCGGACCTCCGGCCCGATATCGGTACCCGGTGAGAGTCAGGCGGGGTTGCTGAACTGGACCAGCGTCGGGGTCCGGTCGACCACCGCGTAACCCCGCCCCTCGACCATTGGCACCCCGGGGCGCCACGCAACCGGGACGCCGGTGATCTCGTGGGCGTCGCGCCCATCTCGTGGCCGGAGGTAGATCATCGACCTGGCGTTCCTGGCCGCCTGCACCATCGGGTGTGGGCTGAAGGCTCTCGGGGTCGGCCCGGCGGCCACGTAGCGCACTGCCGACAGCAGCCGAGGCAATGCTTCGCCGAGTCGTCGGCAGTGTTCGGGCAGCAGGTCGTAGTCATCGACGAGTAGCAGTCGAGCGGCCGGCGCCACCGTGGGGTCGGTGGCTCGCGCCACCATTGCCTCAACCGCATCGGCCAGCGCATCACCCACGGCGAAACACGAGCACGACAGCTCAGACAGTGACGCCAACGGCGAACCGGGACGCCCAACCGCCCACAGTTCCGCACCGGCCGCCGCCGCCTGACGGCCGATGGTGACCAACGTCGTCGACCGGCCACTGCGAGGATCGCCGACGACCAGTACGTCGTCGTGGCGGAGATCCAGTTGGTATGGCCGGGACGTGATGTCGGTCAGGCCGACGGTTGGCTGCAGTGGGTCATCGCTCGTACCGAGAGGCACCGATACGGGCAGCGCGGCACTCTGCAACTCCGCCGCAACCAACCCAACCGACGTGGTCCACTCCCCCGGCAACGCCACTTGGACCAGCGTTGGGCCGTTGAGAAATCCCTGCCCCGGGCCCAGATCGACCTCGGCGGCATCGCCGGTGCCGATGCCACAGTCGACGTAGCCCTGAGCGTCGGCCTGGCGGAGGGTGATGCGGTCAGAGATGGCCGACGTCAACGTCGAACGGATGGCGGCTCGCCTCGTACTGGCGATGACCGGGTACATTCCCACCTGCCTGCCGTCGGTGATCAATGTTGTCAGCCGTTCCTGGTAGGCCATGAGGCCACCGGCGGCATCCTGCTCCATTGCATGAATGACGGCGTCGATCCCGTCGATGAGAAGCAGGACCGATGACAGCGGCGGTGGGGGCTCACCGTTGGCCATCGCCTCGGCTCCAACGTTGCGGCGCCGCTGCAGCTCGGTGAACAGCACATCGATGGTTCTGGTTACCGCCTCGATGTCATTACCGGTGGCGACGCCACCGCACTGCGGGAGCCGTCGCAGTCCGACGAGGGCCCGGGAAGCAAAGTCGATGGCGAAGATTGACAGTGTCCCACTGCCGGCATCGACGTCATCCATGGCGGCCGACACCGCCAGGGTCTGCAACAGCGTGGATTTGCCGGACCCGCCAGCGCCGCTGATGATCAATCCACCCGACGAAGCCAGGTCGACCACTGCGGGGTATTGCGCCTGCGCCGCCGGGTCATCGACCATGCCAAATGCGATCTGGGCTCCCGGCACCCGCTCCGCCCCTGGCTCTGCATAGGCCGCGGTCCCAGTGCTCTGGTCGACCGGGTTGGGCCGTATGGCGTCAAGGTCGATTGTGGGCGACAGCACCTCCAGCCAGGGTGGACGGCCGGGCGCAAGACCAAGCCGTTCGGTGGCCAACGCGACCGCTTCGAGCAGCGCGTCCGCCTGGGTCCGTGGCGTTCCGGCCCGAGCGCCAGCGACAGCGGCTCCGGACCGGACGCCCGCTCCGGGCCGGACGCCCGCGCCAAAGAGGGTCGGATCGCTCAGCGACGGCTCCGTGTCGGGGTTGTCAGCGAACACCGACACGGTTACCGGCGGCGCTCCTGACCTGGTCAACAGCGGGGCTCCGGCCCACGACGACTGGAACGCCACCGGCTCTGCCGAGCCGACCTTCACATACCCTCGCCCTCTCAAGGGGACCGGGATGGCGGCCGCGGCAGTGGTCCCGATGACCGACGAGGATTCGGCGCCGTCCAGCATGCGTAGCGACAGGCGAAGGTTGGTGTTGGCGGTGATGTTGTCGTTGAGCGCTCCGGACGGTCGCTGGGTTGCCAGCAGCAGATGAATGCCAAGGCTCCGGCCTCGCTGAGCGACATCGACGATGCCCGCAACGAAGTCGGGCACCTCCTTGGCCAGGGTGGCGAACTCGTCGACCACGATGACGAGCGACGGCGGGGCTTCCTCGGGAAACCGCTCGATCAGCTCTGCCATGTCTTTGGCTTTTCCCTCCATGAGAGCCATCCGGCGGTGCAGCTCGGCCCGCAGCGATATGAGCGCCCGCTTTGCGAGGAGCCCGTCCAGGTTGGTCACGTAGCCAACGGTGTGCGGCGCGCGGACGAAGAGCTCGCTCGACGCGCCGCCCTTGTAGTCGATGAACAACAGGTTGACCGCGCTCGGCGGGTGATGGGCGATCAGCCCGGCCACGATGGACATCACCAGCTCGCTCTTGCCGGCACCGCTGGTCCCACCGATCAACGCATGGGGCCCGTGCTCCACAAGGTCGAGCAACAGTGGCCCCGACTCGGTGTGCCCGACGGGAGCAGCCAGCGAGTACCCGCTCTCTCGCTTCCATTGCCGCATCACCCAGTCAGCGTCGACCGATGACACGCCGAGACCGGCGAACAGCGGCACGACCCGAGGTACCGATGCGGTTGCATCCGCAAAGGAAGCATCACGCAGTGGTGCCATGGCGCGAGCGGTGTTTGCAACGAATGCGTGACCGGCTCGCTCAAGGTCCAGCGATTGGTCCGGCCGGTCCGGTTCGGTGAAGGAGACCAGCGACGGCGTTGTGGTGGTCAGTGGGCGGCACGTCACAACGGCGGTGGCTTGGCGGGGCACCCGGTGGCGCGAATCGGTCAGCCACAGCACCGAGATCCCGGCCGGCGGGCCAATGTCCAGCAGCCGGGACGTCAGTGCGGCGTCGGGCTCCAACGCCCGATCGAGCACCACCAGCAGGTGGGGCAACGGCGGCCCGTCAGCCGGTACGGCAGCGCCGCTGCGGCGGGTGGCTTCGTCCACCACTTCGGCGATGAGCTCGTTTGCTTGATCGGTGGTGGCGGCCAGGTGGCGCCCACCGAGTGGCGAGCTGGCGGACCTGGTGTGCGGCAGCCATTTCAACCAGGCGCCGAGGTGCCGGTCTGGAGCAACGGCGGCCAGTACCACCAGCTCTTCCGGGCTGTGGAGGCACGTAGCCTGCAGGGCCAGCGATGAGACAAGGGCCGTGGTGTCCTCGGTCCGTCCAACCAGTGCAATCACGCCGAGATCGGTCAGCGAGAGACCGACCGGCACATCGCAGATCAGGTTGTGCTCACCGAGCGCCTCGACCATCTGCTCGCGAAATTCCTCATCCCCGCCGTGGCCGTCGTCCATGACCAGGCGAGCGGGCACGTCGCCAATGCCGAATCGTAGGGACAGGAAGTCCTCCGCTGCACCGTGACGGACCCATAGATCGGCGGAGCGAGTGACCACCCGGTCAGCCAGCGCGGCCAGGTCCGGCGCAGCGTCAAAGCGACGGCGACGCTCGACCGCCAACGCCGCAGCGACCTCGGCCTGCTTGGCGACGAGCGCATCATCGAAGCGAGCGACCGAGGAGGAGAAGCGACGCCCGCTGCGACGGCGTTGTTCGATGTGGGCACCGATCAGCATGACCGGCGAGAACAGCGCGAACAGCAGATAGCGGGGTCCGAACAGTAGTGCGAACCCGATGCCGACCAGCAACGGCAGTGCCGCCGAGAGATAGCCGAACCGTGGCGGGTCGGGAGTGGTAGGGATCTCGTCGATGGCCGCGACCGCGGCCGAAGGTACGGCAGCCGCGAAGTATGGCGTGCGGTGGAACGGGATCTGCCCGGAGCTGTCTGGCGCCGCCGAGCGCGACCTGCCCGAGGTCCGGACCGCAATGGTGGACCCACCGACCCGAACGACGTTGTCCTCCGACAACCCTTGGACCTCCTGAAGCGGGTCCCCATCGATGCTGGTGTGATTGGCCTGGGTCAACGCCCGGACGGTTACGGTGCCGTCAGTCGCTGTGTTGACCTGCAGGTGTTGCCGCGAGACCTGGGGGTCCGAGACGCTCAGGTCACACGCTGGATCTCGCCCCAGCGTGATGTCACCGGGCGTCAACCGGCAGCGCGCACCGGCATCGGGTCCGGAGGCGACCACCAACTCGGGACCGAGGTCGAACTGTGGCCCGGTGGCAGGCCATGGGCCTGGTGGGACATTGCCTGCGCCGACGACCCCGTCGGTTCCGAGGATCAACGTCTCGCCGCTCACCAGTTCGAGGGTCTCGACGGCGGCATCGAGAGCAAACGAGCCCGTCGGGCGACCGAGCGTTGTCCCGCCACCGCTGGTCCCGAAGCACGCGGCGAGCGCCACGGCGAGTTCCTCGACCATGTGCGACGGCTCGACTCGCACGGTGACATCGCCAAGCGGTTCCCCCGGGCGATCAGCCTGCTCAACTCGAAGGTAGATGTCCATGTCCCGCCACCCCGTCTCGTCGTCCTCAACCGCAGCGTAGAACCGGGGTGGGAGGGTGCTAAACGGGGACCGGTCCCCATCGGGGAACGCTTGGGCGAGTGCGACACTGCATCGACACGAAGGTCGTAACCATGCCGTACCCACCTGCCAGCCACCTCGATCCCGCAGCACTCGGCGCCGCGGTGGAACTCGCCCGTGCCCTGCGCAGGGCCGCCGCGTCACTCGATGAGCTGACCAGTGGTGCCGAGGGGCGCAACAATGACGCCACCATGGTCATATACCAGTGGCTGGGGCCGAGCCGACAGGTGTTTGACCGGTTGATCGAGAACGAGCGACACTCCGCCACCGCAGCGAGGGAACGGCTGTTGGCAGAAGCAGACTCTTGGGATCGGTTCTGTGCCGACGCAACCAACGCACGCAACGAGCGCCTCCTCGACGAAGCGAGGGCGCAGCACCGGGCCAATCTCGCCCGCGACGGGCAGGACGTCACCTCGTAGAGCCCTTGTCATGTAGAGCCCTTGTCATGTAGAGCCCTTGTCATAGCGCTGCCAACCTTGGGCAATTGCATTCCACCAATTTGGGGGCAAAAATAGTCAAAATATCAACGGTCGTTCAGAGTTCTTGATGTACCGTCGATGAAACGGAAATGACAGATCGGGCGACGACCAAAGGACCGCACGGATCTGATGATGAGGGCGCTACGCCTCGTTATCCGAACCGCCAAGAAGTCCTTGCGCACATTGCCACCGGCTTAGAGAATCCGCCGGTGGGAGTTGTGCTGCTCGAGATTCTGGTCTCGGTTGACTGTGTCGGCGGGCCAGTTGATCAAGCAGAGGTGGAGTCGGCGATCGCCAACCGGATCAACAAGGAAACGGGCCCGCAGGACCTGGTGCTGTTTACCGGACCAGACCGCCTCACGATCATCCGGTCGGGCCTCACCGCACCGGCCGAGACCGAAGGATTCGCCATGCGAGTTCAGGGTGCGCTCCAACAACCGCTACTCGTCGGCGAAGGACGGGTCAGCTGCCAGAGCGCCATCGGCGTTGCGGTGAGCCGCTCCGGCGACAGTGCAGAACGCCTGGCCCAATACGTAGAACATGCCCTAGGCGACGCCAGGATGCTCGGCGGCGACATGATGGTTGCTTTCGACGATCAGGACCGAGACCTACTCGCTCAGTAGCGCGGCACCCCGCGAACGATCAGACGTCTGACGGGTTGGCCCGCAACGTCGGGAACAGCACAACGTCTCGGATCGTTTGAGTGTCCGCAAGCAGCATCACCAACCGGTCGATGCCGACGCCAAGTCCACCGGTCGGCGGTAGGCCGTACTCCATCGCCCGGAGATAGTCCTCGTCGACCGGCATCGCCTCATCGTCTCCGGCGTCCTTTTGGCGTACCTGATCTTCGAACCGGGCCCGCTGCTCCACCGGGTCGACCAACTCGCTGAACGCGTTCGCCAGCTCACGACCGGCCACGACGGCCTCGAAGCGCTCGGTGAATCCCGGCAACTCCCGATGGTCACGAGAGAGCGGGGAGACCTCTTTGGGATAATCGGTGACAAACACCGGATCCCACAGCTGAGACTCCACCGTCTTTTCGTACAGCTCCAGGATGAGCTTGCCGGGCCCGTAGGCGTCCTTGACCTCCACCCCGTGTTCACGGGAGACGCGGCGCAGCTCATCGATGTCGGTGGTCAGCCCGACCCCAACGCCGATCTGTTCCTCGATCAGGTCGGTCATTGACGCACGACGCCACGGCGCGCTCAGGTCCATCTCTCGGCCGTCGTAGGTGATGGTCGTTGAGCCGTGAATTTCGGTGGCGAGGTGGGCCACCATTTCTTCGACCAAGGCCATGATGTCGCCATAGTCGGCGTAGGCCTGGTAGAGCTCCAACATGGTGAACTCGGGGTTGTGCCGGGTGCTGATGCCCTCGTTGCGAAAGACCCGGCCAATCTCAAAGACCCGCTCGAAGCCGCCGGCCACCAGGCGCTTCAGGTACAGCTCCGGGGCGATGCGCAGGAAGAACTCCTGATCCAGAGCGTTGTGGTGCGTGACAAACGGTCGAGCTGCTGCACCGCCAGGAATCGGATGA
>CAZSTV010000165.1:0-13484 GCA_964609665.1 uncultured Acidimicrobiaceae bacterium
CTCCTGCGCCGCCCAGTCGCCGCGGTACGCAATGCGGCCGTCGGGAGCGGTCATTCTGAGCGTGTAGCGATGCACGGTCTCTGATGGCACCACGGTGCTGACCCCGCCATGCAGCGTCCGCATGTCGAAAAACAGGCAGTCTCCGGCATCGAGGTCAAACGACAGCAATTGGTAGTCATCCGGGTTGCCCTCGATATCGGGCACGGGCTCGTAGTCGATCCCGTTGACAGTGCCGCTGCCGTCGGTCCGGTGCCCGTCGCCGAAGCGCACCCGCATGAAGTGCTTGCCCCAGGTGTGTGAGCCACGGACAAAGCTGATGCCATCCTCTTTGCTCACTGGCTCGAGCGGCAACCACAGCACACACATGCTGCCAACAAAGTCGAAGTAGGAGATGTCGTGGTGAAACGGTGGCCGAGAGGTTGAACCCGCTTCGCGCATGAACCAGTTGTCCATGACAAGGTTGATGGACGGGGCGCTCAGCAACTGGGCAGCGAGTGGAGCGGCCGGGCTGTTCCGAACGAAGTCGGTGAAGGTCGGCGATTCTCGCCAGCACCAAAAGTCTTCGTAGTACCCGGGGACCTCGGGCTCGCTGGTGTGGCGGACCATGTTCGGACCGGGAGCGGCGAGTGAGTCGGTGATTGCCTGACGCAACCCGTCGAGCCATTCGGCGGAGAACTTGTCGCGGAGCCGAACGACACCGTCGCGCCGAAACGCGTCGATCTCATCGGGTCGGACATCCGACACGGGCTGCGATTGCTGGTCGCGTCTCAGCGGAGATGGTCGGGGACGCTTACCCGTAACTCGTCGCCGATGTCGTAGAAGCGCTTGTTGACGGGAACTCCCAGCGAGTCGACGACGCGGTTGATTCCTTCGAAGTTGGCACAGACACCGGCCGCTCTGGTCACCGCACCTGGGCCGGCGGCGTCGAAGAGGTTGCGACGAGCGATCGGTAGCTCATCGTAGTCGAGCAGAGCGATGGCATCGACGAAGGCGATCAGTTCCGGGCCGTTCGCCACCAGCGGATCCAGCATCGGCTGGGTGATGGAGAGAATGTTCACCGGCTGGTTCTGGGCTTTGGCGCTCTCACGGAGCATCCATGCGTGTCCGAACAGTCAAAAGAAACACTCGTTCAGCCACGATGTTCGGGAAGCTACGAGTTCCATCTGCGGCCGGGTGAGTTCTCGGTCCGGTTCGGTGTCGTACTTGTGAATGAGATCGTCGGTTAGATACCAGACCGCACCGAGCGCCGCTTTGCTCGCCTTCTCATTTGGGAGGGCAGACAGGGCGGTGGGGGCCAGGGCTTGACCGACGGTCGGAACCCATGCGTTTGACCGCGTTGCCTCTTCATCGGCAACGAGTACCGGCTCACCATCCACCGGCTCTGGCAAGGGGTCAAGCTCGGCGCCAAGGCCGATCCGGTACGAGTCGATCGAGCAAATCTGAGCCACCACCGAAACGAGTTCTACGTAGGCCAAGACGTCCCAACCTGCACCCTCCCATGCGGCGATGTGTTCCGACCGGCTCGCCATTGCCTTGACGGCAACCCTGGCGGTCGCCTCTTCGATGACCGGCGGAAGGTTTGTCGTTGGAGCTGCCAAGCCGCGAACGCCCCGGGCATGAGCGGCGATAGCAAGGCGTTCCGGACCATTGAAGAACGAGCCGGGTGAGCCGAGCACCGTCAGCGCGTTGCCGATCACCTCGTCTGCATTGGGATCCGCAAGAGCGAGGGTCGTATCGGGCTGGCCGGACATCGGTTCATTATCTTGTACCTGGGCGTTGTCGGCAATACGCCGATGTCGACGGGCGTCGGTTCTGCGTGAGCGGTGCCTAGGGGTCGACGATCTCCACCGCGGCGCTACGTCCGAAGAAGGCCGCCAGGTGCGTCGCCTCGTCGTCGATCAGTGCACGCTGTTCGTCGTTAAGGCCCCCTGCCAAACAGAGGCGGATGGCCATCGTGGTCTTGCTGCGGACGGTTCGTTTCCACCAGCCTGCGTCGCAGCCGTCCGCCAGCACGACCCCACCACCCGCTTCGGCGAAGACATGTGGCTCCTCACCGCGTGGATGGCCCGGGGTCCTGGGAACGGCAACGCTGCGATAGGGAAGGTAGGCCTCGTCGAAGGTCGAGAGCAATGCAACCCTCCGTCGCTTGGATCCAGCTCCAGATCCCCCGGCGGGTCCATGCCTGCTCGATGTCGGATCGAACCACAGCGTCACCCCATCGCAGGTCACCGCTTCCAGCGCATCGCCGAGGTCGGCAACCGCAGAGCGAATTTCGGCCAGAGTCAACGTGGTCCAGTGTCGTAGATCCTGTTCCGATGCCGGGCCGTGGCCGCTGAAGTACCGACGGACGAACCGTCGGATGGCGTCGTCGCGCTCGAGCGGCGCTGCGGGAGGCACCAGTTCGTCAACCAGCCCATAGGTGTGGGTTGTGTCCTGCAGCGGTCCAGAGCACACGAGCCCTCTGATCTCGGCTACCAGGAGCAGGTGACGAACCGCCTCGTTGCGCAGCGAAAGACCCTCCTCGGTCAACCGTTCGATGATCTCGGGTGCGGTGAGACACCGGTGCCCGCTCAACATCGAGACGAACTTGCCATGGACCCGTTCGATCATGTCGTCATCGACACCGACGTTGCGGTGTCGACTCGCAAGCGATGACTCGACCTTCGGAGATGTCAGCGCAAGGATCCATCGCAGATCGTCGGCTGCCACGAAATGCCAGGTGGGGCGCAAGATGTGGGTCCGTAGAACGTGGCCCGCACGTAGTGCTGCGCGCACCGATGCATCGTCGTTGGCTTTCGACCTCAGGCCAAGTGAATAGCGGGCAAGCGGTGCATCTTGGGCCTGCACACACAGCAGTGATCTCACGACATCGGCCGGGTCATCAAAGGGAGCGGTCGTGAGTTGCTGCGTCGCCAACCGTCGTCCGATCAGCTCCTGTGGAGAGCAGTCCATCACGAATGATCTCAGCACACGCCAAGGCGGCGGTCCATGCACTGATGGGGGAGAACAATATGGGGAATTGAGGTGTGAACCAGTGGGCCGGGTTGTTCTCGAACGGCAGCGGTCGCCGGACTAGCCTTGCGCGATGAGGGAAAGCGACGTGCTTGAGTCAGCAGTCGGACTTATCGGTCGCGAGGGGGTGCCCGAAGCGATCGCTGGGCTATTGCGCGACTACAGGCTCATCACGCTGGTCGGCCCCGGGGGTGTGGGCAAGACCACGTTGGCCAACGACCTCGCCGGTCAGGTCGCCGACCGATTTGTCGGTGGCGTGTACGTTGCTGAGCTTGCCGGCGTCGACCAGGACGACGACCTTGCTGCGATTGTCGCCCGCCAGCTCGACGCAAGCTCACTTGAGGGTTTGCGTCTGCGCTCGGTTGGTCAGCCGACGCTAGTAGTGCTCGACAACTGTGAATCGGCGTTGGCGGCCAGCCGTGACGTTGCAGTCGACCTCACCAGCGGTGACAGCGATATTACCGTCGTTGCCACAAGTAGATCGCCGCTCTACGCACTCGGGGAACGTCTCTTTCCCGTTCGTCCACTTTCGGTCGCCGACGATGAGTCGACCGACGAAACATTCGATGAACCGTCTGCCGCCGAATTGCTCTTTCTTCGACGTGCCAAGGAGTCCGGAGCAGCATGGCCCCAAGACGAGACAAACCTGAGCGCCGTGCGGCAGCTGACCCGCCAACTCAACGGGCTACCGCTTGCGATTGAGTTGGCCGCCGCCCGATCTCGGGTGCTAGGGCCGATGGAACTCGTAGACCTGTTGGACCGCCAGCTCGACGTGCTGGTCCGTCCTGGCGGAATGCAGGAGCGTCATCACAGTCTCCGTAGCGTGATCGAGGCCAGCTACGAGCCGCTGTCGGAGCCGCTGCGACGTTGCTTGCGGTCCCTCTCGTTCATCTCCACTTCATTCGATCTGCGAATCGCCCACGCGGTTGTCGGCAGCCAGGCCAGTGAGTTGGACAGCCTCGACATGATTTCTCAGCTGATTGACGTGTCGTTGGTCGACGTCCGTCAGACGTCTTCGGGCAAGACCGAATATCTGCTCCTGGACTCGATCCGGGCGTTCGGTCACGAACAGCTCACGGAGGCGCAGGAGTGGAACGAGGTCGGCGAGCGGTACGTCGATGCGATTACCGCGGCCGCCGGTGACGTGGTTGCGGCGGCGCTCGAGTCGTTCTCGCCGGAGGTGATGAGCTCCATCAGGGACATCTTCTCCCACCTGGTCAACGCCATCACATGGTGCCTGGATCATGATCCGTCCCCGGCGCGGACCTATCAGATGGTGTTGCTGTTCTTCGGCCCGACCGGAGCAAGTCGAGAGATCGCGGAGCTTGCCAACAAGGTCCGGGAACGGTGGGATGAAACGGCGCCGTTACAGGCCGAGGCCTACGCCGTGATGGGGTCACTCACCTTCCGGACCGGCAGGTACAGCGAGGGCGCCGAACTGGCTCGGGCGGCGATCGACCATCCGGATGCCACGGATATGGCAAAGCTCATGGGATACCGAACGCTCGGTTACGCCGCAGGGGTGCAGCGGAAGCCGGACGAAGCGTTGCAGTGCATCGATGCTGCGCTCCCGTTTGCGCTGGCCTTCAGTGAGGCGTTTGATCGTGAAATTCGGATCTCTCGGACGGCGATGATCTGGGATTCCAGTGGGAGTAGCGCCGCGATCGAATCGCTTGCCGAGGTGCTCAAAGAGTCAACCGAGGTGGGGGAGTGGCTGATGGTTGTCTGGAGCCAGGTGATGATGTCCTACCATCATCTCCTGCTCGGGGATGCTGAGGCAGCCGTTGACTCCTGTGAAGCTGCACTCGACGTAGCGGATCAAAGCGGGATGGCCTGGGCCACTATCACGGCCAACCACAACATGGCGGGCATGGTGGCACTGACCCGTGACGTGACGGCGGCAGCGCCGTACTTTCGTGCTGCGCTCAACGCCACGGTGGCCATCGGCGACCTCGATGGTTGCGCCGCGGTGCTCAGGGCTGCGGCTGGTGCTGCCCTCCGGAACGGGGACGAAGACCTGGCGGCCAACCTGTGGGCCACCGTGCCGGCCCACCCAGGCATCCCGGTGCCACCATCGCAGTTCGATGCCGAGGAAGAGCAGCTAAAGGTGGCCCACGGGCCGGCCACTTCGCTAGATCTGAACTCGCTGGTCAAGGGGGCCAGAACGTTGCTCGGCGCTATCGGTGAGTCCGCCGAAGTCAAAGGTCCTGATGGATCATCGCAGGAGAGCAGCGCCGATCGCTCGATCAGTTTTGGCGACTACCAGTTGAACTTTGCGATGTGTGAACTCCGATGTAATGGTGAACGAATTCCACTTGAACCACAGGTATACGACGTGCTTGCCTTACTCGTTGAGCGGCGGGGAACCGTGGTCACAAAGCACGAGCTTTTGGACGAAGTCTGGGGTGATCGGTTCGTGTCGGAGTCGGCGTTGTCTTCGCGAATCAAGGCCGTCCGTCAGGCAACGGGCGACGATGGAAAAGCACAGCGTGTGATCCGCACGGTGCACGGCAGGGGCTATTCGTTCGTGGCCGACATCGACGGCTAGCGGCGGCAGACGGGTGCCGGAGCTGACCGAATCAACGGTGAATTTAGGTGTTTACCCCACATAAAGATATTCTTTACCCGTCGTAAATACGTCGTTGTTGATGAATGTTAGTATCGCCTGCATGATCAACGATGAGATGGAAGACATTCCAACAAACCGATCACAGAACCGCCCCTTTGAAGACATCTTCGCGTCGCAAGTCGGACGTCGAACGGTCCTCAAGGGCGGAGCACTTGGTGTCGCCGCCTTCTTTGCAGGTGAGACATTCGGTGGAAGTCCTGTGGGGGCAGCGGTGGGACAGGCCAACGGCGGTAGCACAGCGAATCTGGGCTTCACCGCCATCCCGACCAGTTCCGCCGATGCGGTAACGCTTCCCGAGGGATACGTCGGTCAAGCGTTCATGAAGTGGGGTGACCCCATTAACGGTAAGTCGCCGCGTTTCAACACGGACGCGTCGAATCCGGCCGAACATCAGGAGCGCCAGTTTGGGCAGGGGCACGATGGCATGCACTACTTCCCGCTGGGCCCGAACCGCGATAGCAACAAGCGGGGCTTGCTCGCCGTCAATCACGAATACACACTTGGCCAGCTGCATTTCGAGGACGGCCGAGAAAACTGGAATCGGGTTAAGACTCGCAAAGAGCAGGCTGGCCACGGCGTCAGCGTTGCAGAGGTCGTGCGTAAGCGCGACGGCAGTTGGAACGTTGTTTCGTCGTTCCGGGCTCGTCGGATCACCCCCAACACCAAGTGCCGCTTCACCGGTCCGGCCGTTGGCAACGATCTGCTGAAGACCAAGGACGACCCGTTCGGCAAGTGGACCACCGGCATTGTTAACCAGTGTGGTTCTGCCAAGACGCCGTGGGGGACCTATCTCACCACCGAAGAGAACTTCAACGGCTACTTCTGGGAAGAGACCGGTGGCGAGGCCGAAGGGATCAGCGAGGACCAGGCTGCGAACAACGCTCGCTACGGCGTTGCCGGCCAGGGATTTGGCTACCTCTGGGCAACGACCGATGACGGCTACCGGGCCGATATTGAGGTCAACCGACCGAACACGTTCGGCTACATGGTTGAAATCGACCCCTACCGCCCAGGTGACGCCCCTCTGAAGCACACCGCTATGGGTCGCTTTAAGCACGAAGGCGCGGCGTTCCTCACCGCCGCCGGTGGCCAGGTTGTGGTCTACATGGGTGACGATCAGCGCTTCGACTACATCTACAAGTTCGTGAGCGCCCGTCCCTGGGCAGACGAGATTGCCGCCGGACGCAGCCCGCTCGCCGAAGGCACTCTCTACGTCGCTCGCTTCGACGAGAGCGGTTCCGGCGAATGGCTGCCCCTTGTCCATGGGACCGGCCCGCTGACCGCAGAGAACGGTTTCAACGATCAGGGTGACGTTGTCATCAAGGCTCGCATAGCGGCCGATCTCCTCGGTGCAACCCCGATGGACCGTCCCGAGTGGACCACCACAAACGAGGCCACCGGCGACGTGTTCTGCACGCTAACCAACAACAGCCGCCGCGCTGGCGATCAGACCGATGCTGCGAACCCACGGGGCCCGAACCTGTTCGGTCACATCATCAAGTGGAACGACGGTGGCGATGCGGCCAACACCAACTTCAACTGGGAGATCTTCCTGCTGGCCGGTTCCGGCGACGGCACCGATGGCTCGACCATCGACGCCGAGGATCAGTTCGGTTCTCCCGACGGCCTCTGGCTCGACCCGCATGGCATCCTCTGGATTCAGACCGACGGCAGCCAGCCCGATGGCTCAAACAACCAGATGCTCGCCTGCGATCCAGAGACGGCGGAGATCAAGCGCTTCGCTGTCGGCCCGGTCGATTGCGAGGTTACCGGCGTTACCCAAACCCCGGATGGCACCACGATGTTCATCAACATCCAGCATCCGGGTGATAGCGGCACGGCCGAAGAGCCGACGCTCACCAGCACCTGGCCGGACGGAGACCCCAACGGGCGCCCTCGGGCAGCAACGGTGATCATTCGTCGTGAAGACGGTGGACGGGTCGGTACCTGATCTGCCTGTAGCGGTACCCAGCTGAGATACACGGTCGCCGGGAGGAAACTCCCGGCGACCGTTTCGGTTTTCGAACGTCGTCCTAGGTGGCGATTGCGCCCGGCGGAACCTTGGGCGAGGGCTCCGGGGCTGGTGCTGGTTCCAAAAGCCTCCTCAACGCGTCGGCGTGCCGGTCGAGGGCATGACGTCCAGTCGGTGTGATGGAAAACCACGAGGCGCGGGTCTTGCCTTTGCCGGTTCGCTTTGTGGTGAGGTAACCGGCGTCGATCAGCACCTTTAACTGCTTGGAGAGATCGGAGTCGCTTAGCTGGAGTTGGTCACGAAGGTAGGAGAACTCCACCCGAGTGGCCGATGCGAGCAAGCCCATGGCTGCCAGCCGCTTGGGTGCGGTCAGGTTCTCGTCAAGGTCGGTAAGGCTCACTGCAGCGGCGCCCGTCGTCGCCGAACGTTGCTCAGGACGGAACGAACCCCGAGTAGGGCCAGTGTTGTCACGGCCCATGCGAGGGCGGCGTAGCCAGGCACGAAACGAGCCTCACCGAGGGTGGAAACAGCGGTGCCCCAGGCCGCGAGGAACACCCAGCACATAACGACGATCAGTCCGAGGTAGAACATGCCCTGGGTCGACGGACCGGTCCGCGTGGCCCGCCGTCGAGAGTCATGTGCCGAGGTGATGACGCCCGCGACCGCGGCGACGATGCCTGCAATGCCATGCCAGAAAAGGTTGCCGGGGTTCTGGGTAAAGAGGGTCGCTCCGCCGAGCATGGTGGCGATCAGCGGCGCGTACCACCAGGGGCCGAAGTCCAGGAGTTGATCTGAGGGGACCATGGATTTCGCTCGATTGAGCAGCGCAAGGTCTGCGGCCGGGTCGATTGGTCGTGGGGTGGAGGAATCGCTCCGCGACTGCGATGTATTATCCATATCGGCAAATTACCGACAAGTTGCCAATATGTCAAGTAAACATCGACGGTGGTGGCGACGCTTGCAGGCCTGCCGAGCGGCTCTGCTAGACGCCCCGGCATGGCGGCGCGAAACTTGTCCCATGGAGCTCGAACTTCTGCATGGTGACTTCGGGGCCCGGCTCACCAACTGTGATCTCACCGGCCCGTTATCGGCCGAGACGGTGGAGGCGCTACACGTCGCCATCGACGAGTACTCGGTATTGGTGTTTCCCGGACAGGACATGAACGATGACGCTCAGCTGAGACTTACCGAGGCGCTTGGCCCACCGGAGGAGAGCCACGTGGCCTTCGGGCGGACCGGAGAGATCGTCTACATCAGCACCATCGGCAATGTCATCGACGCCGATACGAAGCGCGATGACGCGGACCCACACACCCGCAGTCAAAAGGGCAACAACCTTTGGCACTCCGACTCCTCGTTCCGACGTGTCCCGTCCTATGTCTCAATTCTCCACGCCTACGAGGTGCCGGACGAGGGCGGCGAGACCGAGTTTGTGAGTCAGCGCGCTGCGTACGGTCGACTGAGTGCAGAACGTCAGGCGGAGATCGCCGATCTGCACGTGCTTCACGACTACGTCTTCAGTCGGAGCAAGGCTGCCCCGGTGCATGACAATCATGCCGCATCGTTGCCGCCAATCGAGCAGAAGCTGGTACGAACCAATCCTCGTCACGGGCGGCCGAACTACTACGTCGGCTCCCATGCCCGCTCGATCATCGGCTGGTCCGGGATTGAAAGCCGCCAGTTGATAGACGAACTCAACGAGTCCGCAACCGCTCCCGAGCACCGTTGGGCCCAGCGGTGGCAACCTGGCGACACCGTCATCTGGGACAACCGATGCGTCCTCCACCGTGGAGCCGGATACGACGCTGATCGCTACCGGCGCCACATGCGCCAGTCCCGGGTGCGGGGTGTCGGCCCGACGCTGGGGGAGTAGACCCCGCGCCGTGAACCTGAACGGGCCCTCATAGGATTCTCACCATGGAAGCAACGATCTTGCCATCCGACGTTGAGCAGCCGAGTGACAAGATGTCGTTCGGTGCAGAGGTGCGACTTCGTCTGCTCGGCGTATTGGCGGGAGTCGTCCTACTGAACCTGGTGTGGTTTGTGCTGTACCTGGTCAGCGGCGGCGGTCAGGGAGACCTCCGGTGGCCGTCTCAGGGCCACGTGTGGTCGGAGATGTGGCTCCTGACGTTCGATGGGTTTCAGGGCACGACCCTGCTCAGACACTCGGTGGCGACCCTGTCGCGGGTGTTGTCGGCGATGGCGGCGGCATTGGTCATCGGCGGCGGGATCGGCGTCGCTCTTGGTTCGCGCAAGCAGCTACGTCACCTGTTCGACCCGCTCCTGTCTTTTCTCCGAGTCTTCTCGCCGGCCGCCGTCATCCCGGTGCTGTACACGTTCCTCGGCATCCAGCGGCCGGTCATCGGTTTCACCGCAGGGTTTGTAGCGACGTGGCTCGTTGCTGACCGCGTGGCGAGAGTGCTCGCAAGCGGACCCACTCGCGAGCGCCTCATCGAAGAGTTGGTGCAGATCGTCCGGGTCGCGCTCCTGGTGACCTGGTTGGTGGTGGCCTTTGGGGAACTCATCGGCACTGGCGTGGGACTCGGCAGCGCCATACGGACGGCCCGAACGTTCTTCCGGATGGGCATGGTAACCGGCGTGGGCGTGTGGTCGGCCCTGCTCATTGCCACGATGGACTATGGCGTCCGCTTGCTCGGCCGATTCCTTATCAACCGAGACCGCTGACCTCAGCTTTGGTAGAGGTTCGGATCATGCTCGTTGACCTGGATCAACGTGCCATCGGGATCCGCCATGACCAGTGAACGGCCGAACGGTTCCTCGGCGATGGAGCGGTGAGGCGTGAGTCGGTCCGCAATCTGCTCGAGCGGTTCGTCGGCGACCAGCGAAAGCTCGACGTTGCCTGCGGACAACGACTGGTCGACCAGATGGAGCGCAAGAGGTGACCCGCCTACGGCGAAGGTGGACCAATGCTCGCTCGCCACGGTCGGCGCTGCGTCCAAGAGTTGGCTGTACCACTTGGTCGAGACCGCCATGTCGGTGACATAGACGATTGGCTGGAGTCTCATCGATGCTCCCTTTTGTTCACTCTCTCGGCTGGTCCGTGTCTTTGGTATCGACGCTAGTCGTCGTTCGGAAGCGAGTTGAGTCGTTCTTGCAGATGGGCGCGCTCCGCAGAGTTTTCGGTGAACTCGATGGCGCGAGCGAAGGAGAGCCGGGCATCCTCCACGCGGCCGACCTTCGCCTCGAACTCGCCCCGGCAGGCGTGTAAGTACGGGTAGTTCGCCAGGCGCTCAAGCTGCTCTGCCAGCAAGGCTTCAATGGCGGACAGGCCGTCGGTTGCGCCACGTTGGTGACCAATGGCAGCGGCGCGGTTCAGGGCGATCACCGCGTCGCCGCTGTCGGCCAGGAGCACATCGTAGAGATCGATGATTCGGGCCCAATCGGTCTCGTCAAAGCTTGGTGCCGTTGAGTGCAGCGCGGCGACTGCAGCCTGCAACTGATACGGTCCCCGACGCCCGGCGGCATGGGCCGTGGCCAGGGCCCCGAGCCCTTTGGCGATCTTGGCCTGGTCCCATTGTGCGCGATCTTGATCTGGCAGGAGAATCACCGACCCGTCTGGGGCCACCCGTGCAGCGCGGCGCGCGTCGGACAGCAGCAACAGCGCGAGCAGGCCGGAGACCTCGGGGTCATCGGGAACAAGTTCGGACAGCAGGCCTGCCAGCCACAGCGACTCCTCGCAGAGATCGCCACGCAAAAGCGAGGCGTCGGTTGCACTGGCATGGCCCTCGGTGTAGATCGAGTAGATCACCGCGCAGACCGGGACCAGCCGCTCGACGAGACGCTCCCGGTCCGCTCGAAAGGCGATGTTGGCACCAGCGATCTTTCGTTTCGCTCGGGTGATGCGGCGGGTCATGGTTGCTTCGGACACGAGGAACGCCCTGGCGATCTGTGCCGTCGACAGCCCCGCAACGATTCGCAGGGTCAGCGCAACCTGACCCTCCGGCGGCAACGCCGGGTGGCAACACCCGAGGATCAGCGCCAGTCGCTCGTCGACCAGGCCGTGTGTGGAGGCCTCGGCGCCACCACTATCGCTCCCACCTACCGCGCCGGCCTGGTCTGCCAGCTGCACCAGCTCCGGTATGCGGCGGTCGAACGCCTGCTGCCGCCGCAGCCGGTCGATGGCCTTGTGGCGGGCGGTCGTCACCAACCAACCTCCGGGATTTTTCGGCCAGCCCGAAGCCCGCCAGCGTTCGGCCGCGGCGACGAAGGCCTCCTGGGTTGCGTCTTCGGCGAGATCGAGATCGCCAAGATCTCGCATCAACGTGGCGACGACGTTGGACCACTCGGACCGAAAGATCTCGCTGAACTCGCCGGGCTCGACCATCAGCGTTGCATCAGTCGCCGGCGTCGGCCCCGAAGTCCGCTGGCATTTCCATGACCGGCCGCACCTCAACCACGCCGTGGGGGTGGACGGGGCATCGTTCCGCCCAGGAGATGGCCTCATCAAGGTCGGCGACATCGATGATCTCAAACCCGCCGAAGCTCTCCTTTGTCTCGGCAAACGGGCCGTCGGCGGTCACCGTGGACCCGTCTTTCACCCGGACCACCGTGGCCGTGACGGTCGGCTGAAGCGCTTCGCCCGACACCCAGACGCCGGCGGCCACCAACGCCTCGCTGTAGGCGAACCAGGCCTCCATCTCGGCCTGGGCTTCCTCTGACTCAGGGTCAGGACCGGGCCGGTTCTCATCGTCACAGAACATCAGCATGTACTTCATGGCTCTCCTCGTTCATTTGGTTCCACCGGACCCGATGTCCGGCAGGTGTCTTTCGTGCACCCGACGAATGCGAACCGCAAAATCGGACAGAGGTGGGGAGAATTCTTGGTATCCGAGGCCATCTTTAGTCCCAGCCGGGTCAAGACGCTCGAAAGCCAAGCTCTTTGAGCTGGTCTCTGAAGGACTCGACCCCCTCGAAGAGCCGCGCTGCCATCCCCAGCTCAACCGCGCCGGCGAGTTTCGACGCCGAGTCATCGGTGAAGAAGACCTCCGCCGGTTCCACCGCCAAGGCATCGCAGACGGCCTGAAAGACCCGCCGGTCCGGCTTCGCAACGCCAATGTCGGCGCTGTTGAAGATGGCGTCGAAACGAACGTCCAGCCCGAGATCTCGCATCTCGGCCGGGATGGCGTCAGTGCCGTTGGTGAGGATTGCCACCACCACGCCCGCCGCGCGCAAGGTGTCGACCTCGGCAAGCATTTCCCCATCGGTGGTGCCGGGCGCGGCCATCCAATCCATGGCGGCATCCATCACCCCGATTCTGCGGCCGACTTCTTCGGCCCACGCGGTGCGGCCCATCCTGCCGGTGATGACCGGCTGCAGAAGCTTGGGTGCAAACGCGGTCTGCAGTATCGTCCCCGCTGCCAGGCCGTGGTTGGCTTCGACCGTTGCGAGGTGGGCCTGGTCAAAGTGTCTGATAACGCCATCCAGGTCGAGGAGAACGGTGGTAAGGGGCGACATGTTGCGGCGTCAGCCTGCGTTGCTCGTAGTGGTCGTCACCACCTCAGCGTAGTTGCGTGACGGGGGAGAATCAGGCCAAAGAGCTCTGGGCCTAGGGCGCTGTTTGACCAGCCCGAGACCCGGCCAACGGCGGGACCGAAGTCCCACCGTTGGCAGGCGTGTGCATCCAGGCCAGTCCAGATGCCAACGCCGTGATCTCGCTGCCCGGCCCGCCTTACCAGAGGGTGTAGACGTGGATGACCGGTTGGGTGCCGTCAGCGAATCCCTGAGAGATGAAGATTCGTCCGGTCGACGGGTCATAGGCGACTCCACCGATCTCGGTCTGACGGGGCGAGTAGGGGAGTTCGAGCTCCCAGTAGTCGTAGGGCTTGAGTGACTTCGCGGCGGCTCCGCCTC
>CAZSTV010000166.1:0-13421 GCA_964609665.1 uncultured Acidimicrobiaceae bacterium
CAACCGAGGAGATCCCAAGCAAGGGCCGGGGCACCGGCGGCGTGCGGATCACCAAATTCAAAGATGAGTCCAGACTGGACTTCGCCTGGGTCGGTCCGATCGAACGCACCATGTGTGTGGTCTCTCAGCCCGACTCGGCGACGAAGCCGGACAACACCCCTCAGCCGTTGAAGCTGAGAGCGACCCGACGCGACGGCGTCAGCAGCAACACCGAGCGCCGAATCCTCGGCATCGGATCCCTTCGGTGGTAAGTGGTATGGCAGCGAAAAAAGCAACGACGAAAAAGACCGCAAAGAAGCCCGCAGCCAAGAAAGCCCCCGCGGCCAAAACAGCAGCCGCGACAAAGAAGGCGCCTGCAGCAAAGAAGGCATCAGCGGCCAAGAAGGCGCCTCGGGCCAAGTCCAACGACTACGACCAGTCGAAGATTCAGGTACTCGAAGGGCTTGAGGCGGTTCGCAAACGCCCCGGCATGTACATCGGTGGCACCGGCACCGAGGGACTGCACCACCTGGTCTGGGAAATCATCGACAACGGCGTCGACGAGGCCGCCGGAGGGTTTGCGTCGAACATCGATGTGACCCTCCACAAGGACGGCTCCATCGAGGTCTATGACGACGGCCGGGGCATTCCCATCGGCCGCAAAGCAGACGGCCGCACCGCGCTTGAAGTGGTGTTCACCGAACTGCACGCGGGCGGCAAGTTCGGCTCCGGGGCGTACTCCGCTTCCGGCGGACTTCACGGCGTTGGAGCCTCGGTGGTCAACGCGCTGTCCTCCAAATTGGTCGCAGAGGTGGACCGTGACGGTGCAACCCATCGCCTGGTCTTTCTTGAACGCGAGCCCGGCAACTATCTCTCGTCCGGCAAGTTCAAGCCAACCTCAAAGCTGGTCAAGGTCAAGAAGATCCCGAACAATCGCAGCGGTACCCGGGTGCGGTTCTGGCCTGACCTCGACGTGTTCGACTCCGAGGCCCGCATCGAATATGAGCAGGTCAGGGACCATGTTGCCCGGGTCTGCTTCCTGGTACCGGGGCTGCAGATCAAGCTCCACGACAAGCGCGGCACCGGCAAGAAGGCCGAGACGTTCGTCGCCAACGGCGGCCTCGTTGACTATGTCGACTACCTCTCCATCGGCGAGAACGTCACCGACATCCTGGCCATCCGAGACGAGGCCACGTTCGAGGAGAAGGTGCCGGTCAACGGCAAGATGTCAACGGTCACCCGGCCGTGCACCATCGACATCGCCGCCCGATGGGTCAAGGGTTTTGACACCACCATCGTCAGCTTCGTGAACACCATCCCCACCAGTGACGGCGGCACCCACGTTGCCGGGTTTGAGCGAGCGCTGTCCCGGGTGGCAAACGAACTGCTGCTCGCCGAAACCAAGAAGCTCAAGAAGCTGGCAAAGCAGGGCAACGACCGGGCCACCCCGAACGACATTCAAGAGGGTTTGGTCGCCGCGGTAAAGGTCACGGTGCCAGAGCCACAGTTCAAGGGTCAGACCAAGCAGGAGCTCGGCACCCCGGCGGTCCAGAACCTGGTGTATGAGACCGTGAAATCCGGCTTCACCGATTGGGTGTCTGGCGGCGGCAAGAAATCTCAGATCAACGCTCTGCGGGAGAAGATGACCCAGGCGGTCATCAACCGCGTTGCGGCCAAGCAGCAACTCGATCTTCGACGCAAGGCAGCGACGCTCACCTCAACCGGTATGCCGGACAAGTTGGCGGACTGCCGCATTCACGGCATGGACTCCGAGCTGCTGATCGTGGAGGGCAACTCGGCCGCCGGCCCGGCCAAGCAGGGTAGAGATTCCGAGACCATGGCGGTGCTGCCGCTGCGTGGCAAGGTGGTCAACGCCGGCAAGGCCAGCCTGAAACAGGTCATTGAAAACACCGAGGCCCAGGCGCTCATCACCGCCATCGGGGCTGGCTCAGGCAAAGACTTCGACGTTGCAAACTCTCGCTACGGTCGCATCATCATTCTCTGTGACGCCGACGTCGATGGCAGCCACATCCGCTGTCTGTTGCTCACTTTGATCTACCACCACATGCGCCCACTGCTGGAACACGGCATGGTCTACGCCGCGCAGCCGCCACTGTTTGCAACAAAGCACAAGGGCGAGTTGGTATACGCCTACGACGATGATGAGCGCTCGGCGATCAGCGAGAAGCTCAACATCGACTTCACCAAGTGGAAGCGGTTCAAGGGTCTCGGCGAAATGAACGTTGAGGAGCTGGCCGAAACCACCCTCAACCGGGAGTCTCGGGTGCTCAAACGGATGGGCATGAGCGACGGTCGCGAGGCGGAGAAAGCCTCACGATTGTTCGAGGTGCTGATGGGAAGTGACGTGGCAACCCGCAAGGATTACATCGTCTCGAATTCCAGCCTCGTCGACCAGGAACTGCTCGACATCTGACCGAGAAGGCCCAACAGCTAGGGGTCTGCGGTCATTCATGGCAGACTGCAAGCATGGGCGTTCTTGAAAAACTCATGTTCTGGAAGCGGGATGAGACTCCCGAGCACGTCGACGGGTTCGACGTCGATGGGTGTTTCACGCTGCCAGGGGCCGAGCAGGTGCCCGGTGCAGAGCAGATACCCGGGGCGGAGCAGCTGCGCAGCACCGATCTTCCGCTCGCCGATGTCCAACCGGACCCGGCGACCGCGGAGCCGCCGGCCGAGCACGGCTGAGCGATTGCCTGCCCGCCACGCCCAGGTCTGATGTGACCATCGAGGAACCGCCTCGCCCAACCCCGGCCGAAGTGCTGAGCGAGCTCACCACCCACGTCAAGGCACTTGCCGGACCGGACGCCGAACCTCGTCAGGAACAGATCGACGCTGTCACCGCCGTGGTCGCCGAACGTCGGCGAACGCTCCTGGTGGCCCGCACCGGGTTTGGAAAGTCGGCCGTCTATTTTTCGGCAACCCGCATGCTGCGAGACCGAGGTTGGGGTCCAACCGTCGTCGTCTCTCCGCTGCTTGCCCTCATGCGTGACCAGGTCGCCGCAGCATCTGCTCTCGGGCTGAACGCGGTGACCATCAACTCCGCCAACCTGGACAACTGGTCTGAGATCGAGGCCGAGATAGCCGCTGACCAGGTAGATCTCCTGCTGATCGCTCCGGAACGGTTGGCAAACGCCGGCTTCCGGCGGCGGGTGTTTGACACCATGAGAACCCGTGCCTTCTCGCTGGTGTGTGATGAGGCCCACTGCATCTCTGACTGGGGCCACGACTTCCGGCCCGACTACCGACGGCTGCGGCAGCTCCTGACCGATCTTCCGTCGTGGACGCCCGTGCTTGCTACAACAGCGACGGCGAACCAGCGGGTCACCGATGATGTTGCCGCCCAGCTTGGCGATGACACGCTGGTGCTTCGCACCTCGCTCGACCGGGCCTCACTCCACCTTTCCGTCGTGGATCTCCCAGATGATGGCCACCGCCTGGCCTGGCTGGCCGAAGCGCTCCCCCAGCTTTCCGGCTCCGGCATTCTGTACTGCCTTACCGTCGAGCAGGCCGAGACCACCGCCGCCTGGCTGCGCTCACAGGGCCACGACGTCGCCGCCTACACCGGCTCGGTGGAGCCGGAGCAGCGCCTGGTGTTGGAGAGCGACCTGAGAGCCAACCGGTTGAAGGCGTTGGTCGCCACGTCCGCTCTCGGCATGGGGTTCGACAAGGGCGACCTGGCGTTCTGTGTCCATCTCGGTCTGCCGCCGTCACCGGTCGCCTACTATCAGCAGGTCGGCAGGGCCGGTCGCGCCATCGAGCGGGCCGAAGTGATCGCTCTCCCCCGCCCCATTGAAGACGGCGCCGTCTGGCGCTGGTTCGAGTCGGTCTCGCTGCCGTCGGCCGAGATCTGCCAGAGCCTGCTCGACCAGCTGGACTCGACCATGCCAACATCGATCGCCTCCCTTGAAGTCACCGTCAACCTTGGCCGGTCCCGGCTGAGCACGCTGCTGAACATCCTTGAAGTTGACGGCGCCATAGAGCGCGCCAACGGCGGCTGGGTGCGAGCGGATTCCACATGGACCTATAACCACGAGTTGGCTGAGTCTCTGCGAAAACTGCGACGGGTCGAGTCCGACCAGATGTTGGCGTGGGCCGACCTCGACGGCTGTCGGCTTCGATTTCTACGGGAATCGTTGGACGACGCCGAGGCCGAGGACTGCGGTCGTTGTGACTGCTGCGCCGGTGTTCGCTG
Organism: uncultured Acidimicrobiaceae bacterium; assembly: GCA_964609665.1. Taxonomy (GTDB): domain Bacteria; phylum Actinomycetota; class Acidimicrobiia; order Acidimicrobiales; family SZUA-35; genus JAHELU01. Next base: position 4,193 of record CAZSTV010000166.1, read on the forward strand.
GCAGTCGGACCCGGACCCCGAACTGGTGGGGTTGGCAAACGAGATTCTCCGAACCGGAGACCTGGCCGTCCTCCCCCGACGACAGTGGCCCTCCGGTCTTGGCACACCGAAGGGGCGCATTCCGGCAGAACGCCAGGCCCAACCCGGTCGAGCCCTCGCCAGGCTCGGCGACGGCGGATGGCACCGTGTGGTGGAAAAGGCCATCGACCTCGCTGATGCCGGTAGCGGTCAGGAGGAGAACCCAGCGGTGTCGGACGAGATGATTTCCGCCATCGCCGGCATTCTCAAACGATGGGATTGGGAAGACCGCCCGACCTGGATCTGCCCAGTGCCTTCCCGTCGACGCTCCGCGCTGATCGACGAGGTGGCGGCCAAACTCGGCGCGCTCGGCAAGTTGCCGATCCGCCGGGCGCTCACGGCGGACGATGACGGCGCAGCGACCTACCAAGCGGATCAGTCCAATTCCGCTCATCAGGTCGCAAACGTGTGGGGCCGTTTCCAGGTCGACACCGACGCGCTCCCGGGCGGTGACGTCTTGGCCGGGCCGGTTCTTTTGGTCGACGACGAAGCGGACAGCCGCTGGACGCTCACCGTTGCGACTCACGTGTTGACCGGCGGTGGCACGGGCCCGGTGCTGCCGTTCGTATTGCGTACCCGCTAGGTCCTTGACTCTCCCCTCGGGGGAAGGCCCAGAATGTCGTCATGGCAGACTCGATCCCGGACCAGACCGCGGAGCTGATGACAATTGGGGTGTTCTCCAGGGCCACCCTGCTGACGGTGAAAGCCCTACGCAACTACCACCGCTCCGGCCTGCTCGTCCCAGCCCAGGTCGACCCGAGCACCGGGTATCGGGCCTACCACGTTGGACAGCTTGCCGATGCGGCGGTCATTCGAAAGCTGCGGACCCTTGAGGTGTCGCTCGAAGACATCACCGCAATCATGGGGGCCCGTGATCCAGAGGTGACGGCCAAGGTACTGGGCCAACACCTCGCCATCATGGAGGACCGCCTGGCCGCCACCCGCACCATCGTCGACGAGCTTTTGGTTGGCAATGAACAACCGGCCACGCTGACTCCACCCACCATCATCGAGGTGGACCACACCGACGTTGTCTCCATCGTCGGCACGGTCGCCCGTGAGGCGTACGCCGACTTCCTCGGCCGTTCCTTCGATCTGCTGTTAGACATTCTCGACGACGCGGGCGTCGCTCCGACCGGAGCCGCTGGCGCGTCCTACCCCGCGATGGTTGACGACACCGAGGAGGTCACGGCCTTCGTGCCGATCGCCGAGCCTTTCGACATGGCAGACCATGTCGGCTGCGAGGTCAGCGAGCTTGCCGCACGACGGGTGGCCTCTATCACCCACCAGGGGAACTACGACGACATCGGCGACACCTACCGGGCGCTTGGCCGGTGGGTGGCGCTCAACGCAGAGCCGTTGGACGAACCGATTCGTGAGCACTATTTGGTCTCCTACAACGAGACCTCGGACCCATCGGCGTTTGTGACAGAGATTCACTGGCCGATCAAAGACAGGAAGCACACATGACATTGACCATTGGCAACATCACCTTCGACTGCGAGAACCCCATCGCATTGGCAGAGTTCTGGTCGACGGCGATCGACCGGAAGATGGATGACGGGCCGAATCACTACTTCGCCAGCATTGGCGTGACCGACGACGAACTCCCTCGCTGGCTCTTCCTCAAGGTCCCCGAGCCCAAGGACGCCAAGAACCGATGCCACCTCGACATGGCGTCAGAAAACCGATCGGCCGATATCGAACGACTTGTCGCGATCGGCGCCACTCACGTGGCGGACAAGGCGGAGCACGGCCACGAGTGGTCTGTCATGAACGATCCGGAGGGTAACGAGTTCTGCATCGGCGGCCCGATGAACCCGTAGCTCAGCAATTGGGCAGTTCCGGGGTTGAGCGGTTCGGGCCTAGAGCTGGATCGCCAGTTCCGACGGCAGCGGTGCGGTGTGCACAATGCCAAGATGCTGGACCGCTCTGGTCAACGACACGTAGAGGTGGCGTAGGCCGGACTCCAGCTCGGCGATCGCTCCCGGCTCGACGACGACGACGGCGTCGAACTCGAGCCCCTTGACCGCCTGCGGCTCGACGAGGGCGACGGCATCTCGGCCGGGAAGGCCCGCGCCGCCGACGATGTCGACCGGGATGTCGGCCGCTGTCAGCCGCTCGGCGATGATGGCCAGAGGCTCGGCCAGAGCGACAACGGCGACGCTCGCTGTTCTCGCTCGGAGCGCCTCAACCTCGGCCACAACAGCGTCGGCCACCGAGTCGGCGTCGTCTACCTGGAGAATTAGTGGTGGGTCTCCCCCCTCGCGCACCGAGCGTGCGGGGGTGACCGTCGGGGCGGCAACCGGCAGCAGGCGGTTGGCCACATCGAGAATTGCTGCCGGCACCCGATAGCCAACCGTCAGTTCGGTTTCACGGACGGTCACCTCGGTTGGGGTCTCCGTCGTGGCCTCGGTCAATGCCTCGATCGCCGCTTCCCATGATCCGACGGCCTGCGGCGATGTGGCCTGAGCCAGGTCGCCCAGGACGGTCATAGACCCCTTGTCGGTACGTCTGCCGATCATCCGCAACGCCATCGCCGAGAGGTCTTGGGCCTCGTCGACCACCACGTGGCCATAGCGGGCAGGTACGCCGGTACAGCGGGTCTCGGCCTCGTCGAGGAGCGGCAGATCCGAGGCGGTCCACAGTTCGTCGGTGGGCTTCTTGGACGACTTCCGGCGAAGCAGCGCCTGTTCTTCGGTACTCAGAATGCCGGTCGATGCCTCGGCAAGGCGCTTCGGTGAGCTGTAGAGCCCGCGGATGATGACCGCGGCGCTGAGGTTCGGCCACATCTTGTCGACCGCTGATTTGAAGGCTTTGTCGGCCCGGATCGTCGACGCAAAGATGGGTTCGGTTCCCGGATCGGTGCCAAGCCTGGCGCTATGCCTGCGCCAACTCTCGGCGATAATCATCTGCCGTAGCACGTCACGCCCCTGGTTGACCGGGAGCCGCCTGCTGAGCACGGTCTTCATCATCGCTGCGAGATCATCGGCGGTGAAACGCACGACCGCCAGGCCGGAGCGGACCTCCAGCCCATCTGCGGGAGGCGCGATCCTGGCCCGAATCGCCCCCTCGATCACCGCCGCCATCCTGGCGTCTCCCTTCACCCTGGCAATCGCCGGCTCCTCATCGGCCCGGACCCGGTACTTGGCCGAGAGCAAACCGGTCAGTGTGGCCTGGCGTACCGAACTCTCGCCGAGCGACGGGAGCACCTCGGCGATGTAGCGCAGGAACAGAGGGTTCGGCCCGATGACCAGCACCTCTTTCTCAATCAGCTGCGCACGGTGCTGGAACAGCAGGAAGGCCGCTCGGTGAAGGCCGACGGCGGTCTTGCCCGTCCCCGGTCCTCCCTGGACCACCAGCAACTCTTCCAGCGGCGCTCGAATAATGATGTCCTGCTCGGCCGCGATGGTGGAGACGATGTCTCGCATCTGCCCGGTTCGGGAGCGTTCCAACTCGGCGAGCAGCGGATCGGGCAGACCGGACGCGCCGAGGGACTCCGGATCGGAAAGGTCCTCATCGAAGATCGATACGATCTCACGCTCGATCACGCTGTAGCGCCGCCGGAACTCCAGCCCACAAGCATCGACTGCGGTGGCTCGGTAGAACGCGGCCGAAACAGGGGCCCGCCAATCGACCACGACCGGCAGCGACTCCTCATCCTCGACGTGGCGACGACCGACGTGCCACCGCTCGCCATCCTCGGTGTCGATGCGGCCAAAGCAGAGCGGTCCGTGACCGGTCTGCAGGGCCTCCTCCCGCTGCTTCAGGTGGTACTGCACCACCCGGGCGTCGGCAGTGTTTTCCTCGGCGACCACACGATCGCCGACGACGCGGGTGGCCCGAGCGCGTTCCTGCATCAACTCCAGATATCGGTAGGCCTGATCGAGCCAGGCTTGCTCAGAATCGATCTCGGGGTGGATCAGCTCAGGCTCGTCGGAGACGTCGTCAGATCGACCGGGCGCCGAAGCACCCGACACCGAGCCGCTCATGCCGACGGAAACGCACTGTCGATGGGACCGTCCCCGCTCGGCTGATCAGCGCCGACCGGACCACCGAGGACTCGGTAGAGCAGCGTGGTCCCAACGGCGGAAAGCACGTAGTTGATGCCAAGCCCAAGCGCGTTGAAGAGCGACCCGAGGGCGAAGACCGACGGGTTTGGGCCAAGGACATCGTTGAGGCGAAGGGTCTCCGCAGATGGCTGCACCGCGGCGCCGCCACCGCTAACGATCGCGGTGAACGGGGCCCCGAGTATCCCGGCAGCGAGGATCATGTTCACGGACACGAAGCCCAACAATAGCAGTCGTCCGGTCAGCGGTAGTTGCGATACAGATGACAACGAGATACTGACTCGGTAGGGCTTCTGGTCGCGGTCGGCGAGCGCGGCGACCGTGCCGACGAACGCCAACCGGACCCAGATGACCAGGATGGCAAGCACCAGAAATGGGAATGCCAAAATGAACACAGGGCTCACCGCAAACACGGCGTAGACGAACAACCCGTTCAGGCCCCAATACAGCAACGTGCGACCGAGTGAGACCGGGATGATCCGCGGGGCTCGTCGCAGCGCTTCGCTCACCGATGCCGACCACGGCTCCGGATGCTCAGCTTTAGCGGCCCAGGTGTTTCGGATCACCGCCGCCTTGGCCAGGAACGACAGGATCGTCGCCACCGGAAAGCCGATGATGGCAGCGATGAGCCAGGGCTGCGATCCGCCGTAGTCCAGGTCGGGAGCCGCCGAGTTCGGGTCAAAAGTCAACACCGTGTCCCGGAGTGCGTACCAGACCGCGAACGACGTCGGGATGCTGATCGCCAGAACGAAGAACAGGATCATGGGCAGAAAGTGCCCAAACCGGGAGAAGGTCAGGCGGAAGCTCTCGGCGAACCAGGGCCCGATGGGCCCGAAGGTCGACGTCGAGACACTGACGGTCGACGTCGAGACGCTGACGGTCGACGGGACTGCGCCGGGAGCGGTCGCAGCACCGGTGCGCAAGGCGTCCTCGGCCGCGGTCGATTCGGTCCAGACCTGACCGTCCCACCACCGGTAGCTGGCATCGCCTGCGGGGTCCGGGTACCAACCCGGCGGCGGGTCGGTAGGCGGTGGTGGTGGTGCAGATGAAGATGAAGTCGGCTCGGTCATCGGCGGTCTACAGCTCCAGCCGGTCATCGAGCTCGGCAACAATCGCGTAGTGATCAGAGGGGACGATGCCCAACGGCGCATCAACTCCAGCGAGCGAGGCGGTGCGGGGGTTGCACAAGGGTTTTGGCCGAGGCGAGATCACAAAGACGTAGTCGAGGCGACGGCGAGGCCACAGCGCATCGGCGGAATGAGGGTTTTCTCTCGTCCAGGTGTAGCCGGGGCCATCGCCAACCGCGGCCCAGCAGTCGGTGAACACAACTCCGGGGACGAACGGCGTGGAGAGGCCGGTGAGACGACGAATCTCATCGCTTTCGGGTACGGCGTTCAGGTCTCCGCCCAGGATTGCCGGAGGTGACTCCGGGTCATCGGAACGAAGCCGATCGATGAACTCGACCACCTGCTGCAGCTGGCGAAGACGTAGCGGACCCGCGTGATATTGCCACGCAAGGTGGGTCACCGTGAAGAGCTGCGGTCCGGCCGGCGTGTCGATCATGGCGGCCAAAGCGGTCCGGTGTGACGGATCACCATTTTCGTCAGGAAGGCGAATCATCTCCGACGAGATGATCGGCCAGCGGCTCAAAATCGCGTTTCCAAACCGCTGGGGGTTGCCCTCGGCGTCGGTGGTGCGAGCGACGTTCAGGCCGGTGGCATCGGCCAAGGTTTGCGCCTGATCTTCATCTTCGGAGGACCAAACCTCCTGAAACAGGGCGATATCGGGCTGAATTCGGGTGACCTCGGCCGAAATCGCCGGTTGACGCTGCTCCCAAGGACCGAACTGCCACCACAGGTTCCAGGAGAGGACGCGCACCGTTCAAGGGTGGCAGCTCTTCGGAGTGATTCAACCCATCAGGACAAGCGATAACCACATTCCTGAACTTTTGACCGATCGCTCAGATTCGATGTTAAGGTTCAAAGCGTTGGTGACGATTCACAAGTCGAGAACGACACGTCGGGAAACCTGGCCGATACATCAGGGACACGACGCATCGGGACATCGGGAAATATCGGGACACAAGGAGATGGCATGGACATCGATTTCGAGCTTCACCCAAAGACCGACACCACCTGGGCAGATGATGGCATTTGCCAAGGCCTGACCCACGTCTTCTTCGGACCGGCGGCGGAACGTCCCGAACGCCGAGTAGAGCGAGAAGCCATCGCCGCTTCCTATTGCATGTCCTGCCCCGTGATGTTGCAGTGCCGTGAGACGGCACGGCTCAACCGGGAACACGGCTTCTGGGGTTGCGAGAACGATGAAGAGCGCGCCGCTGCTGGCTTTGCACCTCGCTCCCCCAGCCGTCGAGCCGTCATTCAGGCCCGAGACAACGCCCGGCGTATCGCCGGCCAGAACGGCCACACCGACGAGGCGAGAGAACGAGAACTGCTCGTCAGTTGACCACCGCCGACAATTCGTTTGATGCAATCCTTCTGCTCTCCTTCGGCGGCCCGGAGCAGCCAGACGACGTCATGCCTTTTCTGCGCAACGTCACCAGAGGCCGCAACGTCCCAGACGAGCGTCTGGCCGTCGTCGCACAGCAATACGAGCTTTTCGGCGGCAAGTCGCCCATAAACGACCACTGCCGAGAGCTCATCGCCGCGCTGCAACCAGAGCTTGCAGCCAACAACATCGACCTACCGGTCTACTGGGGCAACCGGAACTGGACCCCCTATGTCACCGACACGGTGAAGCAGATGGCCGCTGACGGCGTGCGCCGAGCCCTGGTGTTTGTAACGTCCGCGTTCGGGTCGTTTTCGGGTTGCCGGCAGTACCGCCAGGATCTCCAGGCCGCCGCCGAGGCGTGCGGTGATGATGCGCCCTACCTGCAGAAACTGAGGCTGTTCTACAACCACCCCGGCTTCATCGAGCCGCTGGCCGAGAACCTCGCAACGTCGCTACAGACCATGGCTGATGACACCAGAGTGGTGTTTACCGCCCACTCCATCCCCAACTCGATGGCCGCCGCCTGCTCCTACCAAGCCCAGCTCGAGCACGCCGCCGAGCTGACCATGGCGGCCGCAGGAAAGGCGGACCAGCCGTTCGACCTGGTCTTCCAGTCCCGCAGCGGACCTCCATCGATGCCGTGGCTGGAACCCGATGTGAACGACCATCTCGCCGCGCTGCACAGCGCTGCGGTTCCCGCCGTGGCACTGGTGCCCATCGGGTTTGTGAGCGATCACATGGAGGTCATGTTCGACCTCGACACCCAGGCTGCCCAGACCGCCGCCGATCTCGGGCTACCGATGACCCGGGTCCCGACGGTCGGCACCGCGCCTCGCTTCATCACCATGATCAGGGAACTGATTGAGGAACAGCTCAACGCGGCCCCAAAGCTGCACCTCGGCGCCGATGGGCCCTGGCCGGACAACTGTCCCAGCGACACCCACTGCATCCCCGCCGAGCGACCGAAGCGACCGGCTGGCGTCTGAGCGCCGGTCGGGCGCTACTGCCTGCCGGTCTCGGCTTCCCACTTGGCAATCTCAACGCCCATCGGCGTTGACGGTTCACCGTTCGCAAACGGCCACAGCTCCTTGGCGATTGCCTGCCAGTTGGCCTGCGCTTCAAGCTGTGCGAACAGCCCCATCAGGCCAAGCGTGATGCGCTGCACCACCACAAATGACGGTGGCACGTTGAGCTGCTTCATCAGCTCCCCGTACGGGCCCTTCATGTCAAACAGATGGGCAACGCCGCCAGCCGCGTAATCAGCGTCGATCATGGTGGGCTCATCGTTCATGACGTAGCGGTAGTAGTAGGAGAAGTAGTCCTGGATGAGCTTGTTGTCGAACGGCGCATTCTTGGCGAGGATTCCGGTGTCCTCCACCAGGGCCCGGAAGGCCTGAGTATCGCGGTTGATCACCATCTCGATGATGAGGTCTTCAAAAAGCTTGGTCTCCGCCGGATCAAACCGCTTGACCAGGCCGAAGTCCAGGAACGTGACCTTGCCACCCTTGTTGAACAGATAGTTGCCAGGGTGGGGGTCGCCGTTGAAGGCATGGATTTGGTAGATCGCTCCAAAGGAGAACCGGAACAACGTTTCGGCCGCCAGGTTCTTCTCTTCGGTCGACCAGGTGGTGACCTCTTCAAACCGGGAGCCGGTTGCCAATTCCGTGGTGAGGATTCGAGCGGTAGAGTACTTGTCGACCACTCGCGGCACGTGGATGAAGGGGTGCCCTTCGACGTGGCTGAGGAAGTGCCGTTGGTTCGCCGCTTCGAGTTCGTAGTCGAGTTCCTCGTGGAGCCTGGTCTTGATCTCCTCGACGATCGGTCCCGGGTCAACCCCGGGAAACATCGCCGCAAGACCGTTGAAGAGCCAGCCGGCATTGCCAAGGTCTGCGGCAACGGCTTCGGCGACGCCGGGGTACTGGATCTTGACCGCCACGGCCTCACCCTCGACGGTGATCGCCCGGTGGACCTGACCAATGGATGCGGCGGCAATCGGTACCGGGTCCCATTCGACAAAGAGCTCCGTCGGGTCGACGCCGAAGTTCTCTTTGATCTGTTCGGCTGCAAGCTCGGCCGACATCGGTGGCGCGTCGCTCTGCAACGACGCCAGCGTTTGACGGACAGGGTCTGGCAGCCCGGTGTCCAGATAGCTGGCCATCTGGCCAACCTTCATCATGGCGCCCTTCATGTTGCCGAGCTCCCGGGTCACGTCCTCAGCGGTCCGCAACTGGAATTCGGTGTCGAGCGCATCCTTGCGTTCGGCCGAAGCAAAGGTCCGTCGAGCCCGATGAACGGCGTAACGACTGCCGCCGCGGGCCCCGAGACCGGCGAGGCGAAGGTTGCGTCGGGTCAGGCCGGTGCCCGACACCGGCGACCCGGAAGAAGGATCGGCGGCGAACTTTCGAAAAGCGGCGACGGCAAGAGCTGCCAACGCGCCGATGGCCAGTGTGCGTCGAGCGGGGGGACGTCTCATGACAGTGCCAATAGTAGAGGGTTCTGACGGGGCCGAGAGGACCGGGCCGCAGTATCTCGTGTGCGGGCCGCAGTATCTCGTGTGCGGGCCGCAGTAT
>CAZSTV010000167.1:0-12092 GCA_964609665.1 uncultured Acidimicrobiaceae bacterium
TTGAACTCGGATAGCCGGAACTGGGATAGCGGGAACCGGGGTAGCGGGAACTGGGAAACAGAGGGAGCGCAATGAAGCGGGCACTCACAACAATCATCGTGTTGGCAGCCATTGCGGCCGCCGGGTACGGGGTGTATCTCCTCACCCTTGACGATGAGTCCGAGGTTGAGGAACAGGTGATCGTCATCGATGAGGTGGGGCGAGCCACGTTGCAAGACACCGTCGTGGTGCTCGGCAACGTCGGCCGGGAGGACCTCTTCGCCATCAACGCGCTGAGCCAGCAGCGGGTCACCGCGGTTGGCGTTGCCGCCGACGACGAAGTTGAGGCAGGCACGGAGCTGTTGCGGTTGGACGGCCGCCCGATGCTGGCCGTGGCGGGGACCACGCCGTACTGGCGACCGCTGCAGCGCTTTGTAGACGACGGCCCAGACGTCGAAGCGCTGGAGCTGTTCCTCGACGAGGCCGGCTTCTCGCCTGGCACCGTCAACCAGGAGTTCTCCAGCGCAACCAGGGATGCGCTCGAAGACTGGCAGGAGGCAAACGGCTACCCCGTCGACGGCCGCTTCCTCCCGACAGATCTTGCCATCCACGACTGGCCCGCAGTTGTCGGCTCGGTTGGGGTTGACGTCGGCGACTCGGTGGCGCCGGGTTCACCGCTGGTCTCCTTCGTCGAGCAGGACCTCACCATCGCTGTCGCCGTTGATCCCACCGACCGAAGCCGGCTGGAAATCGGCCTGCCCGCGGTGGTGAAGGTGTCGGCGTCGGACATCGAGGTGGACGGCCGCATCTCGGATTTGGCGGACGCACCGGAGGTCGACGCTCAGGGCGTGGAACGATACGCGGGCGAGATCGAAAGCGACATCACCCTCAACATCGTGGACGGCGCAGCGGTCCGTGTGGAGGTCATCCTGGCCGAAGTCGTCGACGCCATGGTGGTACCGGTGGCGTCGGTGTCGCTGGACGGGTCCGGAGCCGAGGAGATCCGGGTGCTCAACGAGGACGGCACCATCGACCGAAGAACCGTCGTTACCGGCCTGACCGAGGGCGCACTGGTGGAAATCACCGACGGGCTCGACGGGTCGGAGCAAGTGGTGGTCGAGGTTCGCCCGTGAACCAAGGCGAGTCGCCGAACGACACTGCGTCGGACGACACTGCGCTGGCCGACACTGCGCCGCTGATGGAACTGCGCAACGTGAGCCGGGTGTACCCCGGTTCCGTTCCCGTTCACGCCCTGCGGTCCGTCGATGCGCGCATCGACGCCGGGGAGTTTGTGTCGATCACCGGTCCGAGCGGGAGCGGCAAGTCCACGATGCTCGGGTTGCTTGGACTGTTGGACCAGCCGACGAGCGGCACCATCACCGTCGGCGGAGAAGACGTCACAAACGCGTCGGACGCGAGGCGCACAACCCTGCGTGGCGAAACCCTTGGCTTTGTGTTCCAACAGTTCCACCTGATCCCCCACCTCAGCGCGTCCGGCAACGTGGAAACGGCATTGCTCTACCGGGGCCTCAAACCATCGCAACGTCGGCAACGAGCCGCCGAGGCGCTGGAGCGGGTCGGGCTTGGCAACCGCGCCGATCATCGACCGACCGAGTTGTCAGGCGGTGAGCAGCAGCGAGTGGCGATGGCGCGAGCCATCGTGACCGACCCCCGAATCGTGCTGGCCGATGAGCCGACCGGGGCTCTGGACAGCGCCAACGCAGACAACATCATGGAGGTGCTGTCATCGTTGGTCGATGCACGCCGAGCGGTGGTGATGGTCACCCACGACGCCGAACTCGCCGACCGGGCCGGCCGAAGAATCCGCATGCGTGACGGCGAAATCCTGACCAGCGATCAGACCGGAGCGGTCCGGTGAGGTCCATCATCGACCTGCTCGGCACCGCAACGGCGGGGCTGTGGGCTCGGCCATCGAGAACGCTGCTCATACTGCTCGGCCCGATCATCGGCGTCGGGGCCATCGTGTCCGCCATCGGGCTCACCGAAAGCGCCAAGGGCGATATCCGGGCGACGCTTGATGACCTCGGAACCAACCTGGTGACCGTCCAGGCATCGTCAGGGTTCCAGGGCCAGCAGGGCCTGCCGAGACTTCCCGAAGAAGCCGCCGAGCGGCTGAAGCGCATTCCGTTGCTCGAATCCTCCGCTGTGGTTACCGAGTTGCCGGGCCATCAGGTCCTGCCCCATCAGGCCGCCGAAGAGGCGTTCGAGGTGCTGCCGGTGTCGCTCCGGGTGGCCGACGAGGACCTGCCGGGAGTCCTGGAGGTCGACATGGCGTGGGGCCGTTGGCTGAACGGCTGGGATGACCGTTCGGGCCATCGCACGGTCATCCTCGGGGCGGACACCGCCGAACAGTTCGCCGTCCTACCGGGTGAGACCAGAACGATCCTGATCGACGGCCGCAAGTACGGAGTGGCCGGCGTTCTGGATGAGGTAGTACTCGTCCCGGCCTACAACCTGTCGGTCTTCATCTCGCAGACCGCAGCCGAGGACGACTTCGGCGACGACGGCGGCCCGACCGAGGCGGTGCTGCGGGTGGCCGAGGGAACGACGCTTCGGGAGTCCGACGCCGACTTCCTCAACACCGCAATCACCTACGGTGGCCCCGGGGGCATCGACCCCCCAACCGTTCCCACCGACGAGCTTGAGGCAACCGCCGCCGTCGACGAAACGCTGCGATCAGTTGTGCTGCTGATGGGCGGCCTCGCACTGCTCGTCGGCGGGCTTGGCATTGCCAACGTCATGTCCATCTCGGTCCTGCAACGCTCCGCGGAGATCGGCATCAGGCGCGCCGTCGGCCACACCAGAGCTCGCATCGCCGCGCAGTTTCTTTCCGAGGCGGCGGCGGTCGGCGTACTCGGTGGCCTACTCGGCTCGGCGGTCGGCGCCGCAGTGGTTGCCATCGGAGCCGACTTCCAGGACTGGACCATCGTCCTGCCACTGGCCGTTCTGGCCGGGGCAGCTGGCCTGTCGGTACTGGTCGCGCTGGTCGCCGGTCTGATTCCGGCCTTGAAAGCCGCCCGCCTGGAACCGTTGGAGACGCTGCGACTCGGCTAGGCCCGCGACAAACAGGACGGAGAGGACGACACGATTCGTCAAGTTTGGGCGGCCACCACCGCCTAGTCTGGTCGCCGTGGGTACCGAGTTCAGGGATCTGCTAACCACGTTGGCCACGCTCAACGGCGATACTCGTCGGCGGTCGTTGCGCGACGTCGCATCGCTTGTCCACCTGTCACCGGGCCGGGCCCAACGGGTGTTCTCCCGACTGGCCGGTGAAAGCCCGGGGCGGTACCAGCAACGGGTGGCGCTCGACAGAGCCGCGGCCCGGTTGGCGTCCTCAAACGAGCCGGTCATCGAGGTGGCGCTCGCCAGCGGCTTTGGCAGCCACGAGTCGTTCACCAGAGCGTTCGGTGCCCGCTTCGGCGTCTCGCCCCGCGAGTACCGCAACCGGCTGACCGCCCTCTGGTCAACCGCTCACCGAGACCGAGCAGCCATGACGTCGCCGTGCGTCGGCCTGTATCGCAGGCCGCTCACCAATCAGCCATCACTACAACGCCAGGAGCCATCCATGACCGAAGCATCGAACCAGTCCATGAAAGTCAAAGAGCTCGACCCAACACCGGTGCTGTTCATGTCCCGCCGGGCAGAGAAGGACCAGCTCGCGTCGCTCCTGGCCGAGGTGCTCCCCACAGTCTTTCAGTACGCCATGGAGCAGGGTCTTGCGATGGCCGGGCCGCCCTATGTGCGCTACGTGGAACAGAGCGCAGCGTTCTTCACGGTGGAAGGCGGCATCCCGCTGGTCGAGGCGCCGAAGCCTCCGGACGAAAGCACCAACATCATGGCCGGCGAGCTACCCAGCGGACCCGTGGCCAGCATCATCCACCAGGGCCCGTACGAAACGCTTGGCGAAAGCCACGTTGCTCTCGACCGTTGGCTCACCAGCGAGGGCCACACCGCCGCCGGTCCTCCGTGGGAGGTGTACCTCACCGATCCGGGCGAGGTCCCCGACCCCAAGGATTGGAAGACCGAGATTCTCCTGCCGATTCAGCCCGCGGACTGATCGACAAACGTACCGGTACGCACCACCGACGGTCGGGCACTGCGCCCGACCGTTTGTGTGCGTCCGCCTTGCCTGATCGCCTTACTTTCTAACGGTGTTGGCGTTCTCGATGTACTGGCCGTGGCCAGGGGCGATGGACTTGATCCGGTAGGACTTCACCTTCTCCGGAAGACCGTCGGGTGCCCCGCTCTCGGTGACGTGATCACCGGCGAGCAGCGTGCGCTCCTGTTCGAGCACAAACGAGAACCGACCGTCGGAGCCATCATCGATGGCGACCGCGGTGATCCGGAACTCGGTTGCGTCGATCTTGTACCCGTCGCCGAGCACGTCATCGGCACCGTTGAAACCGGCCGGTGCAATCAACTCGGCTCCGGTCCGCTCCTTGAGCTCCTGCGCACCGGCTGAATAGGCAGCGTCGGTATCTGTCAACACGATCCACCGAATACGATCGCCGCCGCAGCCGCAGAGCACATCGAGGTGCCCGGCATCTTCGGGTCCGGGATCGATAATGACGATCTCATCGATCCCGATCAAGTATGTGTTGAGACCCGGATCTCCGTCCGCTCCCTCACATGCGATCCTGCGAACGAGCGGGCTCAGTGCGCGCGCCACGCCCGGCGTGATCGGTGGCGGTGGTACTGGTTCTTCAGTTACTGACACAAGTCTCTCCTGGTCACAGTTGGTCAGTGCAGCTCAGGCGGAGCTGACGGATTCGCGGAGGACCCACCAGGGCCCTTTCTGACGGACGTAACGTCCACGGCGTCAACATCGACGACGTTGCGTCGAAAAAGGTGGTTGAGGTCGGCCATCGGGGCCGAGAACTCGGTCGGGATGCGGCGGGAGATCCGAGAACCCATGACGGGTCGGACGGCTGCACGGACCGGGGAAACCATCAAAAGGGCACCAAACAGTGCGGTTAGCAACCCGGGGAAAACCATGAGGGCGGCGCCGACGAGGCGTAGCGAACGGTCACCGAGTTCCTTCTCGATGCCGTGGCCGGCGTTCACGATGTCCTCGACGGATCGCTGAACGAGTCCGGCCGTCTGCCGGAAGAAAAACATCAGGCCAAAAGCCGAAGACGCCAACACCACCAGGATCAATAGCAACACATTCACCTGGGTGGCGACAAGTGCGAAGACGCCAAGTTCTACAAGTGCCAGTACGGCAAAGATCTGCGCAGACCTCGAGAACATGGTCTCCAATTCTACCGGCAGCACCACCCAAGCCGACCCGCAGCCTGTTGAAGCACCCAGAGAGGGCGGTCTCAGCGCTATCGAAGACGGTGTTCTCGGTGGCTCATTTTCTTGGCCGCTACGCTGGTGGAGTGGCTCGCCCCCCATCGGTAGATCAGCTCGCACGATCTCTTTCTGGAATCGATTTGCCGCACCCAATCTTGGTGGAAGTGGCCAGACATGCCATCGCCGAGGACCGGGTTGCGGACGCTGAGCAGCTGGCTCGGGAGCGACTCCGGCGTTTGCTCGCGCCGGTGGTCAACGCCACCGGCGTGCTCCTGCACACCAACCTGGGTCGGGCCCCGCTCGGGGTGGACGTGCCCGCAAGCTATTCCAACCTGGAGCTGAGCCTTGAGACCGGCCAGCGCGGCAGTCGCCAGAAAGCGGTCGGTGACCTGCTGGCATCAGCCTGCGGTGCCGAAGCCGCCATGGTGGTCAATAACTGTGCAGGCGCCGTTCTGCTGACCCTCGCCGCCCTCGGGGCACACCGCGGGGTCGCGGTCAGCCGGGGGGAGATGGTGGAGATCGGCGGCGGGTTCAGGATCCCCGACGTCATGCGGCAGTCCGGCGCTCGGCTTGTCGAAGTTGGCACCACAACCCGCTCACGACTCTCGGACTACGAGAACGCCCTCCGAGATGACGATGACCTGGCCATGATCCTCAAGGTCCACCGGTCCAACTATGAGATCGTCGGGTTCACCGAGGACGCCGAGATCGACGAGCTGTCTGCACTAGATGTGCCCCTGGTGGCCGACATCGGCTCCGGTCTTCTGGACGCCGCCTGCCCCTGGCTGCCAGGCCACCCGCCGAAGTGGCTTGCCGATGAACCGGCGGCCCGCCAGACGTTGCAGGCCGGCGCTGATCTGATCCTCTTCAGCGGTGACAAGCTCTTCGGTGGACCGCAGGCGGGAATCATTGCCGGGTCGGCGGAGTTGGTTGCTCAATGCGGCAAACATCCTCTGGCTCGTGCGCTCCGCCCCGGTGACCTTGTGCTGAACGCCCTGCAAACGACCACCCGCGCCTACCTCGACCGTCGAGGCCACGACATTCCGTTCTGGCGCATGGTCGACACCGACGCTGCGGACCTCGCAGCCAGGGCTGAGAAAGTCTGCGCCATCGCCAACGACGGGGCCGACGGGGCGCTTCCGATCAAGCCGATAGAGACCGAGGCAGTGCCAGGTGGTGGCACGCTGCCAACGGTGACGTTCCCGAGCTTTGGGATTCAGGTGGCGAAAGATGTCAGCACCCCACTCCGGGACAACGACCGCCCGATCATCGCCAGGGTGGATCAGGGGCGGACCATCTTGGACCTGCGCACCGTCGACCCTTCCGATGATGATCACCTCGGCCGGAGCCTCGCCGAAATTGGAAAGTAGGGCGTCATGACGGTCATCGCCACCGCGGGCCACGTCGACCACGGCAAGTCGACCCTGGTGCTCCGCCTCACCGGCACCGACCCGGACCGCTGGGACGAGGAGAAGTCACGCGGCCTCACCATCGACCTCGGGTTTGCCAGCACCACCCTGCCATCCGGCACCGATCTGTCGTTCATCGACGTACCGGGCCACATTCGGTTCCTGCGAAACATGCTCTCCGGGGTAGGCGCGGTCGACGGTTGCCTGTTTGTCGTTGCGGCCACCGAGGGGTGGAAGCCGCAATCCGAGGAACACCTTCGCATCCTGAACCTGCTCGGACTGCGCCGAGGGGTGATTGCCCTCACCAAGATTGACCAGGTCGACGATGATCTGTTCGAACTGGCGAAGATGGATGTTGAGGAGCACGTCGAGGGGACGTTCCTGGAAGGAGCGGAGATCATCGGCGTATCGGCGCCGGAGGCCCTCGGCATCGACGAACTGCGGCACGCCCTCGACCGCCTGGTGGCCGACGTCGACCAGTCGGACAGCACCGGCAAGCCCCGGCTCTGGATTGACCGGGCCTTTGCCCCGGCCGGGGCGGGGACGGTGGTGACGGGAACGCTTACCGGTGGTCCGGTCGCCGGGGGCGAAGAACTACAGGTCATGCCGGCATCAACGTCGGTCAGAATCAGAGGCCTGCAATCACATCATCTCGACGTTGAGCGGGTCGCACCGGGCAACCGTGTTGCGGTCAACCTGACGGGCATCAGCCACGGCGACGTCGCCCGAGGTGACCTGCTGGTCGAGCCTGGCAAGTGGCATGACAGCGCCATTGTTGACGCCGAGCTGACCGTGCTGGAAAACCTTGCCCATCCCGTGACCCGTCGCGGCGCCTACGCGGCCTACATCGGTTCCGGCGAGTTTCCCTCCCGCCTTCGAGTGCTGCAGGGCACCAAGATCGAACCGGGCGACACCGGGTTGGTGCGGCTGTATCTGAACCGCCGCGTGCCGCTGCTGCCCGGCGACAGGTTCATCCTGCGCGAAAGCGGTCGGGACGAGACGGTTGGCGGCGGCCAAATCCTGGACATCGAACCGGTGCTGCCCGCGTCAAAGGCCAACCCCGATCGCTCGCTAGAGCGCCTCGTCGCAGAACGGGGCTGGGTGGAAGTCGACCATCTGGCTCGGCTGACCGGGCAGGAGATAGAGCCGACGGTCGGTCGCTGGGTTGTCGACCCGGCAGAGCTCGACGTTGCGAAACAGTCTGTGCTCGATGCCATCGGTTCGGCGGATGCCCTTGGCCTTGACGTCGCATCACTCGATGACCGCCAGCGGGCCGTCATCGACCTCCTCGACGACGTCCAGGTGGTCACCGGCCGAGCCACCATCGGTGAGGCCGCAGACCCGTTGGCCGATCCCCCCTGGGTGGCGGCGCTGGCGGCAGCACCGTTTGCGCCGCCCGACGCCGAAGGAATCGACCGCGGCGAGGTTCGGGAGCTGGTGAGACGGGGCACCGTCATCGAGAACGACGGCGTTTACTTCGCTGCCTCAGCGGTGGACAAAGCAATTGCGCTGGTCCGCGACGGACTGGCCGCCCAGCCGGACGGAATGACCGTGGCGGAGATTCGAGACGCGCTCGGCACCACGCGCAAATTCGCCCTCGCACTGCTCGCCCACTTCGACGGCAACGGCATCACCCGCCGCCGCGAAGACGTGCGTATCGCCGGGCCCCGCATGCCCGAGGCTCCGTAGACGCCCCCAACCGAGCGTCGTCGTTTCCGAGTGCCTAGACCGGGCTAGGTTCGCCTAGTTTCCGGAGACGCTCTGTGGTTGATCAGCAGCCAGGAGCGCTCGACGCTCTTTTTCGGTCATGCCACCCCAGATGCCGTGCTGCTCACGAATCTCGAAGGCATAGGTCCGACATTCATCCAAGACGGCACACTGCGAGCAAATCTCTTTTGCTCGCTGCTCCCTACGCCGCTTGTCCGGACGCCTCTCCAGCCTTGTTGGCGGGAAGAAGATCGTGTTGTGTGGTCCACGGCATGCAGCCCGAATGTGCCAAACATCTTCAACTTGTTGTGCGCTCACAAAGACCCCCCTTTGCTGGGAGCCGACAATACGTCCCAGGGGAGCAATAAACAAGGGCTATCTCAACTGCGTTCGCGATAGTCGCGGGCTGCGCCTTCTTCAGGCTCGATCTCCAAAACCAGGTGGTCGATGCCGACGACCCGGACCGATCCGCCCTTTTCGACCGGTGTTGCCCGGTTGGTGATCGCTCTCCATGAGACGTCGCGGATCTGCACGGTCCCCTCGGGGTCAACATCGGTCAGGGCTTCGCCCATCTCACCGATCATCCATTTCCGCCCGATGGTCGGCGTGGAGAATCGGGTTCTGACCATGGACGGCATCCCGCTGTAGGCATACAGCACGGCACCGATGATCCCGGCTCCGGCGGTCACCCGGGACATGGGGACGCCGTCATAGAGGAACCACGTGCCGAGGACGAAGTAGATCAGTCCAAGCACGGTGTACAGCCGTGGAACGTTGGTTTGAATGTCGATGGCCATCAAGACCAGGCTCAGCAACAGCAAAGCGATTGCCCACCAGCGGGTTGGCAACGTGGCAAGGCCGTAGGAGCCGAGCGCCACGAAAACCGCGCCGAGCACGCCAGCAACGCCAACGCCTGCGGTGAACAGTTCAAAGACAAGCAGTGCAAGGCCGAGCACGAAGAACAGGTAGGCGACCTCGGGGCTTGCCACGGTATGGAAAAGCTGGGAAACCAGGCTCAAACCGGACAGCTGGGCGCTGGTCATCGGGATGGTCTCCAGGCGGCCCTCTTCGTTGTTGCACTGGAAGACCTCGAACCCTTCGAGTTCGGTGGCGAACGAGCCGACGTTCACGATGTTTTGTAGCGGTCCGGCCGAGATACCTTCCTGAACCGCACGGTCCGCGCTGAACAGGCCGTCTTCAAGCTCGGCCGCAGAGTCACCAAACGGGTCGCCCCATTCAGCGGGGAGACGGCGAGGGCCAGTCTCACCGATGGTGGAGTTTGGGGTGACGCCAATCAAGTCGGCCACCACCGCCAGCTCCGCGGCGCCACCTCGAGCGGTCGAGCCAGTCTGGCCGACCCACAGCGCAACCTGCAGCGGCGAGTCCCGCAGCCGGGTAGCAAGGTCCAGATATTCGTCGTCGTCGAGGATGGACCCGTGACTGTTCACCCACAGGATGACCGCAAGTGACTCCGGGTTGGCCTCGGCCTCTTCGAGCTGACCGAGGATGTAACGCTTGACGACCGGGTCGATGAGGCCGGCCACCTTGACGATACGAATCTGACTGTCAGCGGTTGCCACCTGGTCCCGGTCGGCAGGGCAGCTCGGCAGGGTGTCAGAGCCGCCATCGGCCCCGCCATCGGTGGTCTGGTCGCTCTGTTCATCACCGTCGTCCTGGGCGGCCGAGGGGCTGGCAAACAGGCCTAGGAGCAGGAGTGCGGCGACGGTGCTCGTGACGAGGGCGGCGCCCAGTAGTGTTTGTAGCAGTGACAGCCGAGTTCTTTGCCGCATCAAATGTCCTCATCGTGGCCGGTAAGGGCGGTGTGGGAAAGACCACCGTATGCGCTTCATTGGGCATCGCGGCGGCCCAGGCCGGATGTGACGTTCTTCTCATAGAACTGGAAGGACACAGCAGTCTGAGCTCGCTGTTCGGGCGTGAGGACCTGTCATATGACGAGGTCACCGTCGACACTGGGACGCTGGCCCCGAACGGCCGCCTCCGGGCCCGCCAGGTCAAGCCGGACGACGCCCTTGGCGACTACATGGATCGGGCCGGGCTGGGGCCCCTGACCTCCCGATTGACCACCTCTGGAGCGATGGAGGTGGTCGCCACCACGGCGCCCGGCATCCGAGATCTGCTGACCCTCGGCAAGATCCGCCAAATCGAACAGGCCAAAGCGGCCGATCTGATCATCGTCGACGCACCCGCCGCAGGCCATGCGCTCACCTTCCTCACCGCCGCGGCCGGACTCGCTGAGTCGACCAGTTCCGGGCCTGTGCGGGAGCAGGCTGATCTTGTCCTGGAGATGTTTGCCGACGATGCCCGCTGCCAGGTGGTCCTGGTGACCCTGCCGGAGGAGACACCGGTGTCCGAAACCATCGAGACGGCCTACAACCTCGAGGAAGACGTCGGCATCAAGCTGGCGCCCGTGATCGTCAACGGCCTGTGGCGGCCGGTCGATGGGCTTGACGCCGCCGTTTCAGGGGCGACCAAGAAAGCCAAGGACGGACTCGCTGTGGCCGCGGCCCGATACCGGATGGCGAGGATTGCCGAACAGCAGGCCGAAGTTGACCGATTGGCCAGCGAGTTGCCGCTCCCCCAGGTGCACCTGCCGTTCCTGTTCAACACTCAGTTCGCCATCGCGGAGATTGCCACCCTTTGCCAGGCGCTGACCGCCCAGCTGGAGGTGGCCGCACCGTGAACATCGCTACAAGCACGAAGCCCGCCGCAGCCGATCTGCTTGGCGCCATCGACGACAAGCAGGTGGTGCTGTGTCTCGGGTCGGGCGGGGTTGGCAAGACCACCACCTCGGCCGCACTGGCCATCGCGTTGGCCAAGCGTGGAGAACGGGTGGTGGTGCTGACCATCGACCCGGCCCGCCGCCTGGCCGACACCCTCGGACGTAGCGGCACGCTCGGCAACGAACCGATCCGGGTGGACGGGAATGGGCTTGTGGTCGACGGTGAGGTCTGGGCGGCGATGCTCGACCCCGCCGAGACGTTCGAGCAGATCATCCGCAGCGAAGCAGCAGATGACGCCCAGGCCGAGCGCATCCTGGCCAATCGGCTTTTCATCAACCTGACCACGTCGCTGTCCGGCACGAACGAGTACATGGCGGCCGAACGGGTATTTCAGCTGCACAACGACGATCGCTTTGATCGGGTCATCGTTGACACGCCGCCGTCTCGACACGCCATGGACTTCCTCGACAGCCCAAGTCGGCTGACCCGCTTTGTCGATCACCGGCTGTATCGCTCTGTCTTTGCCCCGAAACACCGGCTACTCAAGCCACTCAACGCCGGGACCCAGGTGGTGATGAAGGTGCTCGGGCGCCTCGTTGGCAGCAATTTGGTCTCCGATGTGGTGTCGTTCTTCTCCGACTTCGAGGGGATGGACCAGGGTTTTCGCCTCCGAGCGGACGGTTTGGAACAGCTTTTGACCGGGCCGCACGCCGGCTACGTGCTGGTGACTGCGGCACGAGGAGACCGGCTGCAGGAATCGGCATGGATCGTCGGCAACCTGGCGGAACGGTCCCGCCCGCTCGACGCCGTGGTGGTCAACCGGGTGCTGCCGTTCGACCCGACCGAGGCCGATGCCGAGATCGCCGCCCTCACCGAGGCCAGACCGGCAAAGGGAAAACGGGCGGACGCCACCGACGCCCTGGTGCAAAACCTCGTCGAA
>CAZSTV010000167.1:12102-13343 GCA_964609665.1 uncultured Acidimicrobiaceae bacterium
ACAGGAAGCAGAGTTGATCGACCAGCTACGAGCGCAGCTGTCCGAACTGCTCAGCCAGCCCGATGAGGCGCTGTCGCTGACCACCGTGTCAGAGCAGCTGCAGCCAATCAGAGATATCGATGGGCTCGCAGAACTAGCCGACTTGCTCTGAACCGGTTTTGTTGCTGCAGCTTTACTGCAGTGTTGTTGCTACTGCAGTGCTTCTTCGGCTTCCTCAAGCGACTCGGTGACCGGCACAATGCGGTCAAACCCGGTCGTGTGAAGCAGCCTGGTCAGCGCTGGGCGGGTGCAGGCGACCGCAACGGCACCGTCGGCCTCACGGGCCCGGCGAATACCGCCGATGAGCGCACCAAGACCGGCCGAGTCCATGAACGGGACTTCTGACAGATCGATCAGCAGATGACTGTGGCCAGCGAGCTTCGAGAGCGACTCCCTGAAGGCGCCAACGGTGTAGGCGTCAAGCTCGCCCGAAGGGCGACACAGGGTGTAAGCGTCAGTTTCTTCAACGTGAATTTCGAGCATCGGGATGATTTCTCCCTTTCCGTCGGCACAAACCGACAGTCCGGATAGTAGCGCCGATTACGGCTACGCGAGCTTTCGGGTCCGGCCTTAGCCGTAAGTTTGTAGCATTCGAGAGGTGACTGTTGTCCTTCTTGCCTCAGATTCCGACCACGTCTTCGCAGAGGTTGATGCCACCTTAGCCACTGACGATTGTGAAGTGCTGCGGGTCCGCACCGGCCCGGAGGTATTGCCGGTGATCGAGGCGAAGAAACCCGACCTCGTGATTCTCGATATGCAGATCGGCAGCATGGGCGGCATTGCCACATGCATAGCCATCCGCCAGGAAGAAGGAGCGGACCGCATCGACATCGTGGCGGTCGCGTTACTTCTGGACCGTGAGGCCGACGTATTCCTGGCCCAACAGGCCGATGCCGACGGCTGGCTGATCAAGCCGCTGGACTCACTGCGACTCCGCAAACTGTCGAAACAGCTCCTCGCTGGTGAGGACTACTACGAAGGTGTTGTCGCTGAGGCACCGGCGCCCGGCGACGCCGATGAGGTCTCGGCCGGAGCCGAATCCTGACCGACTCGACCGGTCACAAAAGGCGGTCTGTCGCGGCGGCGCGTCCGCTAGGATCGTAGGTCGATAACGCCACTGGCGTTTACGGGTTGTGGCGCAGGTTGGTAGCGCGCCTCGTTCGGGACGAGGAGGTCGGGAGTTCAAATCTCCCCAACCCGAC
>CAZSTV010000168.1:0-12994 GCA_964609665.1 uncultured Acidimicrobiaceae bacterium
GGGTCTGCTGCATGAACGGGTGACAGGTTGGTTCACGCAGCGATTGCTGTGTGAGGGGTCATGATTGTTTCGTATTCGATCGGGGTCAATCGGCCAAGGCGAGGTTGTCGCCGGCGGCGGTGGTAGGTGCGTTCGATCCAGGTCACGATCGCGATCCGGAGTTCGTCGCGTGTGGCCCACGTCCGCCGATCGAGCACGTTCTTTTGCAGCAGCGAGAAGAACGATTCCATCGCCGCGTTGTCCCCAGCGGAGCCGACTTGGCCCATCGACCCGACCATGCCGTGACGCACCAGGGCTCGCTGAGCTTTGCGTGATCGAAACTGCGACCCGCGGTCCGAATGCAGAACACAACCAGCCACCTCACCGTCACGGCGATGGGCTGCGTTGTCGATCGCGTTGACGACGAGCCGGGCCTTCATCCGATCCGAGATCGAATAGCCAACGATCCGGTTCGACCAGACGTCCTTGATCGCGCACAAATACAGCTTCCCTTCACCGGTGCGATGTTCGGTGATATCGGTTAGCCACAACTCATCAGGCCCGTCCGAAGTGAACACGCGGCGGACGAGGTCATCGTGTGCTGGCGTGCCGGGCTTTGATGCCTTGCTCTTCTTCTTGCCGAACACTGACCACCAGCCGTTATCGCGACAGATCCGCCACACCGTCCGGTCACACGCGACATGGCCGACGAGGCGGGCCTCATCGGCGAGGAATCGGTAACCGAACTCAGGGTCATCGACGTGCGCGTCGAACAAAGCGTTGGCCAGCCATGCCTCGTCCAGCTCGGTGTCTGTGATTGGTCGATCGAGCCACCGGTAGTACTGAGCGCGGCACAGTTTGAGAACCCGACACGTCACCGTGACGGGCACCCCGTCGACAGCAAGCTCGCGGACGAGCGGGAACATCATTTTCCCGGCAGGTTCGCCTGGGACAAATACGCGGTCGCGCGGCGCAGCACTTCGTTCTCTTGTTCGAGCAGTTTCAACCGGCGACGCAGATCACGATTCTCCGACGCCTCCGCCGAGGTCACGCCAGGTTTGTCGCCAGCGTCGACAGCGGCTTTGGAGATCCAGTTCGACAACGTCATCGGGTGGATCCCGAAATCCTTGGCGACTTGCTCGAGCGTCACACCCGACTCACGATTCGTGGCGACTCGGACCACGTCATCACGGAACTCTTTGGGATAGGGCTTGGGCATAGCAAACATCCTTCCAGGCCTGTCCAAGCAAGCCAGATCAGATGTCACCTATCCGTGCAGCAGACCCGTTCATCCGAGACCAATGGTCTGCAATTGCATTGGCAGCGGTGTACAGCTGGTGGTGGTCAAACTCCATGAACGACATCATAGGCAATTTACCTAAATCGATGAGACATGCTAAAGAGCAATCCGCTCAGATCCGACTTCTACCGAATGGACAATCCAATTGACGAAGGGCCCGGTGATGAGAAATTCAGCGGCGACGAATGCGAGTCGGATGGGCCCCGGCTCAGAGATCTGATAGGGATGGACGATCCCTGGTCTGCCTTGGACGATCCGGACACGGACACATCGGCCGACGACGAATACCCAGACGAACAAGAGCAGCTAGACCTGCAGGGGATCGAGATCGATGGTGCGAAGTGGGTCTCAAGCGAGGGCATACCGCTAGGCGTAGTTGGCGACCTGGTCTGGGGTTGGCGGCTGGATGAGAAGAACGGCAACTGGTCTATGGCCACGTTGACAGGTTGCGGCCGTCGAGAGGGGACGGGCAACCGATCTTGGTTCGTCAGTACTCTCGACCCCGAAGATGGCCGTGTCCGAGTGTGGCGAGTGTCGCGAGGCGGACAAGGCAAGAAGTTGCCTACCGCTACCGAGGTTGAGATCGCCTAAGGCGACGTCGTAGTCGCGCTGGGCATCGGCCATCTGCACCAACTCGGCTGCTGGCCAGTTCTGCCGAAATTGGTACCTGCCTGGTAAGGCCGACCGACTGTCTACCCTGGCGCTTCGTGTCAGGGCCAGCGAAACCGTCGTGTTTCGGCGCTTCGGCGGCTTTGTACCCCGTACGGGATTTGAACCCGTGCTACTGGCATGAGAAGCCAGCGTCCTAGGCCGCTAGACGAACGGGGCTAGCGAAAACGCAAACCGCATCCTATCGACACGGCTGCGCGTATTACGCAGTTTCGAGACCGATGGCCTCGGTAAAGCGCTCGGGGAGGAGGACTTGAACCCCCAATGTCTGGACCAGAACCAGATGTGTTGCCAATTACACCATCCCCGAAGGATGACGCCCTACGGGCGCTCGATAAGGCTACCGCTCAGCAGACCCGATCGACCACCAGTTTTACGGTGGTTTCTGGAAACGACCCGGTGGTCGCTCCGAACCCGAGCGAAAGTCCTTGATCTACAGACCTGAACCAACAAAAGCTAAGTCTTTTTGCCGATTCTGCCGATCCACCAGTATGAAGCGCGACGGCATCGAAATGTCGGGCAAGTACAGCCGTCTAGCACCGCGGCATCCGGTCGCCCTGAACTGCTCGCTGGTCGAAATAGTCGAACGGCGCCGTCCGTTCCGCAGAGCTCAGGAAGAATACCTGACCCATGGCGAGGTCTTTGAGATCTCGGTCAACGGTGCAGGCGTCATCATCCGGAGAACGGACGAGACCCAGGACATGTGCGACGTCGCAGTCGGACAGCGGGTGACCGTGCGGGTGCGGGAGGTTGACGGTCTCTCCATCGTGAGACACGTCCATGTAAGTCGAACTGAGGTCCGTTTCGGGTGTTGAGTTCGTCGATTCATCCCAAGAGTTTCGTGACCTGGTTAATGGCGTACTCGCCGACCTCCGCGACGGACGCGCGCTTGAAGCCCGCTGGGAATGCAGCCACTAGGCGACTCGCGGTTCGCCCGGCCCGCTGAGTAACACCGGACCGAAGGGATAGCAGCCCGAGATCACACGTCGACGTAGGCGTCGACCCGCCGGAACCCGAGCAGCCGACCAACGGCTGTGCCCGCAGATTCACGGAGCAACCGACCAAACGAGGTGGAGGAGTCCGTCGGCGCCACCTCGGCAATCAGACCGACCTCTTCGGCAATCAACTTCGATCGCTTGGCGTGGTATGGGTCGGTGACGATGATGACGTCATCGATGCCTTCATCGGACAGGAACCGGGCCGCCGCGGCCAGCGACTGGTAGGTGGAGGTGCCGTCCACTTCGAGACGCAAGTCCTCGTCGGGAATCGACGCGGTGTCTCTCAGGTAGTCGTACCCGGTCTTGGCTTCGGTCGTGATGTCGGCGGCCTGCCCTCCCCCGGTCACCACCACCAATTCGACCCGGTCGTTGGTGTACAACTCGGCCGCTCGATCCAACCTGCCCTGCAACGCCGCTGACGGTTCACCGTTGTATTGCGCCGCGCCAAGCACCACGGCTGCGGTGGACGTCCCCTCGTAGCTGGACCGTGACGCCAACCAGACGTCGACGAAGTTGACCACGCCGTACAGCGCCAGTAGCCAGAAGGCGATAACGGCAATACGGCGGGAGGAGATCACGGGAACGTCGTCGTCAGAGTCGACCACGAGCATCTGTCAGTCTTGCCAGCACGTCCGCACGCTCGAGCTCGGCCATCGGTTCGAAAAGGGGCAATCCGGAGCGGCGGCCGGTGACCGCCATGCGGACCGGGAGCTGGGATTTCACGTCGAGCTCGGTGCCGACGCCCAGCACGATGTCGGTCAGTACCTCGGGGGTCCACTCCGCTGTCTGGAGTCGGTCGATGACCAGGTCCAGCACCTGCGGCACATGGTCCTTGCCCATCACTTTGCGCCAGTCCTTCTCGGTTGGCTCCGGGGCAGGCCCAACCACCCAGTCGATGAACTGCGGGACCTCGTCGAAACGCTTCACCCGTTCCTGGACCCACGGAGCAAGCGTGCGGTACAGCGCCGGTTCAACATCTCCAGCGAACGGCGTCGACAGTTCGATGAACGTCTCAACGTCGAGCATCCGGATGTACTCGCCGTTGAAGTGGTCAAGCTTCTTGATGTCGAAGAACGCCGGTGCCTTATTTATGTCTGCAAGGTCGAACTGTTCGATCAGCTCCGCGATGGGCCTGATCTCAATGTCATCCTTCGGGCCCCAACCAAGTGTCAGCAAGTAGTTGCGCATTGCGTCCGGCAGGTAGCCACGATCGGCATAGTCGCCGACGGCCACGTCATCTCGACGCTTTGACAGCTTCTTCCGCTGCTCGTTGACGATCAACGGCAGGTGTGCGTAGACCGGCTGATCGGTGGCGCCCATGGCCGCTCGGAGCAGCAGCACCCGCGGCGTGGTGTTGACCAGATCCTCGCCTCGGACCACATGGGTGATGCCCATGTCGAGGTCGTCGTAGGCGTTGGCGACGTGGAACATGGGCACGCCCGATGACCTGACGATGACAAAGTCCTCAAGCGTGGCATTTTCGAACTCGACCCGGCCGCGGACCAGGTCGTCCCAGGCGGTGATGCCCGTATCCGGCGTGCGGAACCGCACCACAACACCCTCGCCAGGTTCGACATTTCGGTCACGACAGTGGCCGTCATAGCCGGCGTTCTCGCCAACCCGATCCTTGACCGCCTGCTGAGAGCAGTCACAGCGGTAGGCAAGCCCGTCGGCCACGAATTTCTCGGCCACAGCCTTGTATTGCTCGAAGCGGTCGGACTGGCGATGCTCTTCGTCCCAATCGACCCCCAGCCAGGTCAGACTCTGGTGGATGGCGTCAATCAGCTCTGGACGGCTTCGATCGGCGTCGGTGTCCTCAATGCGAAGGACGAAGGTGCCACCGGTGTTGCGGGCATAGAGCCAGTTGAACAGAGCAGACCGGGCACCGCCGACATGGAGGTAGCCAGTCGGGGCCGGAGAGAAACGAACGCGAACAGTCACAACCCGCAGGCTAGTGCCAGTTTCGGGAGCCCAGGGGTCTCCTGGGCAACCGTCCTAGTCGAACAGTTGCTCCCAGTCGGCCCGGTATTGAGCGGAGATGGTGTCGTGCGGCTTCATCAACGCTTCCTCGGACACTCGATCAACCAGGTGACGTCGTTCGGTGTAGTGATGGTTGCTTTTCACCTCGGCGAAAAGCGCGAGGCGCTGCTCGGCAAGCTCCGCTGGTGGTTCGGAATCCAAAAAGCCGTAGATGGTGAACGCGGCGGTCAGATCATGCACCACCGGGGCCCGCCCGAACAGCGCAGAACGCTTCATCGCAATGGCAAGACAACCTTCAACCGCGTCCTCTTTGTCTACCCCGCCGAGGTGAAGCCGATCATCGAACAGGTGCACAAGGCGATACGCGTACCCCTGATCCGGCCCGGCGGTACCGAGCGACGGTCCCTTGGGCTGAAGGCCCGGAAGGTCACCGGCGCGATCAGCGGTCCAGGCGTCATTGCGACGAGGAGGTGACGAATAGGCACGAACTCGTTGCGTTGGATTGGTGGGAACATGGTCGGGAGCTGCCACAGTGTTCACTGTACTGGGTTCGACGGACGGGATTGGATCCTGGCGGGGTTTGACAAGATCCCGTATCGAAACAGCTATCAAGAATCTGAACCGAAGCGAGGAGCGCAGGCATTATGGGAACAGCATCGGCGATCTACCGGATTGTGCTTCTACTACACATCGCCACGGCGATAGTTGGGTTCGGCGGCCTTCTGGTCAACGGCATCAACAACGCAAGAGCCTTCCGAGCACCGGTCGACCAGGCCAAAACCCTGCTGCATGCCACACAGAACGTCTCCAAGACCGCGTACTACGCCATCTACGCCCTGTTCGCGCTCGGCATCGTCCTGGTGGCCGTAAGTGATTCGGCCTTTAGCTTCTCCGCCCCCTGGATCTCGGCAGCCTTCCTCGTCGTGTTCGCCATCATCGGTATCTCACACGGGATGGTGCGGCCCGCCATCGCCGGTCTGGTCGGCAGGGCAGACGCCCTCGCCGCCGCAGCACCCGGTCAGTCGATGCCAATCCTGGAGTCCGACGGGGAGGCAGGCAGCCTCGCAAAGCGCCTCGCACTCGGCGAAGGCCTCATCCAGCTTCTGCTGGTCGTCGCCCTCTTCCTGATGATCTGGCAGCCGGGCAACTAGCTCTTCTCGCTCCCGAGCAGGGCGAACACAATCGAGTCGGCGAGGGCTTGCCACGACGCTTCGATGATGTTCTCACTAACACCAATGGTGCTCCACTGACGTTCACCGTCGGTCGCGTCGATCAGTACCCGCGTCACCGCACCGGTACCGGGGCGATGATCCTGCTCAACGTCCTCGCCGGTGGACGAGTCGATGATTCGCACCTTGTAGTCGGTCAACCGGACCGAGTTCAGCACCGGGTACCGGTCATCGACCGCTTTGCGGAATGCCGCGTCCAGCGCGTTGACCGGACCGTTGCCTTCGCCGGTGGCGACAACACGGTCCTCACCAAAGCCGATCTTGATGGTGGCCTCGGTCTCGACACCGTCGTAGTGGCCGAGCGGGTTCTGCTCAAGCGCCATCTTCTGGCCGGGTCGGTGTTCCACCATCACCCGAAATGACTCAAGGGTGAAGAACTCGTTGCGCCAGCCCGTGGCCCGCCGCATCAGCAATTCGAGCGATGCGTCCGCCGCTTCAAAGTGGTAGCCGGCATATTCAAGAGCCTTCAGCTCATCGAGTACGGCCTTCATCTGGGCACCGTCGATCTCCAGGCCGAGCTCCTTGGCCTTCAGCTCGATGGTTGCCCGACCGGACAGGTCAGAAACTAAGAACCGAGTGCCATTGCCGACCGTTGACGGCTCGACGTGCTCATAGGCGTCCGGTCGCCTGGCGATAGCCGAGGTGTGGAGGCCCGCTTTGTGAGCAAACGCCGACTTGCCAACGTAGGGCTGGGACGGGGTTGGCGGCAGGTTGACCAGTTCGGCAACGTGGTTGCTGACCGCTGTCATCTGGGACATGCAACCGTCGGGCAGCGTCCTTATGCCCATCTTCAGACTCAGGTTGGGAACGAACGTGGTCAGGTCGCAGTTGCCGGTCCGCTCGCCGTAGCCGTTGATGGTGCCCTGCACGTGACGAGAGCCGGCCCGCACCCCGGCGATGGCGTTGGCCACCGCGCAGCCGGTGTCATTCTGGGTGTGCATACCAACGGTCAGATCGCCGAACGCCGAAACGATGGCGGCGGTTGCCCCTTCAACTTCATGGGGCAGCGACCCGCCGTTGGTGTCGCAGAGGACTAGGGTGTCGGCCCCGGCGGTGGCCGCAGCCTCGACCGCTCGCAGCGTGAACTCCGGGTTGTTCTTGTAGCCGTCGAAGAAGTGCTCGAAGTCCACAAAGACCCGCTTGCCCTCCCCCACCAGGAACCGCACGGAGTCTGCAATCATGGCCACCCCCTCGTCGAGGGTGGTACGAAGCGCCTCGGTGACGTGGTAGTCCCAGGCCTTGGCGACGATGCAGACCGTTGACGTTTGTGCGGCCAGTAGGTCGGCCAGGGTCTTGTCAACGTCGACCTTGCCCTTCGGCCGACGGGTGGATCCGAACGCCACAAGCGTCGCGGTGTCCAAAGTCAGTTCGCCTGCAGCTGCCCGACGGAAGAAGTCATCGTCACGAGGGTTGGCGCCCGGCCAACCACCTTCGATGTAGTGCACACCGAGGCCGTCGAGCAACGTAGCGATCTTCAGCTTGTCATCGGCGGTGAGGGCGATCCCTTCAAACTGCGAGCCATCCCGGAGCGTGGTATCGAAGATCTCCACCGACTCCGGCCAGGCCGGGTTGCGCACCGGCGCTCGGTGACCGGGGCTGTCCTGTGACTCCGTCGTCATCAGAGCTTTGCCATGACAGCGTCGGCAACCTCGACGGTTGAGCCTTCCATGCTTGCGCATGCCTCACACGCTGTTTCAATCCGCTTGGCGGCGTCGGGGTGGCCGAGGAAATCCAACATCAACGCGCCGGAGAGGATGGCGG
Organism: uncultured Acidimicrobiaceae bacterium; assembly: GCA_964609665.1. Classification (GTDB taxonomy): domain Bacteria; phylum Actinomycetota; class Acidimicrobiia; order Acidimicrobiales; family SZUA-35; genus JAHELU01. The sequence continues at coordinate 7,917 of CAZSTV010000168.1, forward strand.
CGATGGGGTTCGCCTTATTCTGGCCTGCGATGTCCGGTGCTGAGCCGTGGACCGGTTCAAACATCGACGGTCCGGTTCGAGCCGGGTTGAGGTTGGCGGAGGACGCAAGGCCGATACCACCGGACACCGCCCCGCCGAGGTCTGTCAGAATGTCGCCGAAGAGGTTGTCGGTGACGATGACGTCGTAGCGCTGCGGATCCTGCACAAAGTAAATGCATGCCGCGTCGACGTGGTTATATGCAGTCTCGATTGCCGGGTACTCCTGGCCAACCTCGTTGAACGCCCGGTCCCAGAGGTCACCGGAGAAGGTCAACACGTTGGTCTTGTGCACCAGGGTGAGATGGTTCCGGCGTGTGGCGGCAAGGTCGTAGGCGTAGCGGATGGCCCGCTCGGCTCCCATGCGGGTGTTGACCGAACCCTGGGTGGCAATCTCGTGCGGGGTCCCCTTGCGAAGCAGGCCACCTTCACCTGCGTATGACCCCTCGGTGTTTTCGCGAATGACGATGAAGTCGTGCGTGTCGGTCTTGAACGGACGCTGGTTGACGTACAGGTCCAACTCGAACCGCATCTTGAGCAGCAGGCCACGCTCGATGACCCCTGGTGGCACGCCGGGGGTGCCGACCGCTCCGAGGTAGATAGCGTCAAACCCACGCCACTCTTCGAGCACCGAGTCCGGCAAAACGGTGCCGTCCTTGAGATAGCGGGCGCCGCCAAGGTCGTAGTTTTCCGTCTCAAGCGACACCCCGGCGGCATCGATGACCCGCAGGCCCTGCTCGACAACCTCGGGGCCAATGCCGTCGCCGCCGACAATTGCCACACGCATGGTCGCATTCCCGTTATTTGCAGTGTCGTCGCTCAAGGCCAACTCCTTCGTTCGTCGGCCGACGTCAACCACAGTGTTCTAGAACCACAGTGTTTCAGAACCACAGTGTTCTAGAGGGTTGTCTTAGGGCCGAATGCTCACTATCGACCTAACGAGGCTACCCAGTATCCACCCCAAGAATCCGACCTCGACACCACGACAGTCGATCCGTAACTCAAGGGAAGTGCCAATGCCGCCGATCACCCTTCGAGGAGGTAGTCGATTACCTATGTCTGAACAGTCTCAGCAAAAGCTGTCTACCAATGACGATGGACGACCAGAAAGCCTCGCGGCGACAGGAATAGGCGAGTTCGACATGTCGATCGACACGGTTCCTGACAAGTGGGTCGAAGCACAAATCGACTCGCCGTCAGACCCGAGCGACACCGCGTTGGTCAACCGGTCGGCACGCTTCGCAGCCATTCCGACCGGCCAACAGAGCTCGTTCATTGGGAACACTGCCGCCCTCGGCGCATCCCTGATCGGCGGCACCGTCTGGTACCTCTGCGAGGTCTTCGAGCTGTATCGCGGGCCGTGGATTGCGGTGGCGATGGGAGCGGCCATCGCAATTGCCGTTCGAGTTGCTGGCGGCTCTGGCCCGGCCTACCGAGCGGTGCTTACCGTCGCGTCGTACCTGCTGACCCTCCTGATGGTGCTCATGCTGATCACCCACCGGGAGCTCACCGAGGTGTACGGCGGCGTGAGTGAATTCCAGGCCTACGAGCAGACGCTCGTCAGGACCAGGCTGCAGGATCCGGTGCATCTCCTCGCATACGGTCTCGGCGGGTTCGTAGCGGCCCAAATCGCGTATCTGCACCGACCGAACCGCTAACACCAAAGCGGCGACACCGGCCCAGCGCAGCCGATTGTCAGCGCCGAGAACGACTGACTTTCGCTAACATATGTCGGGTGTCCAATACCCAGAAACTCTCTCGTGAGGCCTATGACCGGCTGAAAGCCGAACATGATGACCTCACCACCAGGGGCCGGATCGAGATCGCAAAGAAGATCGAGACTGCTCGTGAGCTCGGTGACCTCTCGGAGAACGGCGACTACCACGCCGCAAAAGAGGAGCAGGGCAAGATGGAAGGCCGGATCATCCATCTGGCCAACCTGGTCGAGAACGCCGAAATCGTCGAAGTCTCAAACGACGGTGGTGACCTCACCGTTCAGGCCGGCTGCATTGTCAGCATCCGTTACGAAGGCGACGATGACGTGGAGCAGTACCTGATCGGCTCCATCGAGGAGCGCCGCGAAGGAGTGACCGTCATGTCCCCGGGCTCGCCGCTTGGCCAAGCCCTCATGGGGGCGAGCAAAGATGATGTCGTCGCGTACGAAGCTCCCGGCGGCACGCTCAACGTGTCCGTCGTCAACATCGAAATCTGACACCCGAGATCGAGAACAGAGACCCACATGGCAATCACTGACGCGCAAGACAACCAGGCCGGCGCCAAGACACTGGCCGACAAGGTCTGGGAGAGCCACCTTGTAAACGCCGGGACCGGCGGCGACCCCGACCTTCTCTACATCGACCTCCACCTCGTTCACGAGGTCACCTCGCCCCAGGCGTTCGACGGTCTCCGGCTTGCCGGCCGCAAGGTCCGGCGCCCCGATCTGACGGTGGCGACCGAGGACCACAACGTCCCAACCGCCAACATCGACCAGCCCATCGAGGACCCGATCAGCGCAAAGCAGATCCAGACCCTGCGCACCAACGCTGCAGAGTTTGGCATTACCAACCATGAGATGGGCGCCCCCGGTCAGGGCATCGTGCACGTCATCGGACCTGAGCAAGGTCTGACCCAGCCGGGCATGACCGTGGTCTGTGGTGATTCCCACACCGCCACCCATGGCGCGTTCGGCGCCATCGCCTTTGGCATCGGCACCAGCGAGGTTGAGCATGTGCTCGCCACTCAGACGCTGCCCCAGGTCCGCCCGAAGACCATGGCGATCACTGTGGACGGCACCCTGCCCGAGGGCACAACTCCCAAGGACGTCATCCTTGCCATCATCGGCAAGATCGGCACCGGTGGCGGCATCGGCCACATCATCGAGTATCGGGGTCAGGTGTTCGAGGCAATGTCGATGGAAGGCCGGATGACGGTCTGCAACATGTCGATTGAAGCCGGAGCCAAGGCGGGCATGATCGCCCCCGACGACACCACCTTCGCCTACATCGAGGGCCGGGCCCACGCTCCGACCGGGGCTGCATGGGAACAAGCCCTGGACGCCTGGCGAGCGCTGCCATCAGACGCCGACGCCACTTTTGACGCCGAGGTCCGCCTCGACGGCACGACCATCGGTTCGCAGATGACCTGGGGCACCAACCCAGGCCAGGTTGCTGCGCTCAACGATGCCGTTCCAGACCCGGACAGCTTCGCCGAACCACAGGATCGTGACGCGGCCGCTCGGGCCCTCGAATATATGGACCTGACGGCGGGCACGCCGCTCAAGGAGGTTGGCGTCGACACCGTCTTCATCGGTTCGTGCACCAACAGCCGCATCGAGGACTTGCGGGCCGCTGCAGACGTTGCAAAGGGTCGCAAGGTTGCAGGATCGGTCAGGACGCTGGTCGTGCCTGGCTCCTTCGCTGTGAAACAGCAGGCCGAGGCCGAGGGTCTCCACACCATCTTCACCGACGCCGGCTTCGACTGGCGTGAACCCGGCTGCTCGATGTGTCTTGCCATGAACCCCGACAAGCTCGCCCCCGGTGAGCGTTCGGCGTCGACGAGCAACCGCAACTTCGAAGGCCGCCAGGGCCGCGGCGGACGGACCCACCTCGTCTCCCCCGCCGTCGCCGCAGCGACCGCCATCGCCGGCCACTTCGCGGAACCAACCGATCTCGGGTGACGGCCCCGCCGCTCACCCCGGAGTCCGGCTTCGGCCACGGCTTCGGAAACGAAAGGAACTGACATGGAAGCTGTACGCGTCGTCCAGGGACGTGCGGTCCCGCTGGACCGTTCAGACGTCGATACCGATCAGATCATTCCCTCCGACTGGCTCAAGCAGGTCGAGCGGACGGGCTTTGAGAAGGGCCTCTTTTCCGAATGGCGAGATGATCCCAACTTCGTCATGAACGACGAGCGGTTTGCAGCGGCCAACATCATCATCGCCGGACCGAACTTCGGTGTCGGCTCCTCTCGAGAGCATGCGGTGTGGGCCATTCAGCAGTCCGGGTTTCAGGCCGTGATCTCACCCCGTTTCGGTGACATCTTCCGCAACAACTCGACCAAGAACGGCCTTGTCCCCGTTGTGGTGTCTGCCGAGCTCGGCAGGCAGCTGCTCGATGCGGTTGAAGCTGACCCGGAGCTGGAAATCACCATCGATGTTGAGCGGGCGTTGCTCGAGGTTCCGTCGCTCGACATCACCGCCGAGTTTCCCATCGACGATGCCACGAAGGAACGGTTCCTGAAGGGCCTCGACGACATCGGCATCAGCCTCCAGCACGCCTCGGCCATCGACAGCTTCGAAGCGGGCCGACCGGCGTGGATGCCTGCCGAATCAACGGCGGGCTAAGAAATTTCGAGCCACGGGGAACCAGCCGACCGGTCCGCACCGTCTCATCGGTGTGAGACAGTATGTCGATGAGAGACGATAGGTCGTGAAGCATATGAAGAGCCCTCTCCCAATCATCGTCCTCTGCGTCGTGTTTGCCTTGGCCGCATGCGGAAACGACGAGATTGACGCCTCGCTGACCGACCCGGACCCAACGTCATCAACCCAGCCCGAATCGCCAGACTCATCGGTCGATTCGACCGACGACGAGGCGTACGTCAAATCCAGCGAACCACCTGCGCTCGTGCTGAGCCGTGGTGGTGAGACCGTTTCTCTCGACGCATGGACGTACTGCTGGACCCCATCAAATGGCGACGACGGCATCTGCGCCGACGGTGCCCCGCCGGAACCTCTGCCGACCCTCGCCGGCGACGGCCCCATCACGCTGGAGTTCCCGATCGACTTCGACTTCCTGGCCACAATCTACGACAACAACTACGACGCCGAAGTTGAGAAGGTCGCGGTGGTGGCGACCGACGACGGTTGGGAGATCACCCCGGAGGTCACCGATCCGGCGGTGCTCGAAATTCTTGGCAAGGGCGCCGATGGGGACGACGTGATCGTCTCGGTGGCGATTGGTTAAGACGAGCTGCGTCGCACCACTCGGGACAGCCGTGACCGCATCTCGATAACCGGCTCGGCCTCGGGCATCGGGTCCGCT
>CAZSTV010000169.1:0-12934 GCA_964609665.1 uncultured Acidimicrobiaceae bacterium
ATTGGGTTTGAATTCGTCTTAAGATTGTCAAGATCCGGTGGCCATAAAGCATGTAGTTGACTAAACTCGCGCATGAAACCACAACGACCAACCTTCTTATCCGAGCGCTTCGCGTTCATCTAGGTGGAGAGCAACAATGATTTTCAGCCAGCTGATTATTGGCATCCTGATAGGAATTCTGGTTGCTGCTGTCGCGCTGTGGATATTGGATCGCCGCCACCAAAAGGTGGTCAAGAAGCTGGTCGAGAGCCGTCGCAAGATTGAGCGGCAGCGGACCCAGGCAGTCAATGACCTCTTCGCTCTTCGTGCCGAAGTAGAAGACGGCACCTACCAAAACCAGCCTGAGCCGGTGGCGGTTGAGGGTCATGCCGGTCCAGACCCGAAGATGCTGGCCGAGATGGCCAACCTCCGGAGCCTCATCGCTCGAGCCGACGGTGCGCTCACCTCTGCTCGCCGCAAGCGTGATCAGCATGAGGCGGAAATCGCCAGGCTGCGGGCACTGCTTGAGGAAGCCAACGGCGAGAACGTCATCACGTTCCGCCCCCAGGATCGCCCGGGCGACGCCCGAGGCAACACCAACCTGGCGCTGTAAGAACAATTCTGTACCGTTTTTCCTTGGTGTGCCGCCGCTGAATCTCGGGGGGCGGTCTTGCCGTTTTGGGGCTGTAATACGCCGTACCTTCGGTGCCTCACAATCGCTTCGTCTCCGCCAGATGGCGCCTGTGGATAACGTTCGATAGCGTCGGATAGCGTCGCGCTGCGCGGTGGGTCCGAGCGCTTCATCGAGCGACTCGCATACAGTGGTCGGGTCTACAGCCAGCAATTCGGATTACAAGGGGATCGCATGACCAGCAGTGTTGCCGTGCTCAACCAGAAGGGCGGGGTCGGTAAGACCACCGTGACCCTCGGACTCGCCTCGTCGGCGTGGGCCGCGGGCCTGAAGACTCTCGTTGTAGACCTGGACGCGCAGGCCAACGCCACGTGGGCGCTCGGGGTTGACCCGTCGCTCGGCAACCTCGGCACCGGTGATGCCATGAAGGCCAACCGCAAGGGCGCCGCCAAGGACATGGTCGTTCCCTCCGGGTGGAGCGAGGACATTTGGATCCTTCCCGCCGCGGGTGACCTCACCGAGCGTGAGGCGGACGCCAGGCGTGAAACCAGCGTCGGCCGACTGGCCAAAGCGCTGGACGGCGTCAGCGACGACTTTGACCTTGTCCTGTTCGACTGTGCGCCATCACTTGGTCTCAACACCTCCAACGGCCTCGGCGCAGCAAAAGGCGCGCTGCTCGTCGTCGAGCCGACCGTGTTCGGCCTTCGAGGCGTAGAACCGGTGCTCGACCTCATCGAGGAGGTGTGGAGCTCGGACAACTCCGACCTCGACCTGGCGGGCGTTGTGCTCAACCGGGTGCCGGCAGTCTCTGCTGACGCGCAGGCCCGCATCGTCGAACTGAACAAACTGGTCGGAACGCAATCGGTGTGGAAGCCCACCATTCCTCAGCGGGTGATAGTCAACACTGCTCATCATGAACGGGCGCCGTTGCACGCTTTTGGCAGCCAATCACGAGAGCTGACAGATATCTTCGATTCTCTACTACGTAAACTCCGCCGCTCGATCAAGTAGGTGACTTAGTGAGGGATCAACTGGGCAGGCGAGCGGTTCGCTTGCTCCTATTACTCGGCGCCGCCGCGCTCGCAGGGACCAGCTGCGGCGGCCTGTCTCGTCAGGATGCGCTGGATGAGTTGACCGGCGTCGGATACGAGGCCGAGTCTGCGGAATGCGTGATCGCATCGGTGGAGGACCAGGGCTATGAGGCCGGCGATCTGGCCGACCCGGTATCGGCCGAGGTCCAGACGGCGCTGGAGTCAGCGATCGACGGCTGCATCACAGCAGCCGATGCAGTTGGCGTGAGTGAGAACCTCGGCGAAGAAGAACTGCGTGCGGAAGTCATTGCGGACCTCGTCGGCGATGGCATGGCCCCGGACCAGGCGGAGTGCATCATCAGCTCGGTCGAAGGCGCGGGATTCACCGTGCTCGACCTCGCCAAGCTCGGCCTTGAAGAGCCGGGCACCGAAGCGGTCCTAACAGCGCTGCAGGACGCAAGCGCGAGCTGCGCAACCGGCTGATTCGTTTTTCCTGGCTCGGAGTCCCTCAAGTAGTGTCGGGTGTAGACGCACTCAACGTTGCGAAGGGGCTCCGAGCATGGAACATGATCTGGTAATCAGGAACGGGTCCGTCGTCGACGGTTCGGGCACGCCGGCTCAACCGGGCGACGTCGCCGTCACCGATGGCATCATCACCCACGTCGGCGAGGTGGATGGCACCGGCCACCGTGAGGTCGACGCGGACGGCAAGATCGTCGCCCCCGGCTTCGTCGACATCCACACTCACTACGACGGTCAGGCAACGTGGGATTCCCAGCTCGCCCCGTCGAGCTGGCACGGTGTCACCACCGTTGTCATGGGTAACTGCGGCGTTGGTTTCGCGCCGGTGCGGCCGGACAACCGGGAACGACTCATCCAGTTGATGGAGGGGGTCGAGGACATCCCCGGCGCTGCGCTACACGAAGGTCTGCCGTGGGCGTGGGAAAGCTACCCCGAATACCTCGACTACCTGGAAGGGCTTGACCGCGACATCGACCTTGGGTCTCAGGTGCCCCACGGAGCGCTGCGACTGCACGTGATGGGGGAGCGGGGCGCAACCCAGGAACCGGCAACGCCGGAAGACATTGCGGAGATGGCCGAGTTGGCTCGCGAGGCCGTTGAAGCGGGGGCCCTTGGCTTCACGACGTCACGGACCCTCAACCACCGCACCAGCCTCGGTGAGTACACACCCACGCTCAAGGCGGAAGAAGATGAGTTGGTCGGGATTGCCCAGGGCCTCGGCGCCGCGGGTAAGGGTGTGCTGCAGGTGGTCAGCGACTTCATCGACATGGACCACGAGTTTGAGATTCTCCAGGCGATGGCCGCCAAGTCCGGCCGACCGATCTCAATCTCTGTTGCTCAGGCCTTCACCCGCCGAGATGACTGGCGGACCCACCTGGACCGATTTGCCGAGTCGACCCGCAACGGTGTGCAGATGAGAGGTCAGGTTGGCGCCAGAGCGGTCGGGCTTTTGCTCGGCATGCAGGCGACCCTCAGCCCGTTCATGCGCAGCGCGCTCTACAACGAACTTGCAGAGCTGCCGCTCGCCGAGCGCGTCGCCAGGATGCGTCAGCCTGAAACGAAGCAGACCATCATCGACCAGACCACCGTCGACAAATCGGTCGCTCTCATCGGTGCCAAGCTGATCAACAAGTACGAGATGATGTACGTCCTCGGAGACCCGCCGAACTACGAGCCGGACCCCTCGGACTCGGTGGCAGCCACCGCGCAGCGACAGGGGATTGAGCCAGAAGAGTTGGCCTACGACCTGCTGTTGGAAGATGACGGCAAGGGCTTCCTCTATATGCCGACGTTGAACTTTGCCGAGGGCAACCTGGACGTTGTGCGCGAACAGCTGCTGCACTCCGCAGCCGTCCCCGGCCTGTCCGACGGCGGTGCCCACGTCGGCACCATCTGTGACGTCAGCTTCCCGTCGACGTTGCTGCAGTGGTGGGGGCGGGATCGTCCTCACGGCCGGATTCCCGTTGAGACGCTGATCGCAAAGCAGTGCCGGGCAACGGCGGAGACCGTTGGTCTGCTCGACCGGGGTCTGCTTGCGCCGGGCTACAAGGCAGACATCAACGTCATCGACTTCGACAATCTGCGGCTCTACGCGCCGGAGATGCGCTATGACCTTCCGGCCGGCGGCAAACGGTTGCTGCAGCGGGTCGACGGCTATAGCCACACGTTCGTGTCCGGCGTGGAGATTGCCAGAGACAGCGAATCGACCGGCGAAACCCCCGGCAAACTCGTTCGCGGCGCCACCACGGTCGGCGGATAAACCGGCCAACAAGAGGTAGTCGGGCCGCCACCGACGGAGGCTAATCCAACGCGTCAGGCGTTGAATGTCAAAGAACCTCTCCGATTGATACAAAAACCCGCCCGATACCGGCCATGCTTGTGCACCGTGCACGTAGTCATCATCGGAGCAGGTGAAGTCGGCTGGTATCTGGCCGAGCGTCTGAGAGGCGAAGGTCTCGATGTTGTCGTGGTCGAGATTGACCCGACCCGCGCTTCGGCCATCGGATCCGATCTTGACGTGCAGGTCATAAACGGCAGCGGTTCCAATCCGAAGGTGCTGCTTGAAGCCGGTATCGGTCGAGCTGGCCTGCTCGCCGCTGTTACCCAGAACGACGAGATCAACCTGATCGCCTCGCTGATCGCCAAACAGCACGGTGTGAAGACCACCGTTGTTCGGGTGGAGACCGAGGCCATGCGGGGCAAGGAGGCCAAGAGTCTGTTGGCGTCGGTCGGGGCAGACGTCGTGGTCGATCCCGACGCTGAAACGGCAGACGAGATCCTGGAACTGGTGCACACCACCGGTGCTGACGAGGTCTACCCGATGGCGAACGGCGAACTTGTCATTCTCGGAGCGTTTGTCTCCGAAGACGCGCCGCTGGCCAACAGAAGCCTCGGTGAAATTGGCGCATCACTCGGCGAAGAGTGGAACTTCCTCTTCGGCGCGATTACTCGCGGTGGGGACACCGTTATTCCGCGGGGAGACCAGCGGCTGCTTCCCGGTGACCACGTCCGGGTCCTGAGCCGCGCCGCCGCGCAGTCCGACATACTTCGTCTGCTCGGAGTGCTCGGCACCAGGGCCCAACGGGTGATGGTGCTTGGCGGCGGTGCCGTCGGGTCCCGCGTTGCCGGTGAGCTGGAGCGCGAAGGCGTGGAGGTGGTGTTGATCGAGCGGGACCAGGGTCGAGCCGAAGACCTGTCCCGGACGTTCCACCGCACAATGGTCGTTCAGGGCGACATCACCGACACCGAGCTGTTGCTCGAGGAATCGGTCGGTGAGATGGATGCCGTCGTCGCCGCCACCGGAGAGGACGCAGCGAACGTTCTGGCCTGCGCATTCGCTATTGCCGAGGGCGCAACCTACACCGTTGCGGTGCTGCACCGCCTGGCGCTCCTCCCGCTGGTCCGCCGGTTTGGTATCGACGCCGCGCTCAGCCCGCGGACCGCCTCTGCCAATGCCGTCCTCCGCGCGGTCAGAGGTGACACTGCGGCGGTCACCACATTCCTTGAAGGTGACTCCGAGGTGGACGAGATAGAAATCGTTGCGGGTAGCAAGGCCGACGGCGCGCTTGTCGCCGATCTGCCGCTTCCAAAGAACATCCTCATCGGCGCGGTGGCGCGCTCTGGTGAGCAGGCTCGAATTGTCCGGGGCCGGACCGAGCTCCGGGCCGGTGACCACATCATCGTCTTCGGTCGGCCGAACGCCCTTGCTGCAGTTAGGCCGGTCTTCCGGTCGTGAATGAGAGCAAGAAAGATGGTGGCCACCCGAGTCTGCTGATCCACACCATTGGTCTGACCCTCGGGTTCTGTGGCGTCGGCATGACGTTGTCCTCCGCCGTTGAGCTTGCGATGAGCGGCGACAGCGACGACTGGGCACCACTGTTGCTGCTCGGCCTGATCTGCGCAGGCCTCGGTTCCGGCCTCCGGATCTTGACCTCGGTCCCGAAACGGATCCCGCTGCTCGATGTCTTTGCGACCGTTGCATCGTCGTGGATCACGATGTCGATCGTCGGAGCCCTCCCGTATTTGTTGACCGGGACGTTGACCCAACTGGACCTCGCGCTGTTCGAATCGGTGTCCGGGTTCACCACCACCGGCGCAACCGTGTTGCAGGCAGGCGACGACCCGACCCGCTACGCAGCATCCGACGGCATTCTCTTTTGGCGGTCCATCTCTCAGTGGATCGGCGGCATGGGTGTTATCGCGCTGGTGATCGCTGTCCTTCCGTCGGTCGGTAGTTGGGGTATGGGGATGATGGCGGCCGAGGCTCCCGGCCCGACGGGTGAGCGCTTGACCCCGCGGGTCCGCTCAACCGCTCGTCGACTCTGGGGCGTCTACCTGGGTTTCACCGTCGTACTCGCCGTCGCCTACCTGCTTGCAGGGATGAACCTGTTCGAAGCCGTCACCCACTCCTTCACTACGGTCTCGACCGGCGGCTTCTCGCCCTACACCGGATCGATCGCCCACTTCGACTCCGAGGTCATCGAGTGGATCGTGCTCGTCGCGATGTTCCTCGCTGGCACCAGCTTCACCATGTTGTACCGGGTGCTGCGAGGCAAGCCAGGACAGATGCTCCGCTCGGTCGAGTTCCGGGCGTACTGCCTGGTCGTCGCAACCGCCGCTCTCATCGTCTTCTGGACCGCGGACCCGAATGCTCGAGACTACGAGGGTTTCCGGGACTCGCTGTTCACCGTGCTGTCGGTCGTGTCGACAACGGGGTATGCCAGCATCGACTTCGTCGGGGAGTGGAGCGACGCCGCAAAGGCCATCCTGTTGATCCTGATGCCGCTCGGAGCGATGGCCGGATCGACCGCCGGTGGCGTCAAGATGATCCGCATTCTGGCCGTCGCCAGCTTTGCTCACCGAGCCGCGCTGACCCAGCTCCATCAGCGGCTGGTGCGGCCCGTCCGCATCGGCTCGACCGTGCTGGAGAACGACGTGGCAAATCAGGTAGTCGGTCACCTGATTCTGTCTCTTGCCGCTTTCGGCGGCGGGAGCGTTCTCATCGCGCTCACCGGTCCCGATCTTGTCACCGCGTTTTCGGCATCGGCGACCAGTTTCGGAAACGTCGGTCCAGGCCTCGGTGACATCGGTTCTGACTTCTTGGCCATCCCAGCGTTTGGCCGGCTGGTGGCAATCGTCAACATGTTGCTCGGTCGACTTGAGATCTACCCGATCCTGCTGGCCATGGTGAAACTCCCGGTGCCGAGACTCCGGCCGCTGCTGGCCCGGGCCAGCACCCAGATCAACTCCGCAGTTTCCTCGCTCCGGCGCTGAGCGCTAGGTTTAGGCGCCATGCGTGAGAACACCCTCAAGACCGCCTGGAAGCAAGACAAGCCAACCTTCGGATTGTGGCTCAGCAGCGCCGATCCGGTGGCAGTTGAAAACCTCGGAGGCGTTGGTTTCGACTACATGTGCCTGGATTTGCAGCATGGGTTGATCGACTACTCGCATGTCGTTCCCGCCCTTCAGGCCCAGCAGCGGTCTGAGTCCATCCCGATTGCCCGGGCGCCGTGGAACGAGCCCGGCATCATCGGCAAGTTGCTCGACGCCGGCACGATGGGCGTGATCATCCCAATGGTGAACACCGTGGCCGAAGCCGAGCAGGCGGTCGCGGCCTGCCGCTACGCCCCGGCAGGGTCGAGAAGCTTCGGTCCGGCCCGAGCAGCTCCGGCGCTCGGCGGAGGGTACTTCCAGGAGGCCAACGATCAGATCGCCTGCATCCCGATGATCGAAACGGTGACCGCGCTTGAGAACCTCGACGAGATCGTCAAGGTCGAAGGTATCGACGCCATCTACGTCGGCCCGGCCGACCTTGGTATCAGTCTCGGCCTCGGCCCCGGCTCTGACAACGCCGATCCGTCATTCCAGGATGCGCTGTCTCACATCGTGAGCGCCTGTCAGGGCGCGGGGATCGCCCCCGGCATCCACACCGTGCCCGAGCTGGTGCAAACCCGTCTCGGCCAGGGTTTCAAGATGATCACTGTGACCTCCGACGCCGGAGCGATCGTGGCGGGCGCGAAGCTGCACCGTGATGTTGCCAACGGGGCGGCCAGCGGCGAAGGCGGCTCGATCTACTGATCGACCGCTGCGTCGGTGACTGGCGGCAGTTGCCAGTCGATTGGGTCGCGCCCGTTCTCGGCCAGGACCCGATTGATTTCCGAGAACGGCTTGGTGCCGAAGAACCCTCGGTGAGCCGACAGGGGAGACGGGTGGGGCGCCTGAATGATGTGGTGCGTCGTCGTGTCGATCAGTTCCTTCTTGCGCCCGGCGGCCGCGCCCCACAGCACAAAGACCACCGTGTCAGACTTTGCCGACACCGCACGGATGACCTGATCGGTGAACGTTTCCCACCCCTTCTTCTGATGGGAACCAGCCGAGCGGGCCCGCACCGTCAACGTGGTGTTCAACAACAGCACGCCCTGCGTGGCCCAGTCGACGAGGTGACCATGATCGGGTCGCTCAACCCCAAGGTCGGACTCGAGTTCGGTGTAGATATTGACCAGCGACGGCGGCGTCTGGACCCCGGGGCGCACCGAGAAGCACAGGCCGTGAGCCTGCCCGGGCCCGTGGTAGGGGTCCTGCCCGAGCAGCAGCACCTTGACTGACTCGAACGGCGTCAGGTGGAGGGCGGCGAAAACCTCGTCATGGGGCGGAAAAACCTGGTGTTTACTGCGTTCGTCGTGGACGAACTGCTGCAACTCCGCCCAGTAGGGCTTTTCGAACTCTTCCCGGAGAATCGGGTTCCAGTCGGTGGTAGCCACAATTTGAGAGATCTTAGGCAGATTCCAGGTGCTTTGACCCACGGACTGGTCAAAGAGAACCTACGCTCTGAGTAGTGGATCGTGGCACTGCTTCGGCCAGCGGGAACATGAAAGGCCGATACCCCACAACCAGCGCTAGCGGCCCGACGGCTGCTGCGCTCGGCTGGCCCCGTCGTGCCGCGCTTTTTGCTGCACTTCTGGTGATTGCCCTGTTCGCCGCGGCCTGCACCACCCGCATAGACAACAGCGCAGCAGGTGTTCCAGCAACGTCGACCACCGAGGTCACCCTGGAGGCCACGACGTCGACCACCGTGACCGTTGAGACGGTCGATCCTGTCTCGGAACTCATCAGCACACTCTCGGTCGAGGAGAAGATCGGACAGCTGCTCATGCCGACGGTCTTTGGGACCGGGGTGGAGACCACGCCGTCGGAACGGGAACTGAACCTGCAGGCTCACGGCTACGCCACGCCGGCGGAGATCGTGGCGGCCTACAGCCTTGGTGGCGTCATCTACCTGGAGAGCAACGTCGCCTCAGCTCAGCAGCTCAAGACCATGTCCAGCCAGCTGCAGGACGCCGCCGCCCAAAGTTCTGGCATTGGCCTGTTGGTAGCAATAGACCAGGAAGGTGGGCGGGTCAGCAGAATCAGCGACGAGGTAACGTCGTTCCCGCCGGCATCAGACCTGGCCGGTGGCAGAGATCCTCGAGTGGTTCGCGAAGCCAGCTACGTGACGGGCCAGCAGGTCCAACAGCAGGGCGTGAACGTGGTGCTGGCTCCCGTCGCCGACGTGCGTGAACCCGGACAGGTCAGCTTCATCGGCAACCGTTCCTTTGGTGAGGACCCAAGCCTGGTCGCATCGATGGTCGCCGCAGCGGTCGACGGTCTCCAGCAGTCGGGCGTGGCCGCCGCCGTGAAGCATTGGCCCGGACACGGAGCCACCAGCCAGGACAGCCACGAACAATTGCCGACGCTCGACGTCGACCGTTCGCTCTGGGAGTCGCGGGAGTTGCCGCCGTTCGCTGCCGCCATCGACGAAGGGGTGGCCATCGTTCTCGTCGGCCATCTCGCCCTGCCTCAGCTTGACCCGACCGGTGACCCGGCGACCATCTCTCCGGTGCTGGTCGAAGAACTGCTGCGCCAAGAACTCGGCTACGACGGCGTTGTCATGACCGATGCGCTGAACATGGGCGCCGTCGCCGACATCCCGGAGCCGGAATTGGCCGTTGCCTCGGTGCAAGCCGGCATCGACGTCATCCTCATCCCACCGAGCCTGTCGGCTGCGGCCGATGCACTCACCCGAGCGGTTGAGTCAGGCGAGATCTCCGAGGCACGCCTCGATCAGTCAGTGGCCAGGATTCTTCGGCTCAAGCAAAGCCTCGGGCTGCTGTCGTAGCGACTCAGTTGAAGAACGGGATGGGAATGGACCCGTTCGCCATCCGGACCGCCCATATGGCAACCATCAGGCCGAAGTTGGCCATCAGGAAGCGGGTCGCTCCGGACGTCATTGCGGCCCGGAGCCGCTGCGTGCCGACCGTCCACAGGGTTGCAACAACCGCCACCTGAGCAAGTGCGATCAGCAGGAACGGGTGCTGCTGCCAGCTACCCGCAAGGTCACCCCGCAGGAGGCGACCACCGGAGCGGGTCAGCCCGCATCCCGGGCAATATCCGCCAGAACAGCGCCTCAGCGGGCACAACACGGGGCCGTCATCATCCGAGAGGGCTGCCAGGACGCCAAAAATGGCCACAGCGGCCATCCCGAAGCGAACCTTGGCCGATTTGTCACCGAGAATGCCCGCTGCGCTCAGAAGGCTTGACGGCCCAGAAACCGATACTGCCACCGGGCGTGGGGGCTGAATGTCGGAGGCCGTGGTCATGACGCTCAGATCTTACCCGATTCCGGTGAGGTCAGCCGTTCGCTTGCGGCTCGGTGTCCGAGGAGTCGCCAGCTTCGATCACGCTGGTCGTCGCCTGATCGATTGACGTGGACGAATCTTCGACGGTGGTCGTCGTGGTGTCCTCGGTGGTGTCTGTCGGTGTCTCGGTGGTCGTGGTGTCCTCGGCGTTCACCTCGGTGGTGCTGGGACCAATCGACCCGACGGTGGCGCTCGTTTCGCTGGACTCCGGGACTTCAGGCGTTGTGGTGGTTGGCGGTTCCGTCTCGCTCGTGGTGGTGTCCTCGGCCACTTCGGTGGTCGACGACTCGTCATCGTCCGAAGCGGAGTCGCCCGGCGCCTCATCGGTCTGCGGGGCGAGTCCGATGTTGCCGCGAGTGGTGGCACGAGAGCCGTCGATGACGATGTCGGCGATCGTCGGTGTGTTTGGTTCGACTTCCTCGGCCGAGACAGCAGGGCCGATGCGCACAGGATCGTTTGCCTCGGCACTTACCGCTTTCAGCGCCAAAGGCGCGGCAACAGCGGCAGCTGTCACCGTGGAAAGTGACAGCGCCAACAAAAACCGGCCGCGGCCAGTTGAATCTCGAGGGCGATCTACAAACATACGAATCCGTACTTAGGGGCTAACTATCTGGCGGATTGCGATTTCTGCTTCGTTTTTAGCCGATGCATGGCAGCAATGGCATACGAAGGGATAGATAGCCTAACCCTCTTCAGCGGCCGAATCTGAGATACGTCGCAATTTGGCCACGCAGCGACAAGCTTGGTCTCTGGATGTGGGATTTCTCACGGAGTGGCGCTCGCAACCGCGTTACGTGGTCAGCAGGTTCACGCAGTCGCTGATAACCATGTTCGATAGACCCGGTCGGCACGATCCAACTCGCTGATGTCGACCCACTCGACGGCCTGGTGAGCTTGATCGATTGAGCCCGGTCCGAACACCACGGACTGCGCAGCGATGCCGTCGTAGGCCAAGGCGTTTGTTCCGTAGGTCGCGACCTCGGGGCTGGACTCGGCAATGGCGGCCAAACGCTGAATCAGCTCGGTGTCCGGCTGCTCATAAAACGCAGCGCTTGCTCGGCCGTTTGCCATCTCGATGGTCGTCTCCAACGGCAGCGCCGCGGCCTGCACCACCTCCGACAACTGTTCGAAGAGTTGATACGGGTCCTCGCCCGGGGCAACCCGCCGACCGGCGTAGATGTTGCAGAGGTCGGGGATGATGTTGCGGGCCCGGCCGCCGCTGACCTCGGTAACGCTCAGCGTGCCATTGCCCATCGAGGTCGTCGGCTCCTGGGCCGCGAGTAGCTGGTGCTGTTCTTCGAGGGCGTTGATGATCCTGGCCGCCGCGGTGATCGCATTCGCTCCGAGCTGCGGCTTCGACGAGTGGGCGGCGTGGCCATGGACCGAGATTTCTATGCCAAGCCCACCCTTGTGGCCATGCACGGGGGCGCACATCGTCGGCTCGGCGACGACCAAGCTGTCGAGCGTTCGCCCCTGGCTGACCAACCACTCTTGAAAGCGATGAGCGCCGGGAAGACCGCCGAACTCTTCACCGACCGTGCCGACGAGCAACAGCGTGGGTTCCAGGTCGAACGCGCCGGAAGCGGCGTCCTCCAAGATGGGAAGCAGGACCGCAAGTGTTGCCTTCGTGTCGACGCTGCCCCGGCCGTACACGCGCCCGTCGGCTACCCGTCCATCGAAGGGGTCGCCCTCCATATGCTCGACGCCGACGGTGTCCAGGTGAACGTCAACCGCCACCACCGTGTCACTGCGGCCCGGGAATTCGGCGTAGACATTTGGGCGCCCCGGTTCGACGTCGTCGACCACAACCGTCGCGCCAAGTTCCTCCGCACGGTTTGCCAACCACAGCGAGAGAGCTTCCTCGGTGGAGTCACCGGATCGCTCGCCAACCTGTCCCGGGTTGACGCTGTTGATGCCGACCAACTCCGAGAGCTGCTCGACTCGGCGGGTCGCAGGGTCAGACGTTGATCGGTTCGACATGAGTCAACACTACGTTTCCGGCCCGGGCGGCGCCATACAGTAAGCGGTTGACCGACGCCGAAACCGGTGAAGAGTTGCTGATCACAATCTGAAAGGGCTGCGATATGGACAAGCGGGCGTGGCGGGCCAGAGCAATCGAGGAACGCCAGGACCTTGTCGTTGACGCCCAGGCTTTTTGCGCGGCGCTCGATCGGTTTCTGGCCGAGGCCGTACCTCGGTCAAAACGGGTGGTCATCTATGACGCCATGCCGGGAGAGGTGGATCTCGCCCCGCTGCTCGATGCCAGCGACGCCCCGGAGGAACGGTACGCAATCACCAGGACACCGGACGAGGGCCACTACCTCACCGTGCACCCCCATGGCTGCGCGCACGAACAGCACCGCTACGGCTACCGCCAGCCGGTGATCGACGCGCCGGTTGTCGACGATGACCTGATCGGCGCGGTGTTAGTACCGGCGCTCGCGTTCGATCGGTCCGGCGTTCGCCTTGGCCGAGGCATGGGGTACTACGACCGTTTCCTCGCCAGGCTTGGGTCCGACGTTGCATTCGTCGGCATCACCGGTGGGTATGTCGTCGAGTCGCTGCCGTCCGAACCGTTCGACGTGTCAATGACACAC
>CAZSTV010000170.1:0-3845 GCA_964609665.1 uncultured Acidimicrobiaceae bacterium
CGCGCGCGAAGGCAAGATCAAGGAGTTCACCGGCATCTCTGACCCGTATGACGTGCCGGAGACCCCTGAGCTGCAGCTCGATACCGAAACGGTCGATGTCGATTACTGCGCGCAGCAGGTGCTTTTGAAGCTCGAGTCGATGGGCCTGATCGCCGCCTGATATCCGGCAGGGGGCCAGTCTTGCTGGCCCCCATGCCTACCGCGTGGCCGAAGCCTTGGCTACGATCTCGACCAACCGTTCGAGATGCGCCGCGCTGAGCGGCTTGTCCCAATAATCATAGACACACCGATAATCCTGAACGCGCGCGTGATCGCGCGGATCGAGGGACGTGCTGAGCATAATGACGACCTGCTCATCGAAGCAGGCTCGGAGTGGCGCTATGACGACAGCGGCGCGGACCTCGGCACCGCCTGGCGTGAGCCTGGCTTCAATGACGCAGGCTGGGCCACCGGCAACGGTGAGCTTGGCTTCGGTGACGGTGACGAAGCAACGGTCATCGCCGCCGGCAACGTCACCTATTACGCCCGGAAGACCTTTGACTTCAACGGAACGTTGCCTCCTTCGCTCGATCTTCGACTCAAGGCCGACGACGGCGCGGTGGTGTATCTGAACGGCGTTGAGATTGCCAGGGACAACCTACCGGACGGTCAGATCACCTCGTCGACACCGGCCTCTGGTTGGCGTTCAGGCTCCAGCGAAGACTTCATGGAGCATGTCGTGCGGGCGGATTCACTCGTGCAGGGCCAGAACGTCCTTGCGGTTGAAATCCACAACGTCTGGTCCGGCAACAACGACCTCGGCTTCGATGTGCGCCTCGGCGCCGCGGACCAGGTGGTCGAGATTCCCGAGGAGCCACTGGTCGAGATCGGCTCGACCTGGAACTACGTCGATGCTGGCAATGATGCCCCTGCGGGTTGGCCTGGAGCTGTCGTTGGCGGTCCCGCCGCCTCGGCTCAGATGGGCTTCGGTGAAGGCGACGAGGCCACCACCTTGACCGCAGGGCAGGAGGCCTACTACTTCTCCCACGAGTTCCAGGTAGCGGACGCTGCGGCCATCGGTCAGCTGAAGTTGAGCCTGCTCGCCGACGACGGCGCAGTGGTGTTCCTGAATGGCACCGAGCTCTACCGGTACAACATGCCGGACGGACCGATCGGCTTCGGGACCCGCCCGATCAACTGGGTGGGCACCGCGGACGAGATCTACATGGACTACACCGTGCCCGCAGCGGCGCTGGTGAACGGGACCAACCTGTTGACGGTCGAGGTGCACAACTTCTGGCCGGGCAATCCGGACCTGAGCTTCGACGCTGGACTTGAGGTCCAGCCCTAGCGGGAGATTCCAGCAGCGAGCGGGCTGCTCTGGCGTTGTTCGGACGCTAGAGCAGCTCGACCGCGTTGCGCACCCGCTCCATCACCGGAGCGGCGATCGCTCTGGCGCGGTCAGCGCCGTCGGTCAGAATCTTGCGGATCGCGTCGTCATCGACGGCAGCCCGTCGCTCCTGAATCGGCCGTAGCAACTCGATGAGGGCTTCGGCGGCATCGGTCTTGAGCGGACCGTACTGCGTGTAGTTCTCGGCCAATGCAACAGGGTCGCCATCGGTCGCCACCGCAAGGATGGTCAACAGGTTCGAGACGCCCGGTTTCGCCGCCGGGTCGAAGCGAACTTCGCCGTCGTTGTCGGTGACCGCTCGCTTGAACTTCTTGCCGACCTGGGCCTCGGTGTCGGTGAGCAGCACGGTGCCCTGAGGCGAGTCTGCTGACTTCGACATCTTGTTCTCGGGATGTTGGAGATCCATGATCCGGTCCCCGGCCTCGGGGATGCGGTGCTCCGGCACGACCAGCGTGTCGCCGTAGCGACTGTTGAAGCGGGTTGCGAGGTCGCGGGTGAACTCGACGTGCTGACGCTGGTCGTCGCCGACCGGCACCACATCGGTGTCATACAGCAAAATGTCTGCCGCCTGTAGCGCCGGGTAGGTAAACAGCCCCGCTGAGACAAAGTCATTGCTTTCCGACTTGTCCTTGAACTGTGTCATCCTGCGCAGCTCACCAACGGCGGCAACGCACTGCATGTGCCACGCCAGTTCACTGTGTTCCCGGACATGGGACTGGACGAACACGATGGACTCTTCGGGATCGATGCCGATGGCGACCAGGTCCTTGGCGGCCTCCAGGGATGCCCTGGGCAAAACCCCCGGGTCGCGGTGCACGGTGAGGGCGTGAAGATCGACAATGCAGTACACGCCATCGGTGGTTTCCTGCATTCTGGCCCAGTTTCTGAGGGCTCCGAGGTAATTCCCAAGGTGGATCGTACCGGTGGGTTGAATACCGGAGAATGCTCGAGGCCGCGCGGGCTCAGTGTTCATAACGCCGTAGAATAGGGCGGTAATCGATGGCTTCCCATCGATTTTGCAGAAGCTCCCATCAAATCCGGGTAGAATCACATCAATGTCATTTCAGGTCCAGACCGAGAACTTTGAAGGGCCCTTCGACCTCCTGCTTCACCTGATCCTCAAAGATGACGTGGATCTGTACGAAGTGCGGCTTGGTGAGATCGTCGATGCCTACCTCGAAGAGGTGGCGCGCCTCGAAGCGTGCGACCTGGAAATCTCGACCGAGTTTCTGCTGATTGCCGCAACGTTGGTCGAGCTGAAGTGCCGACGGCTCCTTCCGACCGATGACGGCTTCGACCTCGATGAGGAACTCGGCCTGTGGGAAGAGCGGGACATGCTCCTCGCTCGACTGCTGGAATGCAAGACGTTCAAGGACGCGGCAACCGTGCTGTCGGAACTTCGGGAGCAGGCCATCAAGTGCATCCCCCGCCAGGTCGGGTTGGAAGAGCAGTTCCTGGCCCTCACGCCAGACCCGCTGGCAGGCATGACCGCAAAGAAGTTGCGGCAGGCGTTCCTGCGGGTCGCTTCGGAAAAGCCGAAGCCCGAGGTGTCGCTTGCTCACGTGTCAACCGTTCGGGCCAGCGTCACCGACGCCATCGAGGAGTTCATCGAACTGCTCCCACGCAGCGGGCCGATGACCTTCCGCTCGCTGACCGAAGGCGTTGTCGAACGCCTTGAGGTTGTGGTGCGATTCCTCGCAGTGCTCGAAATGTTCAAGCAGGGCATGGTCGAACTTGACCAGCTGACCAGTTTCGGTGATCTGACCGTCAGCTGGATCGGTGATCAAGCCGACAAAGAGCTCGCCCTGACCGGCGCGGATCTGTACGAAGGATGAGTACCAGCAGAATTGAACCGCCGTCCGCTGAGACACTCAGCGAGGCCAGGCGAGCGATCGAGGCGATTCTCTTGGTCGCCACCGACTCGACGCCGGAGCAGCTGCTTGCGCAACTGCTCGAACTGCCATCCGACCTTGTCGCAATGATGTGCCGAGAGCTCGCCGCTGAGTACGACGAGCAGCAGCGCGGCTTTGAGCTGGTGCAGATTGCCGGTGGTTGGCGGTTCCAAACCCACGCTGACCTGCACCCCTATGTCGAGCGCTACGCCCTTGAAGGCATCCCGAACCGGCTCTCCAGTGCTGCGCTGGAAACCCTCGCCATCGTTGCCTACAAGCAACCGATCTCTCGTGGCCAGATCAGCGCCATCCGTGGGGTCAACGTCGACGCTGTACTGAAGACGCTTGTGCAGCGGGGCTACGTGGAAGAGCACGGCAAGGACGAGGGTCCTGGTCAGGCATCGTTGTTTGGTACCACTGCGTTCTTTCTGGAACAGCTTGGTCTGATGTCCACCGATGACCTGCCGGCACTTGGTGAGTTCGTGCCGTCGGCCGAGGTCCTCGAGGCGTTGGAACAGACGCTGAAGATCGACGGAGAAGACCCCTCCATCAATGACCCCATC
>CAZSTV010000170.1:3855-12608 GCA_964609665.1 uncultured Acidimicrobiaceae bacterium
CATCGAGGTTGTCGATGACGATGGCGATGATGCGGCGCCACCGTCAGCCGAGAGCAACGGTAGCGGCGGCGACCATGAGAGCAATGGCGCTAGCGACAGCGCCCACGAGAACAGCAATAACGACGGCAGCGGCGGCGGCGATGCACCGGGTGGCTCAGCGCCAGACCCGGTGATCGACCTCTCTGCCGATGGAGCCGAGGATGCATGACCGGCGAACCGGAGCGGGACCAAAAAGTCCTGGCTCGGATCGGCCTCGGTAGTCGTCGAGCGAGCGAGATCCTCATCTCCGAAGGTCGGGTCACCGTGAACGGTGCGGTCATCGAGCTTGGGGCCCGGGTCGGCCCGGAAGATGAACTGGCTGTCGACGGCAAGGTCTATTCCACCCTGCCCGATGCCGTCACCTACCTGTTGAACAAGCCGGCCGGGGTGGTCACAACGGCATCGGACCCTCAGGGCCGACCGACGGTAGTGGGTTTGGTACCCACCGAGCCGAGGGTGTTCCCCGTAGGCCGCCTTGACCTCGATACCGAGGGGCTGTTGCTGCTGACCAACGACGGCGGCTTGGCCCATCGGTTGACCCACCCGAGTTTTGGCATAGAGAAGGAGTACTTGGTCGAGGTCAAGGGCTCGCCGTCGCGCAACACGCTTCGGGCGCTACGCGAGGGCGTTGAGCTTGAAGACGGCAAAACCTCTCCGGCCAAGGCATCGTTGGTGGACTCCGGGCTGCTGCGCCTCACCATTCACGAGGGCCGCAACCGCCAGGTCAGACGAATGTGCGAAGCGGTGGGACATCCCGTGGTGCGTCTCGCCCGGTCCCGCATTGGGCCCATCGTGGATCCCAAACTGAAGCCAGGGTTCTCACGACGGCTGACGGGGGATGAACTACTTGAATTGCAACGGGCCGTGGAAACGGTCCGATAGCCTCCGGCCATGGCAGTGCGAGCACTTCGGGGCGCAATAACGGTCGACGTCGATGAGCCGGAAGAAATCCGGCGGCGGACAATTCAGCTGATAACTACGCTCTTTGAACGCAACGACGTGTCAAACGATGAGATCATCAGCATCTTCTTCACCGCTACACAAGACCTGTCGAGCCTGCCGCCGGCAGCCGGCGCTCGGGCCTTTGGGCTTGTCGATGTGCCGCTGCTGTGCGCAGTGGAAATGCCAACCGATGGTGGTCTCGCCATGTGCATCCGGCTGATGTTGCACGTTGAAACCGACATCGATCGGGCAGACCTTCGACACGTTTTCCTCCGTCGGGCAACCACCCTTCGCCCTGAGCTGGCCGAGCCCGGCGACGACGCGGTCGAATGAGCGACGCCGCCTCCTCGACCTCTTCGAGCGGTGCCGACGGCGCAGCGTCGCCGCAACGCCGGGCCAACGTGATCGGCTCCGGGTTGATCGGCGGCTCGGTCGGCCTTGCCCTGCGGGGTCACGGCTGGCACGTGTCGGTAACGGATGCCGACCCGTCCATCGAGCAGCAGGCGCTGAACCTTGGCGTTGCCGACGCAATCGGTCTCGACCCCGACGCCGAGTTGACGGTGGTGGCCGCCCCTGTCGGAGCCATCCCGGACTTGGTCGCCGAAGCGCTCGCTGCCACCTCCGGCATTGTCACCGACGTTGGGTCGACCAAAGCCGAGATTTGCAGCCAGGTGCTCGATCCCCGCTTCGTCGGCGGCCACCCGATGGCCGGATCCGACCAGGACGGGGTTGACGGCGCCACCGCGGACCTGTTCTCCGGAGCCATGTGGGTGCTAACACCGAACGACGCCACCTCGGAGGTGGCGTTCGCAACGGTCCGTTCCGCTATTCGATCGTTCGGGGCCGAGTCCATAGCGCTTCCACCATCGGTCCATGATGAATTGGTCGCCCAGGTCAGCCACGTGCCGCATCTGACCTCGGCCGCGCTGATGAACCTCGCCGCCGGTTCGTCTGTTGAACATCGCCCGCTGTTGCGTTTGGCCGCCGGTGGCTTCCGGGACATGACCAGAATCTCGGCCGGACGGCCCGCCATTTGGCCCGACATCTGCATTGCCAACCGAGAGGCCATCGTCGTTGGCCTTGACCAGCTGATCGATGCGCTCGCCAACACCCGGTCTCTGGTGGCAGATGGTGATCGGGCCGGCCTGTACGCACTGCTCGACAGCGCGAGGACAGCCAGAATCAACCTGCCGGTCGGCTACGGCCAGGTGGAAGCGGTCTCCGAGCTGGCGGTCCCAATACCGGACCGTCCCGGCGAGATTGCCGCCATCGCAACGCTGGCCGCAGAACTCGATGTGAACATCCTGGACCTGGACATCACCCACTCCGGTGAGGGCAAGGAGGGCATCATGATGCTCATGGTCGATGCGACGAAGGCGGAGCGTCTGGTAGGCGGTCTGATGGCGCGGGGCTACCGTCCTACGTTACGGGAGCTTTGATGGGTGAGGTTCAACAGCAGCAGGAGGAGTCCATGTCGGACCAGTTGACGGTTGTCGCCATCGACGGACCCGCAGGCTCTGGCAAGTCGACCGTCGGTCGGATGCTGGCCGAGGAACTTGGCCTGGAATACCTCGACACCGGAGCGATGTATCGCTCGGTGACCTTTGCTGCGCTCGCCCGGGGCATTGACCCCGATGACGAGGAGCGGGTGTCTGCTCTTGCCCGCGACGTTGAGATTGACTTGAAGGCCGATGGCGCCGTGGTCGTCGACGGAGTTGACGCCACTACCCAAATTCGTGGCCCCGAAGTGTCGCGTTCGGTGTCAGCGGTCGCTGCCAATGCGGTGGTGCGCTCCGAGATGGTGTCCCGGCAGCGGGAATGGGCTCGCAGACGGGGAGGCGGCGTCCTCGAAGGCCGAGACATCGGCACCGTCGTGTTTCCGGACGCTGCGCTCAAGGTGTACCTGACCGCAGACCCCGAGGTGCGTGCGGCCCGTCGGGCCAGGGAAGTCTCGGATCTGGACTATGACGCAGTGGCTGCAGACCTGGCCAGACGTGATGCGTATGACTCCCAGCGCAGCCTTGACCCACTGCGCCAAGCCGATGATGCCATCACCATGGACACGACCGGACTGACCATCGATGAGGTGGTGGCCGACCTCGTGAAGCGGGTGGCCGATGGCCGAAGCTGAACGAAGGGGGCGGGATACGTGGCGGATGAACTGACGGCGGAAGTCGCTGGCGTTACCGAAATGCGAAGGCCCGCTCGGCTCGCGTACGGCGCGTTGCGTCTGGCGGTTCGCGGCATTGCCAAGGTCTTGTTGCGGCTGACGGTGGTTGGCGCGGAGAACGTGCCGACATCGGGGGGCTACATCTTGGCGCCCGGTGGTCATCGCTCCATTTTGGACACACCGCTGGCAGCCATGGCGGGCCCACGGGTGTTGCGCTACATGGGGGCCGAAACGTACTTCAAGATCCCTGGACTTGGACTGTTCCTGCGAACGATGGGCGGCTTTCCCGTTGAGCGGTCGCTGACCGACCGGGCGGCGCTACGAATCTCTGAGCAGGTGCTGCGCAACGGTGAGCCGCTGGTCGTCTTCCCCGAGGGAACCCGCCAGGAAGGGCCCGAGGTGCAGCCGCTGAAAGAGGGCGCAGTGTTCTTGGCCTGTCGGGCCGGAGTGCCGATCGTCCCCGTCGGCCTGGGTGGCGCGGAACGGGCAATGCCAAAGGGTGCCCGCTACATAAAGCCGACCAAGGTCACCTTGGTCATCGGCGAACCGATCTACCCACCAGAACGAGCCGAGGGGGAGCGGGTGAAGCGCTCGGCGGTCAGAGGCATGTCAGATCAGTTGCGGGAGACCCTCCAAGAGCTTTTTGACGAGGCCCAAATTCGGGCTGGCGTGTAACCGGTCATGCGTCGATTGCGCCGGGTGGGCGCTTCGATTCTGTTGACCGCGTTGCTGGCCTCCTCGGCCTGTGGCAGCTCCGAGGGCGCCGCAACCAGACCGGTGGAGACGTCGACGTCCATCAGCCTGGCGGCCACGACCAGTACCACCAGCACTAGTAGCACCACCACCAGCACCACGACGGCGGCAATGACATCGACGGTGCCCCCGCCCGACGGGCTGGTCCCGCTGGTCGCGGACCACAACGATCTGAGCGCCGACCGGATCAACCTCATCATCGCCCCCTGGGGTTGGGACGACGTAGACAAATTCCGAGACGTTGCCTGGCTGTACCTCGGTTGGGACCAACGGGCTCAGCTCATAAACGACGATGGGTATCCGATCTCGGGCGCCGACCGGGCCGGATCTGCTCAGCTCGGCCTGTTCGGCATCGAGCCCTACCGGTCGAATCGCGACAAGTTCAATGTGTGGATCACCGACATATCGCCGCCCGGCCCGGCCGTCTGGCTCAACAGCGACGACCTGCCGTTTGCGTTACCGGACCAATCAATCGTGACCCTGGCCAAAGATCCCGACCGAGAATTCCCGGGCATCTCATCGCTGGCGGGACAGGACACGGCGTTCGCGCTGCAGGAAACCCCGGCACGAACAGGGACAGATTCGGTCGCCAACGCCATGATCTTCGTCCGCAGCTCCTTCCCGGCATCGGCCATGCTCGACCTGCCACACGAGCTTGGCCATGCGCTCTTTGGGCTCGCCGACGAGTACGTCGGTCGTGTCGGGCTTGAAGATCCTGGCGAGCCTCGCGTTGATATTTGGCCCAGCTGCGCCGCCAACATCGCCACGGCGCAACGTTGGTGGGGGGACCTCGTCGGCGAATACGACCCGATGGTCGACGTCTGGGCGGCCGAGATGACCGCCGCAGGATTCAGCTACCTGGTTGGCGATATCGAGGAACTGCGGGACCTGGTCAGGATCGACTACGTGGAGGGCGGCTGCTTCGGGGATCCCGGCTCCATCCGGGCCACCGAAGATTCCCTTATGGGATTCAACCAGCCGGCGTTCGGGCTCACGAACCGGCGCGCTGCTGATGCCATCCTGGAGCTGTGGGAGGGCTGACCGGGTGGCTAGAGCGTGCCGAGCACGTCCGACGCGCCGATTTGGCGGTCGTTCAGGGCCGGTCGGTTGGCGAGGGATCCGCCAAGTCCGAGTGTCGCCACCACGTCAACCGCGCCGAGCAGTTCTCGCAGGTTGCGAGGCGGCGGGAAGTACTCGTCCTCTTCGGTTATCTGCACCTCTTCGACACCGTTGGCCGGTGAGAGAAATTCGATAACCGCTTGCACCACGTCTTCGGGGGCCGAGGCGCCAGCGGTCACGCCGATGGTGCCGACGAGGTCGTTGGGAAGCTCGTCGGGGCCGTTGACCCGAAACACTCGCTCGCACCCGGCTTCGGCTGCCAGCTTTGCCAGTGCGTTGGTGTTGGAGCTGTTGGCCGAACCGATGACCACGAAGGCATCGCAACGATCCGCGGTTGCCATCAACGCAGACTGTCGATTGGTAGTGGCGAAACACAGGTCTGACCGGTTCGGTGTGAACAGGTCCGGGAACTTCTCGACGGCGGCGTCTGCCACCTCGCTCCAGTCCCGGTGGCTCAACGTTGTCTGAGCCAGCAGCGCGGTTGGCTGGTCGAACTGGGGCAGGGACTGCACCTGCTCGACGGTTTCCACACGGTGGATTGCCTCGGGGGCAACGGCCATGGTGCCGACGGCCTCTTCATGGCCTTCGTGACCGATGTAGACAATCTGGTAGCCCTTGCCGGCCCGGACCTTGACCTCGTGGTGGACCTTGGTCACCAGCGGGCAGACGGCGTCAACCACGTAACTGCCGCGGTCTCGGGCCGAGGTGACCACCTCGGGCGCTGAGCCGTGAGCGGAGAGCATGATGGGCTTGCCCCGGGGGACCTCGGTCACGTCGTCAACGAAGATCACGCCGCGGTCTCGGAAGCGGTCGACGACCAGCTTGTTGTGGACGATTTCGTGGTAGCAGTAGACGGGCGGCTCGAAGGCCCGGACCATCCAGGCCAGCGCCTTGATTGCCATTTCGACGCCGGCGCAGAAGCCTCGGGGAGCGCAAAGGAGGACCTTGTCAACCGATTGGGGTGCCGATTGCTCGGTTCGGCTCTGGTCAACCTTCTGGTCGGTCATGGCAACAGCTTAGATGTTTCAACTCCGCCTCCGACTATCAGAGCGGGCGTAGCTCCAAACCGTCTGGTCGCCACTCCGGTCCGACGAGGACGATCTGGTTGACCGTGCAGTGCCGCTCCAGAAATCCGGCCTCGCAGTAGGACAGGTAGAACCGCCACAGCCGACAGAACCGGTCGTCCAGGCCGAGGGCCTGTATGTCGTCGAGGCGGTCGTCGAAACGTTGTCGCCAGAGCCGAAGGGTCCTGGCGTAGTGCGCGGAGAAGTCCTCAACGTCGAGCATCTGCAACCTGGTCGACGTGGCAACCGAGCGTGACACCGCCCCTATCGAGGGCAGGAAGCCGCCGGGGAAGACGAATCGGCGGATGAAGTCCTCGGTGTTCTTTGTCCGCTCATAGCGGCGGTCCGGGACACAGATCGCTTGCAGGCCAACCATGCCGTCGGGAGCGAGGCACCGTTCGATGGTCGAGAAGAAGCGGTCGTAGTCTCGCCAGTCGACCGCCTCGATCATTTCAATGGACACGATGCGGTCGTAGGTGCCGGAAAGATCCCGCCAGTCGCTGTTCAGCAGCCGGACCTTGCTTGGAACGCTTGAGGACGCCACCCGGGACTGGGCCTCGCTCAGCTGCTGTTCGGACACCGTGGTGGTGGTGACCGATGCGCCGTGGCGTTCCGCGGTGCGCAGGGCCATGCCGCCCCAGCCGGTGCCGATCTCCAGAATGTCATGGTCTGCGGTGACGCCGAGCTTGGCCAGCAACCTGTCGTACTTTGCCAGGCTTGCCACCTTGAGGTCATCAAGGTCGTCGGCGAAGACAGCGGAGGAGTAGGTCATGGTCTCGTCGAGGAACAACCGGAAGAAGTCATTGCCCAGGTCGTAGTGGGTGCCGATGTCCTCACGGTTGCGGTGACGGCTTGGACGGGGGAGCGCCCGCCTGGCGGCATCGCCAAACCGGCCGGTCATCTGGTTGATCCGGTTACGAACGTCATCGATGCCGTGCAGGTTTCTGATCAACACCTGGACCACGGCAGTGGGGTCATCGCTATGCCACCAACCTTCGATGTAGCCGCGCCCGAGACCGATGGAGCCCTCCCTGGCGACAGCGGTCCAGGCCCGCTCATCGGTCACGGTCATGGTTGCGGCCAGCGGCGCTGGCTGGGCCACAGCGTCGATACCGACACCGATGCCGATGTCGGCCCCCGTTTCGGCGGGGCCCGTCCGGCGGTGGTGATTGGGCCCGAAGCGGTGGCGTACCCCGTTCGGGTCGGTGATGGTGAGGCTGTCGCTCGACATACGTTGCAGCAGCTTTGACAGCCCCGCCTGTGCCGCCCGGGCGGTGGCCCGGCCGTTCAGCACCCTGGTCGAGTAGGTGTTGCGTTGCTCCGCCCTGCTGAGCAGCCGTTCAGGGCTGATGAGGGCCGGGCCGTTGCCGTTGCGAAGATGCAAGTCGTCTTCGAGCGATGCCAACGGCTGAGGGGTCGATGGAGCGCCGTTCTGCTCCGGGTCGTCTGTGAGGTCGAGTTCGGCGACTGGTACTGATGCTTGTGTCATGTGCGCTTTCCGGGGTGAGGGATGAATGGGACCCGCTTTGCCGCCAGGCGAGCTGCCTGCCAATGGATGCCAAGGCTGACGCGGTGAGTGGACAGCGGATGTCGGTAGAGGACTGACCTGAGGTTCGAGGGCGACGCCGGGGCCAGATGCACCTGCAGCCGGGTTTCGACGATGGCGTCGTCGCCGGGCCCGACCACATCAACGCCGATGGTCACGCTGCGGCCCAGTTGCTGGCCGGGCTGGTCCGGTTCCTCGGTTTCGGAAACGGTGAAGTGGTAGCGGTAGTCGAGATCGAGAAAGGGGGAGACGTGCATCTGCTTCTCAAACGTGGATTCCAGCTGCTTGCCGTCTCCGGTCGGCGCTAAGGCCAGGGGGTAATGGGTGCGCTCGTTCCACGGCGTGTTCGTCACCTCAAGGACCGCGCCCACCGGGTCGCCATCTGCGTCCAGGTCACGGTCTTGATCCCAAACCAGATAGACGGTGATTGGGTTGAAGAGCCAGCCCCAGGTGCGAGGTTGGGTCAACATGCGGACCGGACCAGTTGGTGTTCGGCCCAGTGGCTCGGCCAGCTTGGCTCGTATGGCGGGACCGATTGCGGCGGTGGTCGAGTCGTAGTAATCCTCTCGCTTGAACCGCACCGGGCGAGGGCTGCGAGTGGACCACAAGCGGTGCTGGTCGAAGAGGTCGCCCGGGTGGTCCGGGTCAATCCAGATTTGGTTCACCCTGTAGTCGAACTCGTGCACGGTTGGCTGGTTGCGGCGGTGCCACACCCGGCCGACACCGACCGCCGCAGCGCCTGCGGTCACCATGTGACGCCCAACTTTCGACACACCCGCACGGCCGATGCCATGCCGTCCTCGTGGAACCCGTACCCCCAGTAGGCGCCGCAGAAGTAGAGGCGGTCCACTCCGTCGATCTCGTCCACCCGTTCCTGGGCGGCAACGGCGGCGGCGGTGAACTGCGGGTGGGCGTAGCGGTAACGCCCGAGGACGTTTTGTAGCGGATGGTCCGGGTCGGGATTGAGCGACACCAGGTATCGCTGTGCACCTGGCAGCCGCTGCAGCGTGGTCATGTCATAGGTCAGGACGGGCTGGCTCTGGTCTGGTGCGGCATGGTAGTTCCAGGCCGCCCAGGCTCGGCGGGCGGGGGACAGGACCGACGTGTCGGTGTGGAGCAC
>CAZSTV010000171.1:0-12601 GCA_964609665.1 uncultured Acidimicrobiaceae bacterium
GTTTTAGACCATGACGACCACAGATGAACCGGGTGTCGCCCGCTCCCCCGGCCTCACCTATCAAGATCTTCTCGACGCCGACACCCATAACGTTCCGGATGTGCTTCGGCTGAACAACCCGCAGTATCTGGGAAGCGAAGACGTCGACGCCAGCCGCTACACCGACCGCGCCTGGCACGAGGAAGAGGTAAAACACGTCTGGCAGAAGGCATGGCAGTACACGTGTCGAACCGACGAGATTCCCGACGTCGGCGACTTCTACGTCTATGAGATCGTCCGTGACTCCTATGTCGTCATGCGGACCGAAGACGGGATCAAGGCGTACGTGAACGCCTGCCTCCATCGGGGCCGCAGGCTGAAAGACCACGACGGACATTGCAGCGAGATTCGTTGCCCGTTCCACGGTTTTGCCTGGACGCTCGACGGCGAATTGCAGGACTTCCCCGGCCGGTGGGACTTTCCCCATGTCAACGACGCCGAGTTCTCACTTCCCGAGGCAAAGGTCGGCACGTGGGCAGGCTTCGTTTTCATCAACCCCGATCCCGATGCCGAACCGCTGGAAGATTTCCTCGGCGACATCATCGATCAGTTCGACGTCTGGAACCTGGAGAAGCGTTACAAACAAGCCCACGTTGCCAAGATCGTTCAGGCCAACTGGAAGATCACCCAGGAGGCATTCTGCGAGGCATACCACGTCAACGCCACCCACCCGCAGATCATGCCGTACCTCGGCGACACCAACTCCCAGGTCGACGTGTGGGACAACTTCGCTCGGGTGATCACCCCGAGCGGCACGCCCAGTCCCCTGCTGGACTGGGAACCGACCCCCGATGAGATGATGCGGTCGATGATGGACGTCCGCCATGACCAAGACTCGCCGGTGCCACTCGGGAACGAGACTGACATGCGAGCCGTCGCCGCGGCAGCCGGACGGGAACGATGGCGCCCCATCGCCGGCGACGAGTGGGTCGATCAGATGTCCGACGCCGAAATGATGGACTCGATCGACTACACGGTCTTCCCGAACTTTCACCCCTGGGGTGCGTTCAACCGCATCGTGTACCGGTTCCGACCAAACGGCGACGACCACCGGTCCTCCATAATGGAGTGCATCTTCCTTGCGCCGTACCAGGGCGAAAAGCCGCCGCCGTGCGACATTCACTGGCTGACCGAGGACGAGACGTTCACCGACGCCGAGGAACTGGGCATGCTCGGCAAGGTCTTCAACCAGGACCTGTTCAACATGTCGAAGATCCAGCTTGGCCTTGAGACCACCCGCAAGCCGGGCATCACACTTGGCAACTACCAGGAGAGCAAAGTCCGCTGGCTCCATCACAAACTTGGCGAATGGGTGGAGCGAGGCAGGGCAGCAGACGCCGAAGCCGCTGTCACTATTAATGGCGCTGGCAACGGAGCGGGAAATGGTGCGGAGGGTACAGATCGATGAACGGTATTCGTCACCCCTTCACCCAGGCCCTGTACGAGCAGGATGGCGCAGGCAACATCCTGGTCACCGATGGGGACCGCCAGGGCGTCTTCACCGATCAGGGCCGCTGGGTTAGCGGCGAGCTCCGGGAGTGTGACCCTCAGCTCTGCGGCTGGGTCGCCGGGCCCCAGTTTGCCAATCACCGCATGAGCGAGTCGACGAAGCGGCCGTGATGTCATGACCCGCCAAACGCTCGTCGAGCTCGCCCGCAGGACGCTGGACCACGCCAAGGCAGGGACGGTGCCATTGGCGGGCGAGATCGGCCGGGTACCGGCCACCAACTACTACGACCCGGATCGGTGGCGAGCCGAGATGGATCGGGTCTTCAAGCGCCTCCCGCTCGTCCTTGGCTTCAGCTGTGAGTTGGCAGACCCGGGCAGCTACAAGGCCATGGAAGTTGCAGGCGTTCCGGTACTGCTCACCAGGTCTAGCGACGGAGCGATCAACGCCTTCGTAAACATGTGCAGCCACCGCGGCGCCATCATTATGGAGGAAGGCGCCGGGACCGCACGGCGGTTCACCTGTCCGTATCACGCCTGGAGTTACGACGGCGACGGACAGCTTGTCGGCATCTTGGACCGCGACGAATTCGGCGACCTCGACCCGTCATGCCATGGCCTCACACCGCTCCCCGTTGCCGAACGGGCAGGCATCATCTTCGGCTGCCTCGCTCCCGATGCGGAGCGAGACATGGAACCGTTCCTCGATGCGTTCCTGTGCGGCTACGGCGATTTCCTGGAACACCACGGCTTTGCTGACTGCACCTTCGTCGGCAGCCAGGTTGCCGACGGACCGAACTGGAAGGTGGCATACGACGGCTACCTCGACTTCTACCACCTGCCGATTCTGCACAAGAACACCTTCGGCCCCGACTACAGCAACAAGGCGATCTATGACGCCTGGGGACCTCACCAGCGGGTCACCAGCCCCGACGAACGCATGCTTGCCCTCGACGGCATCCCCGAAGACCAGTGGTCCGATGAGCTGCTGACATCGGGCGTCTGGACCATCTTCCCCCACACGTCGATCGCCGGATTCAAGGTTGTCGACGAGGCCGGCAACGGCGGACGCATGTACATGGTGTCCACCCTGTTCCCCGGCGCAGATCCCGACACCTCGGTCACGGTGCAGAACTTCCTGGCCGCCTTTGACCCGCCGGACTCGCTGCAGCCGATCATCGACGGACAGAAGAAGTTCCTGCTGAAGGTCGTGGAAGAAGAGGACTACTTCACCGGCAAGCGGATTCAGCGTTCGGTCAAGACCGGAGCGAAGTCCGAGTTTCTGTTCGGGCGCAACGAGGCAGGCGGGCAACGATTCCACGGTTGGGTCGACCGCCTCGTGGCAGCGGAATCCGACGATGATTTGGCGGCGCTATTCGCCGGAGCCGAAGTGGTCTTTCAGCGCTGACCGGCGCTGCGATCGAACGGGAGTGGCAACGATGGACATCTACGAGGCGATCTACACGACGCGGGCAATGCGACGACTGTCGCCGGATCCGGTGCCCGAGGAGCTGCTGCCGAAACTTTTCGACGCGGCGGTTCGAGGGCCGAGCGGTGGGAACGAGCAGCGGTTTCGGTTTCTGACCGTCACCGAGCAGGACACCAAGGATCAGATCCAGCAGATCTACCGGGAGTGCCTTGATCAGCTCAACGCCACCCAGTACGCCCACGCCCAGGAGGTGGTCAACTCCGGCGACCCGAACGATCCGGCGGCCCAACAGACCATTCGCATCGACTCATCGAGCCAGTGGTTTGCTGACAACCTCCATCATTCGCCGATGCTGATCTTCGTGTTCGGCAAGCCCGGAGGCGAAACCACAACGTTCCCCTGTCTGTGGAATCTGTGTCTGGCGGCGAGAGCCGAGGGGCTCGGCACCGCCATCACCACTCTCATGAAGCTGCAGAAAGAGCGGGTCGAGTCGCTGCTCGGGATCCCCGATGACGGTGTCTGGCATATGCACGGCATGGTCCCGCTTGGCTACCCGCTCGGGCGGTGGGGCGTCGCCAACCGTCGCCCGGCCCACGAATCGGTCTTCGCCGAGCGTTGGGGCCAACCGGTCGGTTGGACCGCTGACGAACCGCTGTGGAGCCAGGACTAGCGCCGGGTTCCGGATTGATGCCGGTGTCAGATCGACTGAGGAGGCTTGGAACGGCAATGGATGAACAACACGCCAGACAACAGATTCAGGACGCGCTGCTGTCCTATTGCCGCGGTATCGATCGGCTAGACGGCGACGCGCTGCTGCGGGCGTTCCACCCCGGTGCGATGCTGGTCGACTTCGGCGCCGACCCGATGACCATCGAGACCTTTGCCACCCACGCCCTCGCCTCGCTCGGGAAACGTTTCTCCGCCACCCAACACCGGATCAGCAACACCGCGATTGATTTCGACGACAGTGATGGCGGTGATGGCGGCAGTGGTGCCGGTGATGGCGGCAGCGGCGCGCTGGTTGAAACCTATGTCCTGGCCTACCACATCGAGCGACCGTCCGACGGCGCGGATGGCGCGGATGACGCCGATGACGCCGCCGTCTGGCTCCATACCTTCAACGGTCGCTACATCGACCGCTTCGAGGAGCGAGAGGGCACGTGGCGAATCAGCACCAGAACCCTTCGTAACGACTGGTCGAAGATCGAGACAATCGACGAGTCGATGAGCGGCACGTGGCAGGCGAGCGGACGCGCCGGATCAACCGACCCGCTGTATGACACTCGCTAGTCGACATCAGTCACTAGTCGAGCGGGTGATCAACCGACGCGGCTGGCCGGCCGCTCAGGCCTCGTCCAGCAGCTCGCGCACCCGTAGTTGCAGGTGCCTGACCCGGGACTCCTGATAGTTCCCAAGGGTCTGGCCTCTCTTGTAGCTCGCCTTGAAGCCCCTGGTCTGCGCGGCCAGGTTGGCCGTGTCCTGGTCATACACCCGGCCGAGTCCGCCGATGGCCGCAGCCGCGGTGTAGCTGTCGTCGATGTCGAGGTGGATAACCTCGGGCGGTCGTGGGGCCAGGCCGTCGGCCGGGCGGGGTCGCATCATCAACAGGTCGAAGTAGCACGAGTCAACGTCGTCGGGGTCGGGACGGAACCGGTACACCATCGGCAACGACAGACCGGGAAAGAAGAACGCGTTCGGGAACAGGAAGTACTCGATGCTGTCCAGGGTCAGCGATTCGCTCAGTCCAGAGAAGTCATGCCCGTAGGCCTTCCCCATCTCCCGCTGCACGTACGTGGCGTAGAAGTCTCTGGCCCGCATCCCGTCGGGCAGCACCAGCGGTTCCATTCCATGGCGAACGTTTCTGGTGAGGTGGTCCAGCATTTCCTGTTCTGTCCGAGGTTCTGGTCGCTCCGGGCTGTCCATGCCAATGGTGTGGATGAACCGGGAGACGTTTGGCTCGAAGATGTCGTACTGGGTGGTGACCTCGTCCCCGAGTTGGCCCGACGCATGGGTCTGGCGGACGTGATACGCCTCGATGAACGCCTCGGCGGCCGCCTTCCA
This sequence comes from uncultured Acidimicrobiaceae bacterium, assembly GCA_964609665.1. GTDB lineage: Bacteria > Actinomycetota > Acidimicrobiia > Acidimicrobiales > SZUA-35 > JAHELU01. The sequence continues at coordinate 4,976 of CAZSTV010000171.1, forward strand.
ATTGCACGGCAACTTCTTGCGAACGTGAGCTTCGATGTAGCGCTCCTCAAGACCCCAGCCTTGTGCGCCGTATCGCTCGAAGTGCTCGGGCAGCACGCCGAGGTACTGCTCCAGTGGCTCAGCGTCGGGATCGAAGTTAACAAAGACGAATCCACCAAAGACGCCGACCGGCATCTCGGCCAGTCGGTGGCTGTCGGCTGACACGTGGGGAAAATCCCAGGCCCCCGGCAGGTCGACGAGTTGCCCGTCGAGCGAAAAGGTCCACCCGTGAAACGGGCAGGTCAGTTGCTTGGCGAAGCCGCAGCTGTCCGGTGGACGGAGCTGGGTGCCTCGGTGCATGCAGGCGTTGTAGTACGCCTTGATCTCACCGGCCTCGGTCCGCACGATGAGCGCCGAGAACGGACCGACGTCGTACACCGAGTAGTCCCCGGCCTCGGGGATGTGATCGACGTGGCAGGCCCACTGCCACGTTGTTCGCCAGAGTCGGTCGTACTCGGCGTCGGCGACCGCAGCGGAGGTGTAGGCCTCGTAGGGAAGGTCATCGTCGCCGAGGAACCGCGGTGACTGGTCGAGCAGCGGGGCCGGCGGGGTGGTCGGATCGGCCAGCAGTTGCTCGTGCAGCGTGGGACCCGGAGCTCTGGCGTCCCCCGGTCGGCCATTGTCGGACATGACTGCACGCTAGTACTCGGCAACACTGGAGGCCATGTCCGCACCGGCCCGCACCGCCCACCAACTCGGCCCGACAGACCTGGTGTGGGACCACTTCAGCCGACCCCGCCACGATGACGTCGTGGCTCGGATCGACGCTGCCGCGACTGCGGGCTTCTCGGCCATCGGCCTGTACCTCCGAGCCTGGGCGCAGCTCCGGTCCGATCCGGCAGCGGTGGCAGCGATCGACGCCGCGCTCGAGCGGACCGGTCTTGTGATCTCCAACATCGAAGTGGTCCGGGGGTGGGCCCAACCGGACAGCGCCGACACGTCCTGCAGTGAACAGGAAGCGCTCGCCTACGAAATGGCGGACCGGTTTGGCTGTCGCTACCTCCAGGCCATCGGCAACTACAGCGGCTCGGTGGCCGACGCCGCCGTGGGGTTCGGTGCACTGTGTGACCGGGCGGCTGATCACGGTCTTGCCGTTGGCATTGAATGGGTGCCATCGATGACCAACATTCAAACCGCGGCGGAGGCAGCCGAGATTGTCGCCGCCGCCGATCGACCGAACGGCGGTTTCTGCGTCGACAGTTGGCACCTGACCCGTTCGACAAACCGCATTGCCGACATCACCAACCTGCCCGGCAACAAGATCTTTGCGGTGCAGTTGAACGACGGGCCCATCGTGGCTCCGGGACCGACCGACAACGCGAAGGACTACATGGAGGACTGTCTGACCAATCGGGTGCCACCGGGCGACGGCGAATTCGCTCTGGTCGACATGATCCGGGCCCTCGACAAGGTGGGGTCAACCGCTCCGATCGGCCTTGAGGTGTGCTCCGCCGAACTGTGGGAGGGTCCGGTCGACCACGCCGCACACGTCAGCGCCGAGGCCATGCGGCGGGTGCTGGCCACTGCCAGAGGCGGCGGCGCCGACCCCAGCTGATACGGCAACCACTAGCCGAGCAGCCGCACCGGGTCGGCCCCGTTCCAATCCTTAGCGGCATCGGCGACCATGGCGTAGAAGTCCACCAGTCCGCTTGACGGCTCATAGATCTCCACAAAGTGGCCAAGCTCGTGGCGGGCGTCGTGAAACGCAAACCGGGTGGTTCCTGCGATCGCCGACAGCGCAGCGGGCCAACCTCTGCCTACCAGTTCGGTCGTCGCGTCATCGAATGAGTCAACGAAGTAGGCGAGGTGATGAAGCCCGGCGACCGCCAGCTGCGAAGGGGTGTGCACCTCGACAAGCTCCACCATGACCGAGCCCCACTGGCCATAGGCCGAGGAGTGATCGAAGACTCCCGGGACACCGTCGATGGTGACCTGCTCCACTGAAATGTGGTGGCGGACAAAGAATGGTCCGGCGCCGAGCGTTTCCGACCAGGTCCGCGCCGCCTCCTCAATGTTGGTAACGCCGTAGGCGATCTGGACCGGCCCTCCGGTTAGGGCAGCCAGCGCCGAGGTCACTCAGCTGACCAGCGCCGCTTCGGTGACCGGCTCCACCGATACCGGTATGGCGCTCTGGATGGCCTGGCCGGTGATTGGGCAGTAGCCGTTCTCAACGTCGATCAGCCGGTTGGTCGGCGCCCCGATGTCTCGGACCTTCTCATCGGTTCCGGTGCTACTCCCCCAGCTGTGGGCCATGGAAATCACGCCCGGCCGGACATCCGGTGCCGATGCCACCACGCCGATCAGCTCGGCATGAGGCGACGCAATTCGCACCAGACCGTCGTCGACAACGCCGAGCTCTGCCATGTCGGTCGGGTTCATGTAGGCGTAGTTGGTGCTGGTCTTGCTGGCCAGGCCCGGTATCTCGCCGCCGAGGGAGTTCAGGTGAGTCTTCAACCTGCGGCTGATCAACCGGTAGGTGTGGACCGCAGGGTCGTAGCCGCTGATCAATTCGGCCGCGTTGCCCTCGGCCCGCACCGCCGCCAGCTCCTCGATATGGTCTTCCAGCCCGACGTGGAACCGGCCGGCCGCGTCGGGGGCTGGCGGCTCCACCGTGATGGCGGCCTCTGGCAGCACCTGGCCGCTCTTGGCCCGAATCTCGTCGAGGGAAACCCGGGACTTCGCATACACGAGGTCGAGTACGTCGTCGTCGGTGATCGGTCCGTCGGCGGCGGAAGGGATGGGGCCGCCGACCAGGTTGATCTGCACGTCGATCCGCTCCGCAATGCCGTGGTAGACCTCCCAGTCGTTGAGCAGGTCACCCTCAGGCTCAAGCACCGCCGGGGTGTAGCAGGCGTAGGGTTCACGAAACCAGCGGTCCATGAACGGCGGGACGTCGGCCCGCTCAAGCGACAACCGGGGCGCAAATATATAGTCTGCGAACTCCGCGGTCTGGGTCATGCGATGGTCGATGACCACCAGCAGCTCCAGGGACTCCATCGCTGCCAGGGTCTTGATCTGATCCGGCCACGCGGCCACCGGGTTGCCGCCGTTGACAATCAGTGCCCGCACTTGCCCGGGCCCCGGGGTGGTGATCTCTTGGGCCAACGTGGTGCATGGCATTTCGCCGTTGTAGCCACGCAGCCCCCGGAATCGACTTTCCGGTCCGCCGGGGTTGCCGAACGGCCCGTTGACCTGGGCTCGCTTCGGCACGTCCGGTTGCAGCAGCATCCCGGATTCAATCTGCTGACCGGCCCGCAGGTACCGCCCGCAGACCACGTTCAGGCACAGCGACAGGTGCTCCATGAGGCTGGGGTGGGGCGACATGGACGGGCCGGTGCCCGTTCCCGATGTACCGGTTGGCCCGGCGGCGAACAGTCGGGCCGCGGCGACCATATCGTCCGCGTCAACGCCACAGCGGTCTGCAACGTAGGCCGCACCGAACGGTTCGACCGCCAGGCGCAGAGCGTCGAGGTGGTCCGGGGCGATCCACTGTTCGCAGAAGTCGGCGTCGTGCAGATCTTCCGACAGGATCACGTTGAGCATCCCGGCCAGCAGGGTGGGATCTTCGCCGGGCCGAACCTGCAGATGGATATCGGCCTGGGCCGCCAACTCGGTCCGCCGTGGGTCAATGACGATCAGTTTGAGACCTTCGGCTTTACGTTCCCGAAGGGTGACAAACGGGTCGGTCCCCTGCAGCCCACCGAATGGCGCAAAGCTGGACACCATCGGGTTGTAGCCGACGGCGAGCAGCACATCGGCTTCGGTGAAGTTTTGCGGACCAGCTTCCCAGATGCCCATCCGCATGTTGGCCGTTGCCTTCATCGGCTGATCAATGGTTACCGACGTGTAGTAGCTGACCGACTCGATCGCCTTGTGAAAAGCCTGAGCAACCGGGTGCGACGGAGCGTTCTGGTAGCCACCGGTGCCGGTGTAGGTGGCGACGGCGCGGCCGCCGTGCTCGTCGATGATCGCCTTCAGCTTTGCGGCAACCTCGTCAAGCGCGGTGTCGCTGCCGATCACCTCGAAGGTACCGCCGGGGGTCCGGCGAAGCGGCGCTCGGAGTCGGGCCGGATCATGGATCTGGTCCGGCAGCTGCCGCCCTTTGATGCAGGTGTAGCCGTTGAAAATCGGGTCCTCGTCAACGCCGCGGATCTTGATGACCCGACCTGCGCCGCCGTCGGAACCGGTCTCGACGTCAACATCGACGGGACACGCCGCGTGGCAGATTCGACAGAACGATCGCTTGGTTGTCACCGTCATCGCTAACTCCTCAGTACGGCATGGTTCCACCGTCAACGGGGAACATACAGCCGGTGATGTTGCGGGCCGAGTGGGAGGCGAGGTGCACCGCAACCGCGGCCACCTCTTCCACCTTGTTGAGCCGCTTGATCGCGGACTCCTGGGCAAACACGTCGAGCAACGCGTCATAGCTTTCAAGGCCCATGGCTTCGGCGCTGGCTGGTCCGGTGGCCCGGACAATGTCGGTCTCGATCAGTCCGGGAAGGATGGCGTTCACCGTGATGCCGAGGGTGCCGACCTCCTGAGCCGCAGACTTTACCAAGCCATTGACGCCGTGCTTGGTCGCCGAGTAGCCGGGGATGCCCGGCTTGCCGAGCTTGCCCTCCACCGACGAGGTGACAAGGACCCGGCCCGCCTCACGGGGGATCATGTGTTGCAGCGCCCGCCGCATACCCCAAAAGACGTGGTTGAGGTTCCAGTCGACTTCCAGTTGCCATTCCTCGTCGCTCATCTGCGCCACCGGAGCCGTCATCTGCACGCCGCCGCTGTTCAGGCAGCAGATGTCCAGCTGGCCAAAGTGATTGATGGTGAAATCAACCAGACCCTCAACGCTGTCCTGCTTGGAGGCATCGCCTGCGTAGAACGCCGCGTTGTCCCCCGCCCCCATTTCGGCGAGGGCCGCTTGACCCTTCGCCTCGTCGCGACCGTTCACCACCACCTTGGCCCCTTCGGCCAGGAACGCTTCGGCCATGCCTCGGCCGATACTGCGGGTTCCGCCGGTGATACAGGCCACTTTTCCTTCGAGTTTTCCTGCCATGTCTGTTCCTCGAGTTCTCGTTAGTAGGGGGCCGAGCCACCGTCGATGGACAGGAGCGAGCCGCTGATTCCAGCTCCAGCTTCCGAGGCCAGAAGCACGCAGACCTCGGCCACGTCTTCCACCTCGTTCAGGCGTTTGATTGCCGATTCCTGAGCGAACTGGTCGAGGAGTTGCTCATAAGTCATCCCCATGGCCTCCGCCGCAGGTGGCCCCTCAGCCAACATGATGTCGGTCTCGATCGCTCCGGGGCAGACCGAGTTGACGGTGATGCCGAGCGGTCCAACTTCCTGGGCTGCGGACTTCACCAAACCGTTGATGGCGTGCTTCGCCGCCACGTAGATGGAGATGGCGGGCTTGCCCACCTTGCCCTCCACCGATGACATGGCGATGATTCGCCCTTTCTCCTGGGGGATCATGTGTTTCAGCGCGGCCCGCATGGTCCAGAACGTGTGCCAGAAATTCCACTCCAGCGAGTCCTGCATCGCCTCGTCCGTGAGGTCGACCACCGGTGCGTGGCCGCTTGCGCCGCCAGCGTTGGCGAACAGAACGTCGATCTTTGAGAACCGGTCAACCGTTCCGTCGACCACCGCTTCGCAGTCGGACTTCTGCTTCACGTCCCCGGCGATGAAATGCAGTCGGTCGCCGTAGGAGCCAAACTGTGCAGTGATCTCCGCAATGGTCGCCGCGCCCTTCTCGGGGTCACGACCGTTGATGACAACGCTGGCGCCCTCCCGGAGGAATGCCTCCGCCGTGCCTCGGCCAATCCCCCGCGTGCCGCCGGTGATGCACGCCACCTGCCCGTCTAAAACCCCCATCTGACCCCCTGTGATCACGATTTCCAAAATACTAACCGTTCGATCAATTATTGTCCCGCCGAGGTCTGCGCAGTACTGTCCGGCCATGGAGGAATCGATCGGTCGACTGCTCAACCTCGATGGTCGGACCGCTGCGGTCACCGGAGCGGCCACAGGAATCGGGGCCGGGATCGCCACGACCCTGCGCGATGCCGGCGCCGATGTGGTGGTCATCGACATCGACATCGAAGGCGCTCACGCGGTTGCGGAACGCATCGGCGCGACCGCGCTGGAGATGGACGTTACCGACGCCGGGGCGTGCGCCGTGGTGCTGGGTGGCATTGACGGCTTGGACCTGCTGGTCAACAACGCCGGGACATATCACGAGGCGGGCAGCATCCTTGACCAGTCGCCGGAGTCGTGGCAGCGGTCGGTCGACGTCAACCTCGCAGGCCTCTTCAACTGCTCCAAGCCAGCGGCCGAGGCAATGGTTCGCAATGAACGCCCGGGGACCATCGTCAACATCGCTTCGGTGGACGGCATCCTGCCGTGCCTGGGAACGGGCTATGACTCGGCCAAGGCCGGCGCCATTCAGTTCACTCGCAGTCTCGCGGTTGACCTTGCGCCTCACGGCATCCGGGTCAACGCGGTGAGCCCCGGCCACGTGCCGGTGGAAACGTTAGCCAAAATGCGAAGCGGGGAGATCCCGCCGCTGTGGCCCCAAGATCCGTCGGTCAGCGGCCTGATGGGACCGATGATGCAGCAACGGTCCGCCAATATCCCGCTCGGACGATCGGCCGAGGTGAGCGAGATCGCCAACACCGTCCTGTTCCTTTCGAGCGCCGCGTCGAGCTACGTGACCGGCCAGAACATTGCCGTCGACGGCGGCTGGACCCTCATATGAACGACCGGGACCGGTTGGCAATTATGCAGCTCACCATCGACTACTGCTGGGCGCTCGACACCGGAGCGTGGGATGACCTGCGCCGGGTCTTCACCCCCGACGCCGTCACCGACCTTGGGGCCGGTGGGCAAACCGGCGTGGAGGAGATCATCGGCCGGGTGTCTTCGGCCCTGGGGTCCCTCGACGACAGCCAGCACATGGTCAGCAACCACCAGATCACCGTCGATGGCGACGAAGCGACCGGCCGCTGCTACCTGCAGGCCCAACACATTCGTCACGCCGCTAGCGGTTCACCGCTGTACACCGTCGGGGCCCGCTACGAGGACCGCTACGTCCGGACCCCCGACGGTTGGCGCATCGCAGAGCGGACCATCGTCCCGATGTGGCGCGACGGCAACCCCAAGGTCTTCAAGCCGTGAGCGACCGAGTGAGTGACCGATTGAGTGACCGAGCGAATGACCGAAGCTCGTCAGCTCTTCTTGGCGTCAGCGCGAATGACATCGGACCCGGATGGGTCCACCACCATGCCGTGGACCCACTGGTTGTGGGCGTGGCCGACGTGCTGCAGACCGAACGCCGACTGGATGGCCACCGGAAAGCCCATGGCATCGACAGACTGGTTTACCGACATCTTGGCCAGCTTCAGACCCATGCTCGGCCGCGATGCAATGCGCTCCGCCAACGCCAACGTCTCCGACTCAAGATCTTCCCGGGGCACCACCCGGTTGACCATGCCGATGTCCTTGGCTTCCTGGGCCCCCATCGCCTCGCCGGTGAAGAGCAGTTCCTTGGCCCGGCGGGCGCCGAGCTCGAATGCGTGGGCAAAGTACTCG
>CAZSTV010000172.1:0-10223 GCA_964609665.1 uncultured Acidimicrobiaceae bacterium
CCTTCGACACCACCGAGGCCCGTACTGCCGTCGTTGATCGATTGGTGGCCATTCACCGCACCAACCCCGCAGCCGTAGTGAGGCCCCCGGTCGACGACTTCTCCATCCCGCTTCGCTCAGCGCTAATGACGGCGCTGGACAACCCCGATCGTTCTTGGGGGCCGGGCCCCTACGCTCAGCCAGCCCATGACCTGCTGCAGCGCCACGCCGCGCCGCTACGGGAGGCACTTCGACGATACGACGCCCTAGCGGCGTCCGTTGCGGCCCGGCCTGACAGGTTTGTGGTCACCCACGGAGAGCCGCATCGGGCCAACACCATTGGCACGACGTCGGGAATACACCTGATCGATTGGGACACCACCCTTTTCGCTCCGCCAGAGCGAGACCTATGGGCAATGATCACCGAAGACCCATGGATTTCGACCTACTACACAGACCGGACCGGGATCGATCTCGACCCCGCCGCTCTCAGGCTGTTCCGCTTGTGGTGGGATCTCTGCGAAGTCTCGCTCTTTATCAGTGATTTTCGCACGCCACACGTTGCTTCAGAAGACACCCGCGTCGGCTGGAGTGGGCTGTGTCGCCACCTCGACCCGGCCCGATGGAGCGATTGGATGTGACCTGATGTAGCGATCTGATGCCGTGAGGTCGCCGTTCGACTGTCGCTGCTAGGACAACGACCTACTACCGTCGAACCCGCCCTATCTAGACTTGGGGCCGTAACGGGTACGCGAGCGGCAAGGTGGAATATGCGCGACGTTTTGGGCGACAAGACGGGGCGAGTTGTAAAACTCACCGTCATCATTGCAGTTTTGAGTGCGATCCTGGCCCTGGTGCCAACCGCAACGCCGGTTTCGGCGGCCGGAACTGAACGAGTAGTCATCTCGGAGTTTCTGGCCTCCAACGGCTCAGGCCTGGCGGATGAGGATGGGGACAACTCGGACTGGATCGAGCTCTACAACCCCAGTTCGTCACCGCTGGACATCACCGGCTGGCATCTGACCGACGACGCGGCGCTGCTGACCAAGTGGACGCTCCCCTCGACCACGTTGGCGGGCAACGGGCGCCTGGTCGTCTTTGCCTCCGACAAGGATCGGGCGGTGGCAGGCAGCGAACTGCACACCAACTTCAAGCTCTCGGCCGGCGGTGAATATCTGGCGGTCGTCGAAGCGGACGGCACCACAATCGCCGATGAATACACGCCCGAGTATCCGGCGCAGCAAGGCGACGTCTCCTATGGCCGCGGCGGAAGCTGTGACTCGGTCACGGTCGAGGCCGAGACCGGCAGCCTGACCGGCGCCTTCATCACCGTCAACGACGGGTCCGTCAGCGGTGGGGCCTACCTCACAACAACCGACAACGGCGTTGACCGCTACGGCGGCTTCGATGCATCGCAGGCAGCCACATTCTCGGTCACCACAACTGGCTCTGCCACCTACGCTATTGACACCCAGGTTCGCAGCGTCTCCGGCGGAGACTCTTTCTGGGTCTCGGTCAACGGCGGCACGAATTATCTCTGGGATACACCAGCGCCGGGCAACTTCGTCGCCGACCAGGTGGCCAATCGAAACGGCGCCGACCCCGTTCTGGTGCAGCTCGATGCGGGCACGCACACCATCGTCTTCGGCCTTCGCGAAGATGGCACCCAGCTCGACCGTTTCACGTTGACACCGCAGACATGCGATACACCGGGCGCCGGCGGCACCATCGGCTACTTCACCAACCCCACGCCGGGTGGAGCCAACTCCAGCGCTGCGGCCGGATTCGTTGATGCAGTAGAAGCATCGGTCCCACACGGCTTCTATGACTCCCCGCAGTCGGTGGCGCTCACAACGTCCACCGCGGGAGCAACCATTCGCTACACGCTCGATGGCAGCGAACCGACCGCCACCACCGGATCGGTCTACAGTTCGCCGCTGACGGTGAACAGCACCACCACGCTTCGGGCCATCGCGGTCCAGCCGGGTTGGATCGACGGTCCGGTCATGACCGCCACCTACCTCTTCCTCAACGATGTCGTGAACCAGAGCGCCACCCCGCCTGCCGGGTTCCCGACCAACTCGGTCAACGGCCAGGTCTTCAGCTGGGGAATGGACCCCGACATCGTCAACGGCAACGCCGCGGCGGTGCGGGACTCACTTGAGGCGATCCCGACCATCTCGGTCGTCACCGACGTCGACAACCTCTTCGACCCGTCGACCGGCATCTACGTAAACGCCAACAACTCGGGCCGTGACTGGGAACGACCGGCATCGGTTGAACTCATCGACCCGAGCGGCGCCGAGGCCGGGTTCGAAATCGCTGCAGGACTCCGCATTCGAGGCGGCTTCTCTCGAAGCGACAGCAATCCCAAGCACGCCTTCCGACTGTTCTTCCGCGACGACTACGCAGGTGACCTTGAGTATCCGCTCTTCGGTGCCGAGGGCGTCGATACGTTCGAGAAGGTTGACCTGCGAACGTCGCAGAACTACTCGTGGTCGTTCCGCGGCTCAGAGCGAAACACGATGGTTCGTGAAGTGTTCTCCCGCGATCTGCTCGGCGACCTTGGCCAGCAGTACACCCGCTCTCGTCACTATCACCTGTACCTGAACGGCCAGTACTTCGGCGTGTTCATGTCTCAGGAGCGAGTCTCCAAAGAGTTCGCCGAGTCCTACTTCGGTGGGGACCAGGACGACTACGACGTGGTCAAGCATGACCGCGACAACGGGTACCGGTTCGACGCCACCGACGGTACAGAGACCGCATGGCGAGCCCTGTGGCCAATCATTCAGGACCAGAACGTCACCAACGCCGAGTACGCACAGCTCGCCGATTTGGTCGACTTTGACAGCTTGATCGACGCCCAGCTGATCGGCATTTACACCGGAGACCTGGATGGGTCACCGTCGAACTTCCTGGGCAACAACCGTGGCAACAACTGGTACGCCCTGCGTGATCGCACCGGAACCGGCGATGCCGGCAAGTGGAAGTTCTTCGTGCACGACGCCGAGCATTCACTCGGGTCCCGGAGCCACAACGTGAACCTGGACCGGACCGGTCCGTTCCCCACCGGCGCTTCCAACCCCAACTGGAGCGCCGATTATTTGCATCCACATTGGATTCATGCCGCCCTGCTATCACACCCTGACTACCTTGCGGCCTTCGAGGCTCGAGCCGGTCAGGTGCTGCGAGGCAACGGCGCCATGACTCCGGCTGCTTCTCAGGCCCGCTGGGATGAGCGAGAGAACGTGGTCGCTCCGGCAATGTTGGCCGAGTCCGCCCGCTGGGGTGACTCGAAGCAGACCAACCCTCTCACCGTTTCCGATTGGTCAACCGAGGTTGCCTGGGTCGAGAACAACTGGATCCCGGCCCGCAGCAACATCGTGCTGCAACAGCTCGGCTTGCCACTCACGGTTCCGAACGACCCGCCAGTGCTGGCCAATCCCGGAACCCAGTCGGTCATCGTGGCCGACGACGTGACGATTGCGCTGAGTGCAACCGATCCCGACGGAGGCCCATTTACTTGGACCGCCGCCGATCTTCCGGCCGGCCTGGCAATTGACGAGGCAACCGGCGAGATCACCGGTCAGGTCGTTGACGCCGGCGACACCGATGTCACCGTCACCGTGAACGACCCCGTCGGCGAGGCCGACTCGGAGACGTTCACCATCTCTGCCAGCTACAAGACGCCGAGCCGACTGATCCTGAACGAGTGGAACGCCGTCGACAACGACAACCTCATCGAAGGTGGCGACTCGTTCTTCGGGTCGGTCCTTGGCAACGGTGGCGACTGGTTTGAGCTTGTCGTGACCGAGGACAACTTGGACGTCCGCGGCTGGTCGCTGCAGATCTCCGACGCTGACAACGCGGACGGCATTCTCGAAGAGACCGACACCTTCACCTTTGCCGACTCGCCGCTGCTCTCCGACCTGAGGGCCGGCACCATCATCACGGTGTCCGAGGACCTGGCGGACGACGTGTCGTACAACCCGGCCGCTGGAGACTGGTGGATCAACCTCCAGGCCAACTCCGACGACGCCGGTGCGTACTTCACCGCAGACTCGCAGTCGAACTTCGGTGTCAACAACCAGGACTGGCAGCTGCTGATCCTGGACGATGCCGGCGAGCCGGTCTTTGGTCCCGCTGGCGAAGGCGCTGCAGGCGTCGGTGGTGTCGGCGGGTCCGAAGTTGGCGAGCTTGAGGAAGACCCCTCGGCATCGACGACACCCGCCTCGCTCTACGACGACGGCAACGACTCAACCTTTGGAGCGCCGAACGGCTTCGACAACGGCTTCCAAGACTTCAGCGCCCTGCGTCCGACTTTCAACGACAACGTCGAGCCAGACGCAACGGTCACTTCACCGGTACGGCTGCAGGAGCTCACAGACAACAGCGTCGTGCTCACCGGTACCGCTACCGACAACGTCGGTGTTGCGGGCGTGAAGGTCGCCGTGAGAAACCGTGATACCGGCGAGTGGCTCCGGGCCGACGGCACGTTCGGTGGCATTCAGTTCATCGATGCCGTGCTCGACACCCCGGGAGCGACGTCAACCGGCTGGTCCTTCCCCGTCACCCTGAGCGACGGAGACTGGGGCATATCGGTCCGTGCCGAAGACGGCGCAGGTAACCGTGACTCCACCAGGCCATGGGTCGTGTTCTCCGTCCTGGGCGGGGGCGCTCCGGTTGATGCGGATGCCCCTGACGCAACTGTCGACGTTCCGACGAGGCTGCAAGAGCTCACGGGACCGGCGGTCGTTCTCTCCGGCGAGGCCACCGACGACGTCGCAGTCGCCGAGGTTCGAGTTGGTGTTCAGGACCGCACGAGCCGGCTGTGGCTCCAGGCCGATGGCACCTTCGGCCCCTTCGACCGCTTGCCAGCCGTGCTTGACGCACCGGGTACTACCTCCACCGGTTGGAGCTTCGCCGCCAACCTTCCCGACGGAGAGTACGGCGTGTCGGTCTTGGCGATCGACGCCACTGAGAAGAGAGACCCGACCCGGGCATGGGTCAGGTTCCTCGTCAGCAGCGCAGTGCAAGACACCGAAGACGCAGACACACAGGTGGCAACACCGGTCCTGAACGAGGTATTGCCCGGACCGTCTGTCGTCCTGGATGGCACCGCAACGGACAATGTTGGCGTGACCCGAGTTGGGGTCAGCATCAGAAGCCGCACCACAGGCGGTTGGCTGCAGAGCGACGGAACGTTTGGTAGCTTTGCCATTCTCGACGCAACGATGGCAGCTCCGGGAAGCGCCGCCACCGACTGGACCTTTGCGGTTGACCTGCCAGCGGACAACTACAGCGTGTTTGCACGCTCGTACGACGCAGCTGGCAATATTGAGTCGACGCGAGCGTTCGTCCGCTTCTCGGTGTCATAGACCGATTCGAGCACATGGCGGCGCTCACTACGGAGGGCCGCCATGCTCGATCACCTGTCAATCCAATGTGCCGACGTGGAACGCAGCGCTGCGTTCTACGACTCGGTGCTTGCCACCATCGGCGGGACTCGCATTCTTGAGTTCCCGGGACCGGTCATCGGCTACGGCGTTCCGCCGATGCCCGATTTCTGGCTCAATCCTCTGGATACCGGCAACGGGTTTCGGGAATCTCACATCGCTTTCTCGGCCCAGAACCGGGCCGCGGTCGATGCGTTCCATGAAGCGGCGATCGCCAACGGGGCCGAGGAGCTTCATCCACCGCGGATCTGGCCCGAGTACCACCCGAACTACTACGGCGGCTTCGTGCGGGACCCGGACGGGAACAACGTGGAAGCGGTCTGCCACAGCCCGGAATGAACAGCGTGTCTCAACGGCAAACTTCTTGGTCCACTGTGTCGATTCGGCCGGGTCAGTTCGTGGTAGAGATGTCAGCAGATAGCAGGCAGCGCCACCGGCGCCACGAGCAGAAGGAGTCCTGCCCCGACCCGCCACTTGGCGTCGGTGCATGACCGGGTACAAACCATGGCCACGTACGCACTAACCGTATTTCAGGACGAAGTCCGCAGCCCCATGCCGGCCCCGGAAGACATTCCCGAGGTCATGGCCAAAGTGGGGGCCCACCAGGAAGAACTCAAGGCGGCCGGCGTCTGGGTGTTCTTCGGTGCGCTGACCGCCGCCGACTCTGCCACCGTCGTGCAGTCGGTCGACGGCGAACTGTCCATGACCGACGGACCATACATCGAAGCCCGGGAACAGATCGGTGGCTTCACCGTCATTGACGTCGCAGGGCTCGACGAGGCGTTGGAATGGGCCCGGAAGGGCTCGGAGGCATGCGGGTGGCCCATTGAAGTGCGGCCCTTCATGGACGGGCCGCCAACATGAGCTGCCGAAGCCAATGACGGCACCGTCCGAGCGCTTGGGGCGGATCTACCAGCAGGAGGCGGGTCGGTGCATCGCCACGATGGTCCGGGTACTTGGAGACCTGGACGCCGCAGAAGACGCTGTCGCCGATGCGTTCGCCGTTGCTGCCAAACGTTGGCCGGTCGAGGGCTTCCCTGCGAACCCTGGCGGGTGGATCACCACGACCGCACGCAACAAAGCCATCGACCGACACCGGCGCGAGGCGAAGCGCCACGACCGGTACCAGGAGCTACACCATCTGGAACAGGGCGACGTTGCGACGGCGGCAAACCTCGGCGAGCTTGATGTGGTCGACGATGATCAGCTCCGCCTGATCTTTCTGTGCTGCCACCCGGCGCTTGGCCCCGACGCGCAGGTCGCCCTGACGCTACGCCTGCTCGGCGGGCTGGAGACCTCCGAGATTGCGCGAGCGTTCTTGGTGCCGGAAGCGACCATGGCCCAACGCATCGTTCGGGCCAAGCGCAAGATTCGGGACAACCATGTGGCATACCGGGTCCCCGAAGCCGATGAACTGCCGACCAGATTGGTTCCTGTGCTCGGCACGGTCTACCTGATGTTCAGCGAGGGGCACACCGCAACTGCTGGCCCGGACCTGATGCGCCCCGAGCTGACCACCGAGGCGATACGGCTCGGTCGGCTGCTCGCCGGGTTGCTCCCGGACGAGCATGAGATCATCGGGCTGCTGGCATTGATGTTGCTGACAGAGTCTCGTCGCCCGGCCAGGCTGAGCGACACCGGTGAGCTGATCACGTTGTCCAACCAGAACCGAGGGTTGTGGGATGCGACACGTATCGCCGAAGGTCACCGTCTCGTTCGGGCGTGTCTGCGCCACAACCGGCCCGGTAAGTACCAGATACAGGCGGCCATCGCTGCGGTACACGCTGATGCAGCGACGGCCGAGGACACCGACTGGTCACAGATCGTCGCGCTGTACGATCAGCTCCTAGCCGTCCTGCCCCAGGACATAGTGGCCCTTAACCGGGCCATCGCCGTTGCGGAGCTGTCGGGGCCGGCAGCCGGGCTTGAAGCCCTCACCGGCTTGGCGCTCGAGAGGTATCACCTGTTCCACGCCACCAGGGGCGAGTTCTTGGCTCGGCTCGGTCGGGTTGATGATGCGCAGGTGGCGCTGAGTCGGGCCATTGAACTGGCCGACAACGAGGCGGAGGTTTGCCATCTCACAACCCGTCTGTCCCACATCGCCCAGATGGCCTGACCCTCAGTGTGCTTTTGAGGCGATAACGTCGTCCGCAGCCAGGGCCGCAATGCGCTCGTCGTCGTAGCCGAGTACATCTCGTAGCACCGCGTCGTTGTCCTCTCCGAGCGCATGGACCGGCAGTTCCGGCTCTGGAGGCGCATCGGAAAATTTGAGGGGAAACCCGGGAATGTCGATGGTCCCGGCCAGAGGGTCTGTGACCTGGCGGACCGCTCCTCGCTCGACGAAGAACGGATGGTTGACCGCATCGGCAGGGTTCAGGACCGGTCCGCACGGGACCCGAAACTGTTCCAGGCGGTCAAGGACCGCCTGATCGGTCTCGAAACCGGCCATCCACCTCTCGATTTCGTCGGTGAGGGCTTGGCGGTGCTCCAATCGAGCTGCCGGTTTCTCAAACCGGGAATCGGTGCCGAGGTCCGGGCGGGCCATGGCTTCCCACAGCCCGGAGACCTGAAGGTCGGTGCAGAGGATGACGATCCACCCCTGCGGGGCCTTGAAGACGCCTGCCGGTGACAGCGGGCCGTAGTGGGGGCCAAGTCGGGTCGGCTCGTAGTCGGGGTCCATCGATGCGGCATGGACGGCGTGCTCCTGCATGTGGAACAGCGCCTCGACCATCGAAATGTCGATGTGGCAGCCCGCACCGGTCCTCGTTCGGCGGAAGAGGGCATAGCCAAGACCGGCGAAGGCGTGAAAGCCAGCGGTGTTATCGGCCAGGGCGATTCCGGTCGGCATCGGCGGCCCGTCGGGGTCACCGGTGATATGCATCAGGCCGGAGTAGGCCTGTGCGATGTAGTCGAAGGCGGTCTTGTGGGCCAGCGGTCCGGTCTGTCCGAACCCGGAGATCGACGCCATGATGACGCCGGGATTGATGGCAGCGAGGTCGTCATAGCCGAGACCCCGGCGGTCCATCACCCCTGCGCTGTAGTTCTCGACCACCACATCAACGTGGGGCACCAGCTCTTTGATGAGCGCCAGACCCTCCGGGCGGCGGAGATCAACACAGATGCTTCGCTTGCCCCGGTTCTGTTGGATGTAGCCGCCGGCCCGCTTGTTGCGACGTGGCACCCCGCCCCGCTGTGGGTCACCCCAGGGCGCCATCTCGACCTTGATCACATCGGCGCCCATCTCGGCCAACCATTTGGTGCACGACGGTCCGGCGAGGTACTGACTGAAGTCCAAAACGGTCACGCCATCGAGGTACGGCAGGTTCTCTCCGGAACCGCCTGCAACCGTGTCACTCATGGCAAACCCCCCTGTTGGTCAGGTCTGCTGATATGCCGACCTGGCGTTCCGGTAACGCTAGTTCTCAGCGGAGATGACGACCAGATCGGTTATCGGTTGCGCCTCGGCGTGGGGGAGGGGCGCAGTGACTCGACGTCTCGTGTCGGCGGGCGACAGCTTGGTGCGCGCCGGCGGGGGGGGGCGATGGGGGCGGGGTCGCCCGGGCCGGCGGGGGGGGGCGTTGCGCGGGCAGGACGGGCGGTACGGGCTTGGTCCGGGTCTGCGCGGGCCGATGCACCGGGCACGCCGCCGGGCCGGACAAGGCGCCGAACAACACGGTCACCGCGGCGGCGGCTTCGAGGAACTCTTCCAGCCGCTGGACCCACACGTCCGCGCGGGACGTGCCGTGCAACACCCACGCGCCGAGCATGAACGTCACCGCCATCGCGACGTAGGTAAGCGACGGGTTCTCGTCGATCGCGTGACCGATGGACCGCCAGTGCTGCGCGACCCAGGGGGGCACGCTGAGCAACGCGACCGCGCCGACCAGCAGCAGGTGCTCGGCGCGGAGGTGCAGGTGCTCGGCCCACGCCAGCCAGCCGACCCGCATCAGCGTGCCGCCCGAGTCCAGCGGTTGGCCCATGACGACGGGCAGCGGCGGGTTCATGACGAGCCGCGAGCCCCAGCCCAACTCCTCCATGAAGCCGATGAGCCCGAGGATCGCGATGACCCAGTACGCCCGGCCGACGTGCCAGAGGTGCAGCGTCGACGCGATCAACGCCACCGCGACCGCCAGCGCGTGGACGCAGAACGACAGGTTCTGGATCAGCTCGCCCTCGAACACGAACGCTTCGTGCCGCTCGGGCAGCAACGTGCCCGCGATCACCAACAGCCCCAGCAACGCGGCGAGCGTGGCCTGGTACGGGTATAGCAGGCGGTGGCGGGCGGCGGTTCGCGATGCCATCGTGTCGCTCACCAAGGGCTCAATCCGGGGCGGGGTGTCCGGCGCGTTACCGGTGGGACGAGAGTCCGCGTTGGTGGGGCACCAAGCGACCCGGCGGAGGATCCGGGCGTCCAGTCTTTGGACTCTGCCACATGGTAAACGAGCCGCTAGGGATTCCAACCCGTACGCCAAACATTTTTCTCGACGGCGCATGACGAAACAGCCAGCACGCCCGCAAGATTACCCAGCTTCACATCCAACGCGTCCCGCAGCAGGCGCGTTGATATCCTGCCCGCCATGACCCCGATCAAGCTCCAAGGCGTGCGCAAGCATTTCGGGTCCACCAAGGCGGTGGACGGCATCGACCTGGAGATACCCGCGGGCGATCTGTTCTTCCTGCTCGGGCCTTCGGGTTGTGGCAAGACGACGCTGCTCCGCATGGTCGCCGGCTTCACGCTCCCGACCGATGGCCGGATCTACTTCGGCGATCAGGACGTCACCGAGCACC
>CAZSTV010000172.1:10233-11520 GCA_964609665.1 uncultured Acidimicrobiaceae bacterium
GGCATGGTGTTCCAGGGCTACGCGCTCTGGCCGCACATGACGGTGTTCCAGAACGTCGAGTTCGGGCTCACCGTGGGCAAACGCAAGGGGCAGTTCTCGGCCGCCGACCGCAAAGCCAAGGTCACCCAGGCGCTGGGCGTCGTGCAGATCGATCAATACGCGGACCGCAAAATCAACCAACTCTCGGGCGGTCAGCAGCAGCGCGTCGCGCTGGCGCGGGCCTTGGTCATCGAGCCCTCGGTGCTGCTGCTGGACGAGCCGTTGTCTAACCTGGACGCGAAGCTCCGGCTGGAGATGCGGCAAGAGATCCGACGCATCTGCAAAGAGGCCGGGATCACGGGCGTCTACGTCACGCACGACCAGAAGGAAGCTTTGTCCATGGCGGACGGGGTCGCGGTGCTCAACGCCGGCAAGCTGGTTCAGGCCGGCACGCCCCGGCAGCTGTACGAACGCCCCGGCAGCCGATTCGTCGCCGACTTCCTGGGCGAGTCCAACTTCCTGCCCGCCCGCGTCCAGAGCGTCAACGGCAGGTCCCTCACGCTTGACACGCCCGCCGGACCGCTCACCTCGGCCGCGTTCCCCGAAGGCCTGAACGTCGGCACCAACGTCACCGTCTCGATCCGGCCCGAAGCCCTGCACGCCGCGGGCCCCGAGCACCCGCACAACCCCATCGCCGCCTCCCGCGCCCGCACCGTCTACCTCGGCGAGATGGCCCAATACCGCATGCAGGTCAACGACTCGACCACGCTCAAGATGTTCGAGCTCAACCCCCGCCTGCTCGACCACCAGGCGGGCGGGATCAAGCTCACCGTTGACCCCCGAGACGTCGTCGTGCTTCAGGACGGTGCATGACGCGGCCGCGCTCACCGCGTGTCGTGCCATTCTGCAACACGTTGTGCCCGCTGAATCGGTCGGGGGAACCCGGGAGGGGCTGGTATGCTCTAACTGGTGAAATCCGTGGTTTTCGCCGATGAAGTGTGTAGACATGCACAAACCTTCCCCCCACGATCCCGTTGACCCGCATGAGGCCGACCGTCGCCCTCCGGACGCGGTGCGTGCCGATCGGGCGGGTGCCGACGAGGCGTGCGCGGACTCGGAGGTCGTGACGCTGTGCCCCAGCGCAACCGAGCTGAACGCCGACGCGGTGCGTGAGCTGTTGCAGGACGCGCTGTCGGTGCTCGAATCCGAGGCGGACGTGGTCGCGATCGACCTGTCGAACGTTGCGCTGCTGGACTCGATTTGTCTCGGCCTGCTGATCCGAGGGCAGCAGGAAGCCAAGTCGGTCGG
>CAZSTV010000172.1:11530-11940 GCA_964609665.1 uncultured Acidimicrobiaceae bacterium
GACCAGGTCCGCGAGCTGTTCCGCATCACGAACCTCGACCGGCTGTTCGCCATCCCGCCCAAACGCCCAGAGGTCGACGACGCAGACGACGCAGACGACGGCCTCGCGGTCGCGTAACGCCTCGCTTCCCTTCGTGCCGGACACCGTTGCCTGCCTCACGCGGCACAGTCGCTACAGCTCGTCGCCGTCGGTGGAAAACCCCTGTCGCGTCGGACGTGTCGTAACGCGTGTAACACGACCCGCGCCGGTCGCGCTGCGCCTCGCCGCGTTGCACCCAAGCCCCGCAAGCGACCGCCCGATGCACCAGTGGCGATACCCGCCACTAGGGACCCCGCGATGCATCAGCACCCCGACGCCGAGATCGACTTGCACGAAGGCGTGGCGGTCGTGCAGTTCGCCCACGCCGAGGT
>CAZSTV010000172.1:11950-12448 GCA_964609665.1 uncultured Acidimicrobiaceae bacterium
CCGAGGTCACCCACGAGGCCATGGCCGAGGTCAGTCAGACCCTTCAAGACCACGTCCGCTACGACGGCACACGGCACTTCGTGCTCGACATGACGCCCGTCACCTACATGGCCTCGGCCTGCATCGGCGTGCTCGTCGGCTTCCTCCAGGAAGTCGAGCTGACCCGCGGCCGACTCGCGCTGGCGGGCTGCTCACCCGAGGTGCAGTTCCTGTTCAAGGTCACGGGGCTCGACAGCGTCTTCCCGATGTACGACGACGTCGCCGACGCGCTGGACGCGTTCGAGGCCGTGTAGCACAGACTTCGGCAACCCGTCCGCACCCCGCTCGTCAGCGTGGTGCCCGCAGCAGCCGCAACGCGTTGAGCACGACCACGACCGTCGAGCCCTCGTGCAGAAACACGGCCGTCCCCAGGTTCGCGTACCCCATCGCCGCCAGCGGCGCGACGATCGCGATCACCCCCACCGCGATGGCGAGGTTCTGTGTGATGATGCGTTGGCT
>CAZSTV010000173.1:0-642 GCA_964609665.1 uncultured Acidimicrobiaceae bacterium
CGGGCGAGGTCATCCTCGGCCACACCTGGGCATCACGTGCCGCAGCAATGGATGATCCCGAAGCCTCGACCGAGGTTGGCAACATCCAGTTCGCCCCGGCGCTGAGCAGCGGTGGCGACATCCTCGCCGCCCCGGCCTACATCGACGGTTACGGCATCCCGATGGGCGTTGACCCCGAGATCGTGGACGAGATCTTCCTTGCGATCCTCGCTGCGGCCGACACTGAAAGCCAGGAAGCCGCAGCGGAGTTCGGACTCGTGACCCGTACCGGCATCACCAATGACGCCGGGCCACGTGACGGCGACGCTGCAGCAACCAGCCTCCTGAACGGCCGCGGCCCGGACCTTCCGACCGCCGCAGCAGCAATTGCTCGGGCCAAGGTTGGCGATGCGCTGATCACCATCCTCGACGGCACCTCCGTTGAGGACGCACTTGCAGCCGCTGAGGCCGCATACCTCGAAGAGGCCGAAGCTCAGGGCCTCCTCAGCTAGTCAAGACAACCGTTCGGCCCAGGCCGAACCGACGCTCCAGCGAGCGGGGGGGGCCCTCGGGTGATGGGGCCCCCCCGCGGCGGCAACCTGGGGGGATTCAGCCGTGGCCCGGCGCACCGTGTGGGGGGGTAGAAGCAGCCCTCAGGCGCGG
>CAZSTV010000173.1:652-12410 GCA_964609665.1 uncultured Acidimicrobiaceae bacterium
CCGGCGTGCGGGGGGAGCCATCTGCTGATGGCTCCCCCCGGCGGAGCAAACGTGGGGGAATACTGCAGTGACACGTCGAACCTTCTGGGGGTTCACCATCCCGAGCGTGATCGTCATGGCCGTACTTATGGTCGTGCCGCTCGTGACAACTATTTGGCTGAGCTTCAACCAGCTTTTCCTCCGTGAGATCAACAACCCGACCTGGATTGGGTTGGACAACTACCGCGAAGTGCTCGGCGATGCCGAATTCTGGGCCGCTGTCCGCTTCACACTTCTCTTTGTTCTCGTCACCGTGCCCATCCAGATGGTCCTTGGCCTGGGCATTGCGATGCTGCTCGACAAGGTTGGCCGGGGTCGCTCGGTGTACCTGGCGGCACTCCTACTCCCGTTCATCGTGACACCGGTGGTCGGCACGCTCATCTACAAGGACCTGTTCGACCGCGGCGGCCTGATTGCGTGGCTGTGGGAGGTGTTGATGGACGAGCCGTTCCTGATCACCTCGAGCAACGTGAAGTGGCTGATCATCGTTCAGGCGATCTGGCATGTGATGCCCTTTGCCATGATCACCTTCTTCGCCGGGCTGCAAACCATGCCCGGTGACCGGGTGGAAGCGGCCTCGATCGATGGCGCTGGCTACTGGCGCCAACTGTGGCACGTCACACTGCCCCACCTTCGGGTACTCATTCTCTTCGTCGCCCTCATCTCCATCATGGACGCCTACCGGGTGTACGACAGCGTGTTCGTCTTTGCCGGTGACCGATTCACCGACGCTCACACGCTGCAGGTCTACACGGTGGAGGTTGCGGTCGATCCGCAGATCGGCCGGGTCGGCAAGGGCAACGCCATCGGCGTACTCAACGTCATCGGCATCTTCGTCGTGTTGATTCCGTTCCTCGTCGTCAGCTACCGAGACCAGATTCGGGAGCGCACCTGATGAACAAACAGAGCATTCCAAGCCGCATTGGCGTGCACGGCACGCTCCTCCTCCTTGTTGTGTGGAGCGTGGTGCCGTTCCTGTGGGCGTTCCAGACCTCCATCAAGTTCACCCGCGACGTCGCGGCCAAAACCCCGGTCCTCTGGGGGTATGAAACAACCTCGAGCGCGTACAACTCGTTCTGGTTGAAGGACGACGACATCCAGATGTGGAACGTCCTCGGGTTCATCGTGCTGGTCGGAGCCATCGCCGCGCTGTTCGGGTGGCTCGGCCGCCGCTTTGAGCGCGGTCAGCCGTTCTTCTTCGCCTCCGCCGCGGTGATTGCCATTGGACTGTGGCAGTTCCCGAATATCTGGCGGACCGAAGATGAGTACGACTTTCTCATCAACAGCATCGTCGTCACCGTCCTAACCATGTTGATCTCGCTGACGATCGGTCTGCTCGCCGGCTACGGCCTTGCTCGCTACACCGGCATTTCCGGAGCGGTCATCCTCATCATCGCCCTGGGTTTCCGGGCGCTGCCCCGATCGGCGTTCGTGCTGCCGTACTTCTTCGGCGCCACCCGCATCGACGGATGGTTGGAGGATCGCGGCATCTCAGAGTGGGACTTCCCGGTCATCGACTTTCCATTCATCGACGAGTTCGGGGTGCTGGACTCAAAGATCGCCATCGTGCTCGCCCTCGTTGCTGTCAACCAGCCGTTCACCATCTGGATGTTCCGGTCGTTCTTCATGGACGTGCCGAAGGAGATTGAGGAAGCGGCGATGATGGACGGCGCAACCCGGGTCCAAGCGTTCCGCAAAGTGATCATCCCCATCATGTGGCCGGCAATCATCGCAACGGGTCTCTTCACCCTGCTGCTCGCCTACAACGAGTACCTCTTCGTTCGAGTGCTGGCACCAACCGAATGGACGCTCCCGGTTGCCATCGTCTCGCTGACCGGCGGCGAGAGTTCACGGACAATCACCGAGGCCGCGGCGGCGTCGGTCTCCATCACGTTGCCGATCGTGATCGTCATCATCCTCTTCCAGAAGCACCTTGTGAAGGGCTTGGGGGCGGGAGCGGTCAAGGGATGACCCAGGCCAACCCGTCCCAACAGTTGCTCACCCAGGCAAAGGCCACGGTTCGGGCGTACAAGGCCGCGCTCGACAATGCCCCGGATGATCAACTTGGCGACGCTCTCGGTCAGTACTTGGCCCCGGACCATCTGTGGCGCGGCGTCCGCCCCTTCTACGAACAGGTCGGCGTCGACGATCTGGTCGAGGTGTTTTGGCGACCGCTACGCCACTCGTTTTCGCCGGTACAGCGGCGGGCCGATGTCTTCTTCGCCGGCCACAACGTGGTCGATGACGGCCAGTCGGTCTGGGTTTGCGAGATGGGCCACCTGCTCGGCCTGTTCGACAAGCCGTGGCTGGACATCCCAGCGACGTCTCGCATGTGCTTCCTCCGCTACGCAGAGTTCAACCGCGTGGTCGGTGACAAGATCACCGAGTCCTCGATGTTCATCGACGTGATCAGCGTGATGTCCCAAGCGGGTCACTACCCGCTCCCACCCCAAACCGGCTCGTCACATATTCACCCCGGACCGATGACCCATGACGGGTTGCTCTACGGCGAGTCCAACCCCGACGATGGCACCGCCACCATGGACCTGGTGCACCGAATGGTCGATGACCTGAGCAAGTCGAACGACATTGCGGCATCGACCGGTGACAACCGGGTGCCCGCCGACGTGCTGCGGGCGACCTGGCACGAGGACATGATCTGGTCCGGCCCCGAAGGCATCGGCGCCACCTACACGATCGAGCGTTACCAACAGCAACACCAGTACCCGTTTCGGTTCAACCTGTCCGGCAAGACCTTCAACGGTCACGTCGCCCGGTTCGCCGAGGGCAACTATGCGGCGTTCTTCGGTTGGCCGAACCTGACAAACGTCGCCGAAGGCGGGTTCTTGGGTATGACAGCCAGTGGCACCCCGGCGGACATGCGGGTGGTCGACGTCTACCGGCGCGACGGGGACAAGCTGGCCGAGAACTGGGTGTTCATCGACCTCAACCACTGGCTGTACCAGCAGGGGCTGGACGTGCTTGAACGTATGCGACAGCTGAATGGAGAACAGTTCTGATGAAGGGCTCACGACCCGAACAGGCAACGCTGACCCGAGACACGGATCTCAGCAAAACCGACGAGACCAGAGCGGTCATCGAAGGGATGGTCGACGGGCTCAACGACCACCGCATCGGCGACATCGGTGAGTTCTTCGCCGAGACCTTCCGGTGGATGGGCAACACCGGTTGCGGCACCAAAACCGGACTGGCCGAGTTCCAGCGGAACTGGCAGCAACCGTTCCAGGCAGCGTTTCACGACAAGGTCTGTGTTGACGAAGCCCGGCTGGTCATGGGTGAGTGGGCGGCTGCGTTCGGCCGCCAGGAAGCCACCCACGGCGGTCGCTTCATGGGTATCGAACCCACTGGAAAGCGAATCGAGATTCGCTACATGGATTTCTGGAAGGTCGTCGACGGCCGCATTGAGGACAACTGGGTGATGGTGGACTTCCCCCACGTGCTGGCTCAACTCGGCGTCGATGTTTTCAATGGCGAGGGCTGGGAGGCCTTCGACCGGGGCGACAAGACTCCACCGTCACCGGGAGGCGACTGACATGGCAGACGTACGGCTCGACAAGGTCAACAAGATCTACCCCAACGGCTTCCACGCCGTGCACGATCTCAGCTTGGACCTGACCGACGGCGAGTTCCTGGTGCTCGTCGGACCATCGGGCTGCGGCAAATCGACCGCGCTGCGGATGATTGCGGGGCTGGAGGAGATAAGCGGCGGCGACCTCTTTGTCGGGGATCGACGGGTCAACGACATGCAGCCCAAGGACCGAGACATCGCAATGGTGTTCCAGAACTACGCGCTGTATCCGCAGATGTCGGTGCGGAACAACATTGGCTTTCCGCTCCGGCTGAAGAAGGTGGCCACCAAGTCACGCTTGGAACAGGTCGACACAGCGGCGGGCATTCTCGAACTGATGGAACAACTCGACAAGAAGCCCGCCACCCTTTCCGGTGGTCAGCGGCAGCGGGTTGCCATGGGTCGGGCCATCGTTCGCCGACCTTCTGCGTTCCTCATGGACGAACCGCTTTCCAATCTGGACGCGAAACTCCGGGTGCAGATGCGGGCCGAGATTGCCAGCATTCAGCGCGACCTTGGCGTGACGACGTTCTACGTCACCCACGACCAGGTTGAGGCAATGACCATGGGCGATCGGGTTGCGGTTATCAAGGACGGCGTTCTGCAACAGGTCGATGACCCGGAGACGCTGTACGCCAACCCGGCAAACGTCTTCGTTGCGGCGTTCATCGGTTCACCGTCGATGAACCTGGTTGAAGGGATGCTTCGTCAACACGACGATGCGTGGCTTGTCGACATCGGTGACCAGACGGTTCGTCTGGATCCGACGGTGATGACCGAGCACCCGGACCTGGCCGAGCACGCCAACAAGCCGTTGGTGGTGGGCTTCCGCCCCGAAGACCTTGAGGACGCTGCGCTACGCCCAGACCACCCCGACGATCAGCAGCTGCGGGCGACGGTCGACGTTCGGGAAGCGCTTGGCGCCGAAACGCTGATTCACTTCGGGCTGAACGCGTCCGCTGTCGACAGTGGCGACCCTGACGCGCTGGACGAACTGGGGGACAGCGGCGTTGCCCGCATCACCGGGCGGTTCAGTCCTCGAACCTCGGCCCGCATCGGCGACTCGATACAGGTGGCGTTGGACTGCGCCGCCATACATTTCTTTGACCGCTCCACCCACCTCGCCATCACCTGATTGGACACACCATGCACCAGAGCAGCGACCGCATCCTGACCACCCACGTTGGCAGCCTCCCTCGGTCACAGGCCGTCACCGACGGCATCTTCGCCATCGAACGCGGTGAGACCATCGATCTTGACGCTCACTGCCAGACCGTTGCCACGGCGGTTGGTGAGGTGGTCGCCCGGCAGGTGGCGGTCGGGGTTGACGTTGTCAGCGACGGCGAGATGAGCAAACTCAGCTACGCGACCTACATCAAAGATCGGATCACCGGGTTCGATGGAGACAGCCCCCGGCGAGCCCCGGAGGATCTTGAGCAGTACCCGAGCTTCCTGGCGCGACAGGCCGCGTCCGGTGGCACTCCGACCTACGCCCGTCCGCAGTGTGTCGGACCGATTGCGGTGAGAGACACCGGTCCGTGTGAGATGGACCTTCAGAACTTTCGCTCCGCCGTCGATGCGAGCGGGCCCACCGAGGGGTTTATGAACGCGGCGTCGCCCGGGGTCATCGCGCTGTTCCAACCGAACGTTCACTACCCGGATCACCAGACCTACCTCGAGGCCCTCGCCGAGGCGATGCGGGTGGAGTACGAGGCAATCGTGGCGGCCGGGTTCGTCCTCCAACTCGACTCGCCAGACCTCGGACTTGGGCGGCACATGATGTTCAAGGGCCAGCCCGATGAGGAGTACGAGCGGCTGGCCAACATTCACGTCGAGGCCCTCAACCACGCGGTCCGAAACATTCCGGCCGACCGGATGCGGATGCACATTTGCTGGGGCAACTATGAGGGGCCTCACACCTGTGACGCGCCAATGTCTCAGGTGTTGCCGATCGCTCTGAAGGCCAAACCACAGGGTCTGCTCTTCGAGTCGTCCAATCCCCGTCACGCTCATGAATGGATTGACTTCGAAGCGGCGGACATCCCGGATGACAAGGTGCTGATCCCAGGCGTCATCGACTCGACCACGCACTTTGTCGAGCATCCCGAGCTTGTGGCGCAGCGCATCGAGCGGTTCGCTTCCATCGTCGGACGGGAACGAGTCATTGCCGGTAGCGACTGCGGCTTCTCAACCTTTGCCGGCTACGCGGGCATCGACCCGGAGATCACCTACGCGAAACTGGCATCGATGGCGGAGGGTGCGGCAATCGCTTCGGCCCGGCTGTGGTAGCCGATCCTTCGCTTCACGATGCCGACAAGGCGTTGCTGGAGCCGCTGCGGACGGCGATGTATGACTGGGACCCGTCCGGCGTTCAAGCAGCGCTCGGCGCGGTGTTCGCCTCCGATGCGGCAATCCATCTGGCGCACCCGTTTGAAGATCTCGACGGTCCGCAGGGCTGGTGGGCGGCCGCCCTCGCTCCACTGGAACAGGCCATCCCCGACGTGGAGCGGCGCGACACCATTGTGATCGCCGGACCCGATGCCAGCGGCGAACGGTGGGTCGGCTGCTGCGGCTACTACACCGGCGTCTGGCGCCACCCCTTCCTCGGCATCCCAGCGACGAAGCGACAGGCCGCAATGCGGTACCACGAGTTCTTCCGGGTGAGCGATGGCCGGGTCGTTGAGATGCAGGCGCTGTGGGACATCCCAGAACTGATGATGCAGGCCAACGCCTGGCCGATGGGTCCGAGCCTCGGACGGGAATGGCACGTGCCAGCGCCGGCGACCCAGGATGGCATCATCACCAGGCCCTACAACTCTGAGGTGGCGGAGCAGAGCCGCCAGTTGGTGTTGGACATGTTGCTCGACATGGGACGCCACCCGAGCGAGCCGGTCGAGGCAATGAATCTGGAAACATACTGGCACCCCCGCATGAGTTGGTACGGGCCAGCGGGCATTGGCACCGCCCGCGGCATCGCCGGGTTTCGACACCAACACCAAATTCCGTTTCTCAACGCCATGCCGGACCGACGGGGTGCGACGGCCTCCGGCGCCTCTCACTTTTTCGGCGACCACAATTACGTAGCCGTCACCGCCTGGCCGGGGATGCAAATGACGGTCAGCGGCGACGGCTGGCTCGGTATTGCTCCGACCGATCAGGCCATCACCATGCGCAGTCTCGACTTCTGGCGGGTCGAGAACGGCCTGATTCGCGAGAACTGGGTGCTGGTGGATCTGCTCCACGCGTGGCAGCAACTCGGGGTCGACGTGCTGGGCCGTATGCGGGAACTAGTGGAGGAGCCTCACGATGGCTGATCAGCAGACACCGCACGAGACCAACCAGTTGAACAAGACCAACCAGGCCAATCAGTTGAACAAGGCCAATGTCCAAACATTCTGGCAGGCGTTGGACAAGGCCGACGTAGGCCAGCTGCAGGAGGTTGTTGCCGAGGCGTGTGCCCCTGACGTGGCCTGGCATGGGCCGGCTCCGATCGGCGACATCGACGGCGCCGCCGCATGGGTAGATGAGTTCTGGGTCCCGTTTCGAGAGTCGTTCACGTCACTGCGGCGGGAGACGCACCTGTTCTTTGGTGGCGTCTCGAATGGGCGAAGGGACGGCGATATGTCGAAGGACGGCCAGACATGGGTGACCGGAACCGGTCTGTTTCATGCGACCTTCGATCACGATTGGCTTGGCATTCCGGCGACGAAGTCAGAGGTTGCCATCCGATGGGGCGACTTCAGCAGGGTGGTCGACGGTCGGATTGTCGAAGTGTTCTTCCTGGTGGATGTGGTCGACCTGATGGCGCAGGCGGGTGTCTCGGTGCTGCCCCCCGAACGTGGCACACCGCATCTGTATCCACCACCGGCCGCCGCCGATGGCCATCACGAGGAGCCGGCGTCAACGGCGGTGACCGAGCACAGCCTTGACCATATTCGGGCCTTCATTTTCGACGGACTGAACGCGTTCGACCAGAGTGACCTCGCCAGCATGGGCATGGCGGACTGGTTCCACCCGAACGTCGCCTGGTACGGACCTGGCGGCATCGGGGCCTGTCTGTCATTTCAGGAGTTCGAAGAGCTACATCAAGCCCCGTGGCTGGTCGCGTTTCCCGACCGCCAGGTGCAGGACCTCGATGCGCTCTTCGCCGAGGGTATGTACAGCGGTGCGCCTGGATGGTCCGGGGTGATCGCTCGCCACACGGGGCAGTACCTCGACGTTGACGCAACCGGGAACGCCATCGAGTTCAACGGGTTGGATTGGTGGAAGCGCGACGGTGAGCGCTACATCGAGAACTGGGTGTTCGTCGATATGGTCCACCTGTTCGATCAGTTTGGTGTTGACCTCTTCCAGCGAATGCGAGACCAACTCGCCTAGGCGCTCTTTTGAGCTGGTCGAGGCCAGGGCGTACGGTGCGAAGTGACCGGCGAGTTGTAGGAGTGCCCGTGAGCCTTGATATTGGAGTGCTGTTCAACACCGACCGCATGGATGGTGCTGGCTTCATCGAATACGCAAAGCGGCTGGAGTCCGTCGGGGTGCATTCGATGTGGCTGGCGGAGCTGTTCGGTCGGGAGCCGTTCGCCGCGGCGAGCGCTGTGCTTACCAACACCACCACGCTGCGAGTGGGCACCGCCATTGCAAACATCTACGCACGCGACGCCGTTGCGGCCGCCGCTGCGTCGGCGACGTTGGCCGAGCTGAGCGGCAACCGCTTCGAGCTTGGGCTCGGCGTGTCCAACCGCGGCCTGAATGAAAGTCGTGGTCACGAGTGGACCGCCCCCGCGCCTCGTCTTGAGGCGTATCTGCGGGATGTTCGATCGGCCAAGATTGCCGTTCCCGAACACGACTACCCCATCTCGGTTGCCGCCCACGGGCCAAAGATGTTGGCCACCGCAGCGGGGGACGGAACCGTCGGCGAGGTGGGCAGCGGGGCCGATGGCGTCTTCACCTACCTCATGAACCCTGAACACACCGCCCGAACCAGCGGCGGGTTGCCCGCCTCCACCTTCGTCTCACCGATGATGATGTGTCTGTTGTGTCCGGACCCGACGGAGGCCCGCCACACCGCCCGCAAGGCCGTGGCGTACTACATGGGTCTGGACTACTACCACCGGGCGTGGCGCACCCTCGGCTTCGACGATGCGGACTTTGCCGACGGTGGAAGCGACCGGCTGATCGACGCCATCGTGGCCTGGGGTTCCATCGACGACATTCGAGCCCGCCTCGCCGCACAGGAAGCAGCCGGCGCTCAGCGCATCGTGGTCATCCCCCTCAACGCCGCCGGCGGTGGTCAACCGGACTGGTCGCTCCTGGAACTGCTGGGGTCGTAGGCGGCCACAACGCCCGGGGTTGCAGCGGTCTAGCAGCGCTTCTTGGCGATGATTACGCCGAAGCCGGGGCGCTCGTGTTTGAGCTCCATGGGATCAGTGTTGGTGAACCCCATCTCCTTCAGCGCCATGCTGACATCATCGATGGTCATGAGCGTTGAGAAGCGCTTGAACTTGGTGAGGCCAGACGGTGATTTGAAGCTAAGGCGCCACCGCCGATAGTCGGTCTCGGTAGAGACCTCTTCCCACACTGTGGTGCGACCATCCCGAGACGTCTTCTGGGTGTACTCCGTCTCTCGATTTTTCAGGCTACGAGGAGCGTCCACATGCAGGTAACCACCACGCTTCACCCGACGGGCAATCTGGTGGAGCAGTTCCTTGACCTCGTCGAGGGAAGCGACGTCGTCACCACCGGCCCAGGTCGTTGCGTACACCAGGCTGTTTCCTCGACACATGACATAGTCATAGTGACCCTCGACCTGGTCGAGCTGCGCCCAGTCCAGCTGCATGCGCTCGCCGATCGATAGCCGCGGTTTGAAACGGATGTTCGGGGCCAATGACTCAAGCGTGACGCCGTGCTCAGGCCCGTAGGTGTCGCGGACCTTCTCGGCCAGGATGTCCAACATCGGCTTGTCCGAGTCGGTGCAGTGGATGACGAAGTTCTTCCCCGGTGCCACCGCAGCGATGTCAAGCGCAGGGAAGCCCGTGCCTGCACCGCAGTCAAGCACGGTCTTTACGTCTCGCTCCCGCATCTCGTTGATGATGCTCTCAGCTAGCCGCTGACGACCAGTGACTGTTGAGTTAGTGGCGCCGGTGTCTCGATAGACGGTGTCGAGGTAGTCCTCGTAGAACGCGGTGAACTCAGTCGGGGTACCCCACCGTTCTGGACCGAGAGGACCACTGGAATTCTCATCCGGCGGCGTCTCTAACGCTGTCATTGGCCCGCCTGATTCCTGGACCGCCGCCCTGTTTCGCACATCGAAAGGCTCCTTTGCCTTTGTCGTTTGCCAGCCGAGGTCGCCCTAGCACGACGACGGTTTCGGATGTCATACGGCGGATTAAAACTCAGATTGCTACAGACCTGAAGTCCATTGGGCTTCAGGTCCACGACAGCAGTGCTCCGTCCCCTTCGCTCAGGAGCAAATCGTCTTTGCCAAGATAGACCACGAATTCATTCCTGGGAAGGGTTGCAGCCGCCCATGATCGTTCGTCTCCAGGGGGCAAAAATACACCGTTGCAATGGGGGTTGGCGATCTCGGTACTGTGCGCGGCGAAGGTTATGTCCACTACACCCGCGACCTTGTATTTCCCGAAACGTATGGGAAAACTCCGTTGCCGTTTCGGGTACGGGTAGTTGAGATCCAAACGAACTTCGGCGTTGTCGATGCGGTCGTTCTCGAACTTAAAGACTCCGCTGCCGTCGTTGCTGCCCTGCATGGTGGTGAAGGTGGGGTTGTCCTCATCCAATGGCTTGTAGGACAACGTCTGTTCGGCTCCCTCCAGCAATCGGATGAGCGCATCGTTGTCCATGGCCAACGCGTCTCGAAAAACGCACGACGGGTCCTCGAATGCATTGCCGAGTTCGGCCTGCTCGACGACGAACGCAACGTTGGCATATTCGGGCAGACGACCGGTCCATTTGACGACCAAGCGGAGATCAAAGAAGTCGGCATCACCGTTGTCGCTGTCGTAGAGGTCAACCCGGAAACTCAGCCGCGCCCGTTGTGACCCATAGCGCTCAAGGAAGAGTCGACGAATCTTGGGGAAGGCCGCAGCACGGTCCTCTTCGGACAGCGACCGGAATCGGTTGATCGCCCCTTCGACGTTGCCACCACCCTCGCCGGACCCTCTGCGGGCTAGTTGCCAGGCCTCGAACAGTGCGGGGGCTTCCAGCCGATCGGCCAGGCATTGCACAAATTCACCGTTACGTGGGACCGAACGATCCAGCCAGCGAAGAAGCGTGGTGCGGTTGTAGCTGGTCTCCCCCTCGGCGTTGCATGCCTCAAAGGCGGCGCGAAGAACCCGCTGATCGTGGCGGCTCAGTGCAAGTGCGAACGGGGTGGAAGGCTCAGCCAAGATACCTAGCTCCTTCGGTGCGCAGGCTACCACGCATCCAAGCACATGCAAGTGTGCTCGTGATTCTCGCGAAGATCGGTGAATCTTTTGTGCGCACAAACTATGCAACGACACCGTAAGTGTTCTACTGTCAGGAATGAACACTAAACAGGTGTTCAGCAACACAGCTCATCCATTGCGCGACGAGAAGGGGGAATAGTCATGATGACGTAGTTTCCGGACCCAAAATCCGGGTCTCCAATATTTGTGGGCGACGCACAAACAAGGAGGCAAGTCATGCTGGAGGCACTGCTGATCGCGGCCTTCATCCTCGTGCTCGGACCATTCGCCATTGCCGTATTCGTCTCACAACTCGGCAATGTGGAACAGAACCGACGCGAGGCCAAGAGGGCACACCGCAGAATCGACCGACTGGTCGAAGAGAAAATGTCACCACAGGAACAACGGTCCCTCCGCCGGCAAAGGCGGAGGGCGAAGAAGCAAGACCAGAAGAACCGTGAGTTCTTCGAGTATGGGGGATGCTAGGGGCATCGCTAGGAAGCCAACATAGATAGGGACCAGGACCACACCGGAATCAAAACGAAGGTGCGGGTCCAATCCACATCGAAGCAGTGGCGGCGTCGGAGTCTTCCAGCGCCGTCACTGTTCCCCCAGGTCTCCTCCCAAAACCAAACACTTCTCCCCCCGAAGGTTCAGCGCACGCACATTCAATTGTTCAGGCCAAGAC
>CAZSTV010000174.1:0-1115 GCA_964609665.1 uncultured Acidimicrobiaceae bacterium
GTATCGGGTAAGCCCCGAGAGGCAGGCGATGAACGCATCGGGCCCCACCCACGTGGCCCCGTCGCCGCCAACGACAACAAGCTCATCACCGACCGGGACCAATGCCCCCAACCAGTCCTGCACCCATGGCTCCTGAGCAGCCACGAACCGAAACTCGATGAGGTGCTCCTGCGCCAACACCCACTGGCGACAGCGTCGACACAGTGGGCAGTCGGCGTCATAGACGACGGTCAGCGGACCCATTAGGCAAGTCCGGGATCCGCCGGGGCCGGGTACCGGGGCATGCCAAGCGGCGTCTGCGGTGGTGGCGGAACGAAGGCCGCAGGCGCAGGCAACTGCACGCCACCGGGGGTGCGATACCTGTTGGCCCGGTCCTTGCTGCCACGGATCTTCCAGAACACCAACATGTTCAGCAGGTGAATGACGCCGAGTGACAGCAGCAGTATGCCGAGCTTGGCCACCAGCTCATTGAAGGCCAGCGTCAGCGAGCCGTAGCTTGGCTGCAGCTGGTACACGATGAGGGCGTAGCCCAGGTTGAGCAGGTAGAAGCCGATCACGAGCAGCTGGTTGACCGACTGCGCAAGGTCCGGCTGGTCGAACGCCTCGTCCAGAAACACCTGGCCGTTCTTGTGCAGCGTGCGGGCCAGGAAGATCACCAGCGTTACCGCCGTCGCCGCGTAGATCAGGTAGAAGCCGATGGCGGTGAACTCACTCACCTCGGCCGCCAGCGGGGTGGCACCCACCACTCCCAGAATTGCATCACTCATGCCATTTCTCCTCTTTTTCGGTTGGAGCGAACACTTTTCGCCCCACAAGTTCGAGCCTTCGATTCGCTATCGAAACTGGTTTAAGCGTTTGCTCAAACCTTCATGTTTTGAGCATACGCTCAAGAGTCCACAGTGTCAACAGAGGAAACGGGTCAACAGAGGAAACGGGTCAACAGATGAAACGGGTCAACAGAGGAAGCGGGTCAACAGATGAAGCGTGGGCGCGCCAAAGAGCGCCGGATGCCCAGCCGGGTTATGGGGCGGGGAAGGCCTCGAGGAACCGAGCGGCCAGTTGTTCGTCTCCACCGACGCTGAGCACGTCGAACGACACCCTGCCAAGCAAGAAGC
>CAZSTV010000174.1:1125-9996 GCA_964609665.1 uncultured Acidimicrobiaceae bacterium
CTCGATGACCGCCGCACCATCGGGGGTGTGGTCGTCGTCGGACACCACCACCTGACCAGCGTTCAAGGCGACCAGGACCGATGGACCATCGGTGGCCCGCACTCGCCACACACCGTCAATCGCTTTCGCCGCTCGATGGTTGGATCGACGTCGGGCCAACCAGTGGAGCCGCATCGGCAACGCCGCCGCCACAAACGTCTCACTCCAGCCATCAAGGCCCATGGCGAGATCGGTGCCGTGGACCTCCACCTCGGTAAGGCGAAGTAGCGCCAGCGTCCGCAGTGACACCGGCCCGAGATCACGGTTGTCCGCCGGCTCGACCAGCACCCGCTCCCAGTCCTGGGGCGCCAGGCTGGACCATCGCTGCAGCAGCGACGCGCTCTGTTCGACCAGCGACGCCACCACCTGTTCCGGTGCCTCGTCTGCGCCGGGACGAAGCGTGGCATCGCGTTGTTGGGCCCGACCTTCGGGGTAGTACGACGTGGTTGACCCCGCCAGCATGTCCTCGGTGACACGGAGATTCGCTTCGGCCCCGTACCGCAGGTGACAGATGATCGTCAGTGCCGACCACCCGGGCAGCAACGTCTCGTTGGCCAGCTCATCGACGCTGAGCATCGACAGCCGGGCCGCCAGTTCCCGGTCACGTCGGCCGATGGCCGCAACAATATCTGCGGCGGAGTCCGCCGAAGCGCTATCGGCCGGGTCAACCACGACAACCGCCCTTTCAGTCCCGAGCGGCCATCAACGACCGCAGGACCTCAACCTGTGCTGATGACAGTCCGCGGTGGGCGGCGTGATCTGCGGGGGCTTCTTCGACGAAGCGGGTGAACTGCTCCCGCCGCTCAGGGTCTTCCAGGAACCGACCGAGGCTGGCCTGCTGGATCCGAACCGTAAACAGAATCCAGCCGGTGTGCGGCAATCGGCGAAGGGTTTGACGTTCACTGCGAATGACAAGCCGGGTGTCACACTCATCTGAGTCAATGGTGGGGTCGCCGTCGATTGGTCGGTCCGGCTGAAACAACTCGTCGCTGGGGTGAATGAACCAGTTGCGACGCCACACCGTCTGGGTATCGAGACGGTCGAAGAGGGAATCGACTCGCGACGCAAGCGCCGGCACATAGCCGTCGACCGGTTGATGCACGTCGGTCAGGGTCCGCCCCATCTTGTCCGCCAGACGCCACCGACTGGGAAAGCACAGCGATGCTGCGGCCAAGACCCAGCCCGCCTCATCACGTCGCAGCAGGCACAGGTCCTCTTGGACCATTCGCCCGGCAGCATCGAGCGGGTGGAGCCCCGGCGCCCCAACGCCGGGGGCAATGCCAAGGTCACCGAGTTCGGCGGTGACCAGCTCCAGAATCTCCTGGCCGGGATCGGTGGCATCGGGTTGAGCGGCGAAGACCTCGTCGTGGCGCTCCTCGCTCAGGCGTTGTTTGAGGGCCAATTCATCGGCGCGGTGCTGGTCCACGACCAGCCACGGTCGAGCACCGAGCTGGCGGGTGCCCATACGCAACCAGTCACCGTCCGGGTCGAGATCGAGCTCTTCAAACCACGTTGTCGACTCGCTCTGTACGTTCACCACTTCACTCAGAACCGCCCATCGAGGAACTTTCCTTCGGCCCAGGGTAGGCCCGGCTCGCCCGGGGACTGGCAGCGGGTGACTCGGCTTGTTCACCTCAGCCCACCCGCTTGTACCCTTGGTCAGCGTGACCGAACGAGCGGAAACCGAAGAGCGTCTCGCAGCCGCCATCACCGAAATTGGCCCGATGATCGTGGCCTTTTCCGGCGGTGTCGACTCGTCGCTGCTGGCCCTGGCCGCCCACCGAACCCTCGGGGCGGACATGATGGCTGTCACTGCGGACTCGGCATCGCTGGCCGACGGTGAACTGCAGCAGTGCAAGGAGCTGGCCGCAAACTGGTCGATCCCGTGGGAATCGGTGGCGACCATGGAGATGACCGATGAACGGTATGTCGCCAACGACGGCGACCGTTGCTACTGGTGCAAGTCCGCGTTGATGGATCAGCTTGAGCCAATGTCGCAGCAGCGGTCCGCCGTGGTGACACTTGGGGTCAACGTGGATGATCTCGGCGACCACCGACCGGGCCAGGAAGCAGCGGCGTCACGGGGCGCTCGGTTCCCGCTCGTCGAGGCAGGGCTGACCAAGCAGGACGTGCGAGATCTGGCGAAGGCATGGGGGCTTGAGGTCTGGGACCGACCTGCCATGCCGTGTCTGTCGAGCAGGCTGCCATACGGCACCCCGGTGTCGGTGCCGTTGCTGTCACGGATCGATCGGTCCGAGGCCGCCATCCGAGCGCTCGGGTTCCGAGATGTTCGCGTCCGTCACTACGACGACACCGCCCGCATCGAGCTTCCGGCCGAAGACCTTCCCGCCGCGGTACAGGTGGCATCGGACATCGTCCAGGCCGTCACCGACGTTGGCTACCGCTACGTCACCCTGGACCTTGACGGGCTGCGGAGCGGAAATCTGAACCGCGCCCTGGCTAATGACAATGCGCTGACGAACAGCGATGCCAATGGGGCCTGACGCAAGGTTGGACTTCGACCGCAGCGAGCGCATCGACATGCCGGAAGCGGTCTACTGCCTCTCCAAGACCACCGAACAGTGCGTGGACATTGTCACCGCGATGCTGGCGGACGGCACCGACGCGGTCATCGCGACGAGAGCCACCGAAGATCAACAGCGGGCCCTCGGTGAGCTTGAGCCGCACGAGGCATTCGGCACCACGTTCGTTTGGCGGCCGCGTACACCGTCTGGGGCGAAGGCAACGGTCATCGCCGCTGGAACCTCCGACATTCCCGTCGCCCAGGAATGCCGCCTCACCCTGGCCGCCCTTGGCCATACGGTCGAGTTGATCGTCGACGTCGGTGTCGCCGGTCTACAACGTCTGCTGGATGTCCTACCCGACCTGGACGACAGCCAGGCCATCATCGCAGTGGCAGGCATGGAGGGGGCGTTGCCAACCGTGCTCGGCGGTCTGGTGGCCGCACCACTCATCGCCATTCCCACCTCGGTCGGCTACGGCACCGCGTTCGAGGGCCAGACCGCTCTGGCCTCCATGATGACCAGTTGCGCGCCCGGCATCTCGGTCGTGGGGATCGACAACGGGTACGGCGCGGCCTGTGCCGCCCACCGCATCCTGCGCCAGGTTGGCACGTGACCGAACAACCCGGCCGATCCCTCTGGCTCGATCCGAGCTTTGGTGCCTCCGGCGACATGATGCTCGGGACCCTCTTCGGTCTCGGCGCCTCGGTCGAGGTTGTTCGTAGCGGTCTGGAGACGCTCCCGGTTGATGGGTGGTCGCTTGAGCGTGATGTTGTTCTGCGGTGCTCGCTTTCGTGCACCCGGGCGCTGGTGTCGTCCACCGAGGGACACCACCACCGGACCTGGTCTTCGATTGACGCAATGCTCGAAGCGAGCTCGCTGCCAGAAAACGTCATCCGGGGCGCCAGGGCCACTTTTCGACGCCTCGGCGAAGTTGAGGCGGGCATCCACAATGTCTCCATCGATGAGGTGCATTTCCACGAGGTGGGCGCGGTCGATGCCATCATCGACATCGTCGGCGCGTGGCTGGCTCTCGATGCCCTGCAGGTGGAGCGGGTACTGTGCGGCCCGATCGGTCTCGGCCATGGCTCCACCACGGCCGCTCACGGTCGTCTGCCAATTCCTGCTCCGGCGACCACCGATCTTTTGATCGGCGCCAACGTGCAACCCGTCGATGTTGCCGCCGAGACCGTCACCCCCACCGGCGCCGCGCTGCTGGTCACCATGGCCACCGAGTGGGGTCCGATGCCGGCCGGCAGGTTGGTTGGATCATCACGGGGCGCTGGTGGACGGGACCCAGAGCAGTACCCGAACGCCATCAGCGCCTACCTGTTGGAGTCCACCGAGGTTGACCGAACCCCTGGCGAGGCAACCCATGGCGCACAACCTCATCAGGCCATGGTTCTGACCACCAACCTGGACGACGTCACCGCAGAGGTGGTAGGCCACGTCATCAACCGGTGCCTGGACGCCGGGGCCGATGACGCGTGGGCAACTCCAGTGGTGATGAAGAAGGCCCGGCCCGGTGTTGCGCTTCACGTCCTGTGCGCCCCAAACCTGGTCGATGCGCTGAGCGGACTGGTCTTTGCCGAAACGGGCACGTTGGGGCTTCGGGTCGCTCCGGTGATCAAACAGGTCCTTCCCCGCCGATTCGAACATGTGATGGTCCGCGGCCAATCGATCGCCGTGAAGGTTGGCCCACACGGTGCGAAACCGGAGTACGAGGATCTGGCACGGGCTGCGATCGTCCTAGACACTACGGTTCGAGCGCTTTCGGCCGAGGCGTTGACGGTTTTCGAAACGCAACAGGGCGAGACATCTGGCGACGGTGAACTCGCAAAGTCGGAGAATGCACGCCAAACTCATACGTGATGAGTGCTGCAGTGACGGTAAACGTCGACATCCGACGCAGGGTGGGACGGGCGTGGAGACAAATTCGAAGAGGCGCAGGAGCGGTCAAGGTTAAAGACCTGTTCTACGCCCAGGGCGGCGAGCCACTCGACATTGCGTTGGCCGATGCGCTCAGCCTGATCTGCCAGCAGGGGCCCCTGCGCATGGGCGAGCTCGCTGACGCCATGCACATCACCCCCGCCTCGACCACACGGGCGGTCGGCTGCCTGGTCGACAAGGGCCTGGTGGAACGTGTCAGGGCCGAGGACGACCAACGATCCATCGTGGTCACCGCCACCATGGCCGGCCGTGAACGCTACGGCGAGATCAGCTCCCGGGTCCAGCAGGGCCTTAGCGTGATCCTGTCGGAGTTCTCGCCAGAGGAACAGGTCCAGCTGGCGGAGTACCTGGAGCGGTTCGTGCAGGCGGTCGACAGACTCGCCCAGACCGCTGATGACCAATAGCGGCCCGGATCGTCTCTGACAGCCGTCTCTTGCATTCGTTTCGCACGCTCGATTCCCACGCTCGATTCCCACGCTCGATTCCCACGCTCGATTCCCACGCTCGATTCTTTGACCTTGGTTTTTACACTCGTCGACAGACGTAAGGAGTCTTCATGAAAGCTGCCGTCCTCAACTCGATTCCCGGACAACTGGACATCGAGGACATCAACATCGACAGTCCCGGTCCTCGTGAAGTACTGATCGAGACGAAGGCCGCCGGTCTCTGCCACAGCGACCTTCACTTCATGGAAGGCCTCTACCCCCATCCCTGCCCTGCGGTACTCGGGCACGAGTCTGCGGGTGTGGTGCAAGAGGTTGGCTCGGACGTGCACTACGTCAAGCCGGGCGATCACGTCATCACCTGTCTGTCGGCGTTCTGTGGACACTGCAGCCAGTGCATCAGCGGCCACCTTTCGCTGTGCGACAACAAGAACACCGAGCTGGTTCGCGGCGCTGGAAAGCCGTCACGGCTCTCTCGCCCCGACGGCGAAGCGGTCAACTCCTTCCTCCATCTCTCGTCGTTCGCCGAGCAGATGCTGGTGCACGAGCATGCGCTGGTGAAGATTCGTGAGGAGATGCCGCTCGACAAGGCAGCCCTCATCGGCTGCGGCGTTACCACCGGACTCGGTGCGGTGTTCCGCACGGCGAAGGTCGACCCGGGCTCCACGATTGCCGTCATCGGGTGCGGCGGCATTGGCCTGTCCGCCATTCAGGGCGGCAGGATCGCCGGAGCCAACAAGGTCATTGCAGTGGACATGAACGCCTCCAAGCTTGAGCTTGCCGAGTCGCTCGGAGCAACCCACACGGTCAACGCCAGCGACGGCGACCCCGTTGAGCAGATCAAAGAGTTGACCGACGGCGAGGGCGTGCACTTCAGCTTCGAGGCCGTTGGCTTGAAGCAGACCGCCGAGCAGTCATTCAACATGCTCCGCAACGGTGGCCAGGCCACGGTGATCGGCATGATTCCCGTCGGGACCAAGGTGGAGCTGCACGGTGTGGACTTCCTGTATGAGAAGACGCTCACCGGGTCCAACATGGGCTCAAACCAGTTCCGGACCGATATGCCCCGGTTCGTCGAGATGTACCTTGACGGTCGGTTGAAGCTCGACGAGATGGTGTCGAACACCATCGAGCTTGAGCAGATCAACGAGGGCTTTGCCGAGATGAAAACCGGCAACGTCGCACGAAGCGTCATCACCTTCGACTAGCCGCACACCGGGGCTCGGTCTCCGAGCTCAGTGTCCGAGTTCGGCCACGCTCCGAGCGAAGAAACCCGGCTAGACCACTGCGGTTCATCGCGACGAAACAATAGGGAAACATGGGCGATCTACCGTCCTAACTATGACGGTAGAGCTGTTGCATTGGCCACGGGAGCGGGAGCGTCGCGCCGTTCTCCACGAGGACAACCAACCGCGACTGCTCCTGGTTGAAGAAAACGCTCCTCCCCCGTTGACGGTTGACCCGGTCGAAGACTGGGTGCGCCTGCCTGCGAACCATCGAGATGTTCAGGCCAGGGTGGAATCACTTCGGCGACGAGTGGTCGTGCAACCGACCCTCGATGAAGAGGGTGTCCTGCGGACCGCGTCGGGTTGGGTCTCACTCCCCGACCTCGAAGCACGCATCGTCGACGTTCTGCTCTCACGATTTGGCAAGGTTGCCGACCGGCAATCGCTGCTTGGGGCAGGATGGCCGGGAGAAGCGCCAAGCCGAAACCTGCTGGACGTTCATCTGCATCGACTCCGAAGACGAGTGCAACCGATCGGGTTGCAGATCAGGACGGTCCGCAAACGCGGGTACGTGCTGGAACCTGCGTAAGACACCTCACAAGAACGACCGGCGCACGCCGCGTCAGACCTGGCACCGCCTCCCCCTAGTGGTGCCAGGTCTTTTCGCGTCCGGGGCAGGTGCCGCCGCCGATCTTGGGCCAACGTCAGATGTAAGGCTGAAGTAAGAAACGTGTGACGTACGCGTAAACCACGGGGAACAAGCGCGAAACGAAGCCTCCGTAGCTTCTGTGACAGGCCGGGAGTTCCGGCCACTGGATGCGGCGCCAGGCGGCATTCCGGAAGGGAGCAGGAATGAAACGCAAACTCGCGGTGGCCTTGATGGCGGCCGGGACTCTTGGGCTAGTACTGGCGGGACCGGCTTCGGCCCAGGTGGCCGATCAGTACGACCGTGGCGCAGCGGAGGGTGCCGCGGCGATGAACATGGTTGTCCTCGACAACATCTTCATCTTCATCTCGGGCGTGCTCGTGTTCTTGATGCAGGCGGGCTTCGCACTTGTCGAAGCGGGACTTACCCGAGCCAAGAACGCCGCCAACATCATGATGAAGAACCTGATGGACGCGTCCATCGGCGTCCTGATCTTCGCCGCGGTCGGTTGGGGTATTGCTTATCCCGGTGACTTCAACGGCTGGTTCGGCTCAGCGGGCCTGTGGGTGTCGGGGTTCTTTGATGGAGCCCTCGTGGACATCAGCCCGGAGGCACTTGCTTCGGATGGCTTCTACCCGTTGGCAGTCCCAGTCGACTTCTTCTTCCAGGCAGCGTTCGCTGCCGCGGCAGCCACCATCGTTTCCGGTGCGGTTGCAGGACGGACAAAGTTCGTTGGATACATCCTGTACTCGATCATCATCACCGGCATCATCTACCCCATCGTTGTCAGCTGGAAGTGGGGCGGCGGCTGGCTCGACGAGCTCGGCTTCAGCGACTTCGCCGGGTCCGGACTCGTACACATGACCGGTGGCTTCGCCGCACTCGCCGGTGCCATTGTCATCGGGCCCAGGATCGGCAAGTACGCCGCAGACGGAACCCCCAGGGCCATGCCCGGTCACAGCATCCCGCTGGCAATGACCGGTGTGCTGCTGCTCTTCATCGGCTGGTTCGGGTTTAACCCCGGCTCTCAGCTGCAGGCCGACATGGCCGTGCCAATCCTTGCGGTGCTGACAGCCTTCGCCGCAGCATCCGGTGGCGTTGGTGGCATGGTTACCTCTTGGATCATGGGCGGCAAGCCAGACGTCTCCATGGCAGGTAACGGCATCCTCGCAGGCCTTGTGGCCATCTGTTCCGGTATCGGTGAACTCTCGGCCTTGGGCACGATCGTCACCGGCTTCATCGCAGGCATCCTCGTCGTCGTCTCGGTGCTCGGCATCGAGCGTATGAAGATCGACGATCCGGTCGGTGCGTTCTCGGTCCATGGCGTGTGCGGTTTCTGGGGCCTGCTGGCCACCGGCCTCTTCTCCACCGCCACACCGGTAAACGGTGCCGATGACAGCGCAGGTCTCCTCTACGGTGGCGGCGCCGGGTTGTTCATTGACCAGCTCATCGGCGGCGTGGTAATCGCAGCGTTCGTCCTTGTCGCCGCAGGCGCACTGTTCACGGCCCTCAAGACCGCCGGACTGCTCCGGGTCTCTGAGGCAGAAGAGACCGCCGGTCTCGACGTGTCCGAGCACGGAAGCCCGGGCTATGGCCCGGACATTCTGGCCGCAGCAAGCTCAATCTAAGGGTAGGGAGAACAGAACATGATGAAACTCATAACGGCGGTGCTCAAACCTCACATGCTGGATCCGGTCAAGGAGGCACTGCAGGGAATTGGCGTGCAAGGCCTGACCGTGTCCGAGGTGAAAGGATTCGGCCGCCAGGGCGGACACACCGAGACCTACCGCGGTGCGGAGTACAAAGTGGACTTCGTTCCAAAGCTCCGGCTGGAGATTGTCGTCGACGAGGCGATCGCCGGACAGGTTGCAGACACCATCCAAAGTTCAGCCAAGACCGGCAACATCGGTGACGGCAAGATCTGGATCACCCCGGTCGAGTCAATGATTCGCATCCGGACCGGTGACGTTGGGATAGACGCAATCTAGGCAGGGCGATCCGCCCTTACCGCTAAGTTCGGTCCGGCTGTCATCACTGTGGATGGC
>CAZSTV010000174.1:10006-12404 GCA_964609665.1 uncultured Acidimicrobiaceae bacterium
CCCCCCCCATTCCCGTTTTGTGGGGGGGGTTTTTATTCTGTGTGCGGGGCCGCGGGACCGCAGTTTTTATGGCCTTCTGTGCGATACGGTGAGCCCTTCGGCGTTGAAGCGCGAGGGCGGACATGT
The DNA here is from genome assembly GCA_964609665.1 of uncultured Acidimicrobiaceae bacterium. Taxonomy (GTDB): domain Bacteria; phylum Actinomycetota; class Acidimicrobiia; order Acidimicrobiales; family SZUA-35; genus JAHELU01. Next base: position 10,133 of record CAZSTV010000174.1, read on the forward strand.
ACAAGCAGGCGGCACAGACGAAGTGTGGAGCACGGCCTTGGTCCGTGCTCCCAGTGTTTTCGGGGGTCGTGCTGGTCACGCTGGCCTGGTTGGCACAACCGGCCGCCGCTCAGGCCGATGACTACAGCCTTGTCGACCCGCCGGGCGTGACGGTCCTGTCCGGCACGTCGCTCAACGACTACTCGGGTCTGGCATTCAGCGGCACGTCCAACACCGTCTTCGTTGCCGACAACGGCAGCAACCGCGTTCTGGAGTACAACCCGCAGACCAGAAACCTGGTCCGGTCCATCTCCACCAACTTCGGCCTGTCGGACCCCGAAGACATCACGTGGATGTACAACAGGCGCTTCGCCATCGTCGATGAGTCCACCAGCATCATCCACGTGGTCGACATCCCGAACGGCGCATCGTCGCTGAACTCAGGCAACGTGGTCTACACAATCGACACCGGCATCGCCACCGGCGGCGGTGACGGGTTGGAGGGGATCTCCTTCGTCCGATCCAGCCAAGGTTCGGGTAACGAGGAGTTCTACGTTGTACGTGAACACCCCGGCCCACCACGGCTCTTCCTGACCGAAGAAAACGGTGCGGTGACCGAACCTTTCACGCTGACCGGTGGCATCACCGACGCAGCGGCGGTGCACCACTCCGCAACGACCGGCAACATTTTCGTGCTGAGCGAAGAGAGCAACTTGCTGGTCGAGTACTCACCGTCGGGAACCGTGGTCGACAGCAAGTCGATCGTCGGCTTCGGGCAGCCGGAGGGTATGGCGTTCACGCTTGACGAGAGCGACCTGTACGTGGTCGGCGAGCCCCGTCAGTTCGCACACTACGAGCGAGATGCCGCTCCGCCAGACAACACCCGGCCAAATGCACAGTGGACCTCACCGGCCAACCAGTCCACCGGACCTGCGCCGATTTCGCTTGCCGGCACCGCCACCGACAACGTCGGGGTTGACCGGGTGGAGCTGATCATCCGAGACCGCGTTACCGGCGACTACTGGAACGGCATCACCAACACCTGGGGTTCCTTCACCCGCTTCCCGGCCAACCTGAACGGCGCTGGCACTCCCAGCGCCAGCTTCGACTATCAGTTCAACCCCAGCTCAGGCTCCGGCCAGTACCGGGCCCGTGCCTTCGCCATCGACACCTCGGACAATCAGGACAACACCGCCCCGAACCTGCAGTTCCAGGTCGACGATTCGGTGGCAGACAACACGCCGCCGTCGGTGTCCATCTCCTCCCCTGGCGCTGACGCGACGGTCGGCCTGCCCGTCACCATCGGCGGCCAGGCAACGGACAATGTGGGCGTTGACCACATCGACGTGATCATCCGAGACCTCGACACCGGCCTCTGGTGGAACCCTGCCTCCGGCGCCTGGGGGTCGTTCAACCGCTTCAGCATCGCCGTTGACGCACCGGGGGCAGCAACGACCGGTTGGGATATGACTTTCGACCCGCCGACCCCCGGTTCGGTCACCCGCTACCGCGTTCGAGTGTGGGCGGTGGATACGTCGGACAATGACACCGTTGGCACCGTCAGCCGAAAGTTCAGCGGTCCAGCCTCCACCGACTCCACCCCACCCACAGCGGTCTGGACATCGCCCAATCAGGGCCAAACCGTCACCGCACCGGTGACCCTGATGGGTTCGCTCTTCGACAACGTGGCCGTGTCTGGAGCGGAAGTCACCATCCGGGACACCGGCACCGGGCTCTGGTGGAGTTCGGTGACTGGGACCTGGGGATCGTTCAACCGCTTTGCCGTCCCCGCCACAAACCCCGGGGCGGCGATCACCACTTTCAGCTATTCGTTTGATCCGTCGACAGGCTCGGGCAACTACCGGGCCAGGGTGTGGGCCATCGATAGTTCCGCCAATCGAACGGCGACCAACGTGAGCCGTTCCTTTGCCATCGGGTAGCGCCGCCTAGATTTCGGCGATCGAGCTGACCGCGTACTCCCTCGACTGCTTGGAAGGCAGCCCACCCGGCTGACGACAGGCGATGGTCGGCACGGCGCGGCCTACCGCCACGGTGACCTCCCACGCCCGCTCCCCTGACCGAACAACGCAGCGGGTGACGCCGCCTGTCGTGTCGTCCTGAGTAACGGTGCGGTCCCGGTCCTCGCTCTCCCACCCCAGGTGTTCAAACACGGCCCGTTCCGCCACCTGGGCCGGGCCGGGTGCGGCCCCCCACCATCCACGGCAGTTGGCGACAAGGTCGGCGGCGTCGCCGGGGCGCCAGGGGTGGGCCCGGTGGGTGCGCCGGTGTCAGG
>CAZSTV010000175.1:0-12304 GCA_964609665.1 uncultured Acidimicrobiaceae bacterium
CTCCTGTCCCGAGCATCAGCTATAGTCACTCGCAGTGTTCGTCCTGGTTCTAGCCGCCGAGGCCGACGAGACACGCCAGGCCATCACGCTCCTGATCGTGTGCCTTGTCGGCATTGCCGTCATGTTGGCTGCGCTGACCGCCTGGTACTGGATGTTCACGTCGCCGAAGCGTCGGGCCCGTCATCTGCTGACAGACCTTGGACACTTCGATCCGTCGGTGAACCCCGGGCTGGAGCAGCTCACCGAAGAGGCTGCCGCTGCGACCGCCCGCCCGGACCACGAGCTTGCCGGTGTCGGGGCCGCCGGTCCTCCGACCTTGGCGGAGAGCGCAGAGGGCGACATCCGGATAGGTGCAGGCCGCGACGATGGGCCACCGTTTGCAACAACGTCCAAGCCTCCGCCCACACGTGCGTCCCGGCTTGCTGCCGCTGCAGGTCCGTCAATCCTGTCTGACTCCTCAGATCTTCTGTCGCAGACGTTGGGCGGAGGGCCAGAAACTGACACCTCGACCGCCCCGACCACTCGGGCCGCTTCGGGCGGCCGCAACGCTTCGACCGCCCCGGCTGCCTCGCCGCCCGCCCGTACCCCGGCTACCCCGGCGAACACGCCGTTGCCGGACCCTCCGCGGGCCGCGCCATCAAAGGCGGTGCCGTCCGTTCCTGCAGCAGCGTCGGTCCGCAACGCCGCGGCCCCGGTGACGGTGCGTCGAACAACCGGCAGGCCAGCCAGCTCGTCGGCCACGCCCACACCGCAGCGGCCCAAGACCCCACGTTCGACCAGAATCGAAGTTGCCGACCGATCAGCGGCAGCCAATGGGCGACGAGAAGCCGATGAGTTGGCGGCCGCCAGACAACGTCGGGCCCGGCGAGAGCGTGATGAAGTCGGTCTGAGCGACGACGACTGGGCAGCGGTGATGAAATCGGCCTTCAACCACCTGAATCGTTAGCGTTTCAGACCGTCAGTGGCGCGGTCTATGGTGGCGGAATGGCTGAGAGTTTTGACCCAACGTCGATGATCACACGCTTCAAAGAGCGGGCGGAAGCCGTCAAGAAGCGGAACCTGCCTCCGGTCGGTGGCGACGAACGTCAGATGTTCATCCGCCAGGCGGAGGAGGACTTCATGGACTTCGCCATGATCGGCGATGCCGCCGCCACCATCGAGGACGGGGTTTTGACCCTCAGAATCGATCTACGCCCCGGTTCCTGAGCGGATTGGGCCCGGTTCACAGAGAACTGCGTGCTAAACCGCTGCGCAGGGGTGGCCGGACGGTATAATCACATCCGCACATCTTGCGGACGTAGCTCAGCTGGTAGAGCATCACCTTGCCAAGGTGAGGGTCGCGGGTTCAAATCTCGTCGTCCGCTCCAAAGAACACGCATGTCAGGCCCGGTCTTAGGATCGGGCCTCTTGCTTGCCCGGGCTGCCGCTGTCCGGAGCCGCTAAGTCGCTGGTCAGCGGCGATCGGGGGTTTGTGGGGATCTATCCCGTTGCCAGTCGGTGGGTTGGTCGAGCATGGTGTTGTGTGTGAGACCGGGAAGGGATGCTGCGGTCGATGACGGGTTTGTCTGGACTTGATGTTGAGCGGATGGAAGCGCTGGCTCGTCTCATTGACGGGCGGGCTTCAACGCTTGACGGTCTTGCTCGCAGCTCTCGCAGCGGTATTGCAGGTTCGAGAGGGTTTTGGGACGGCCCTGATGCGGGCTCGTTCCGTCAGAGCTGGCAGGCGGCGCACGCGCCGAGTCTTGGCCGTTGTGTTGGTGATCTTCGGGAGATGGCTGCGTCGGTCCGTCGAAACGTTGCCGCCCAGCAGGAGACAAGCGCTTTGGAAGGAGCGCAGGACGAGGGCGGCGGTTGGGGGTCGTCGCTTCGATCGTTCGGCGGCGGGATCGGCCTGCCGGGTCTACCCGATCTACGGGATCGGCCAGTTTTCCCGCGGCCGGGTTTTTTGTTGGCGGGGGGGGGGGTGGGGCGGGGTTGGCTCGAAGACCGGGCGGCTGACGGGTGGGATTATGCGAACGATGGCGTCGATTGGTTGGAAGACCAGGCGACCGACGGCGTCGAGTGGCTTGAAGATCAGGCGTCGACCGCGTGGGACTGGGCCGGTGATCGGCTTTCGGAAACCTGGGACGATTTCACCGATTGGGGTCGGGACCGGCTCGGGCAGCTGGGGTCAGCTGCCGGGGACCTCTTTATAGGCAATCTTCTGAACAAGTCTCGGGCCTTCAAGCTGATCGCCGGGTCGGGCTTGTTCGGCACGGTTGCCGGTGGGCTTTTTGCTGGGCCGGTTGGTGGTGTGGTCGGTGGGTTTGTCGATCGTGAAGTTGTCGCTCCCCGTCTTCGGGGTTGGTGGAATGAGGATGCCAATCCGTGGCTGGTCGACCAGTTGTTCGAGAACCTCGACGGCCGTATCGGCGGCGACGAGATCCCGAGCGGTGACCTTGAGGCCAGGGTGCCTGGCGGCGCGTTCCCGGTGCGTGAATCGGGCGACGATGGCGGGCCGAACGCCTTCACCGTTGATGGGGGTACCGATGTTGATTTGGGTCGTAACGCCATCGTCCGTTCGTTGGAGGACACCGCCGATGGTGAACAGATTCAGGCCGATGAGTTCCAGGTGATCGCCCATGAGAACGGCTCCTACACCGTGGTCCTGCCAGGCGTGACCGATCTGAGCAGCCCGAACGCTGGGCTGAGCGAACACAACCGTTCGGTACGTGACACCGACTGGGCCGCAACACGATCAGCGGGTAGCGCCTCTATTGCCGACAACCGCTATGCGCGGATGGTTCGGGATTACATCGAGCAGAACGTTCCCCCAGGGTCGGATCTGGCCATTGTCGGCCACAGCTTCGGGGCCGACACCGCTCTTGATCTGGCCGCCGATCCGAGGTTTAACGGTCGTGACTACCACGTCACCCATGTTGTGGCTGCGGCCTATTACTCGGAGCCTCAGCTCCCTCACGTGCAGGACGGAACCGAAGTGCTTGTGCTGCAGAACACCCGTGACATCCCGGTGGTGGTGGAAGAGGTTGGGCATGCGTCAACGCCTGGTGAAGTGTTCCCCGCCACCGGTGAGGGTATTGTCGTCGATGAATTCACCGGCGGCTGGACCGGAGCCGGACACCATCAAGACAACTACATCGATCGAGTCCAAGAGACCACCGATCAAGAACACGAAGAGTTCTTTGCCAGCTGGGCTGCAGCCGGTTACGGCGAGAACGGGGAGGCCACGGCGGTTGATGTTTCAGTACACGAGTCTGAGGTCGGGGAGTAGACGGATATGGCTGACCACCGCATTCACGGCGTTGGCCCTGACGGGGTGCATCGTGGGTGGTAGCGACGATGGGGACGAAGCAAAACTCTACGATGACCGGGAGTTGGCCGGTCAGCTTCTGGATGGCTGGTTGGCCCCTGAAGACATGTATGAAGTCCGTGACTTCAAGTGTTTCAAAGGCCCGGAGCTGGTCGAAGCCACCATGACTATCGTCAACACCAACGACTTCGCCTGGGCCTTCGGCGTTGAAGCCGTGTTCTATACCAAAGACGGCGAAGCGCTTGCTTCGACGACCGATCCCGGGTTTTGGGAACCAGGCCAAGCAGTGGAACTGTCCGAATGGACCCGCCCGCTCGACGATTTCGACGACCCACCACGATGCGAAGTCAACATTCGCCATGGAGTCGACCTTGCCTTTCGGAATCCGGAGAACCGCGCCATGACCTATGAACGGTTGGGGTGGGACCCCGAAAACGAGGAACGCATCGACGGGTCCTAGCCCGCACGTTCCGGTGACGGCACGATGTTGATGATGAGGGCGTGGTGACAGCAATGCATGGATCCGAATCGGGCACGGTTGTCTTCGAACCGCTCTCCGCAACACTGGTACTGGACCAAACCGATTTCGACGAACTGGTCGAAGTCGTCACTCACAGCCGAGAACCCGCCGGATGGCATCAACGTTGGCACGCCGCCGGGCTGATCTCCAACGACCGGCTAGACCCAACGGTCGAAGCAATGGCAACTGTCAGTGCCGATGCCGTGCGCCAGTTCGTGGTCGAACGGGTCATCGCCGGAGCAGCCGACGAACTCCTCGCCGCCTGGGACCCGACAGGCCGTGTCGTGATGATTCGGCGAGTCACCGAGCATCGGATCACCGTGCAAATGACCAGCTTTGAGTTGCTCCCAACCTTGCTAGGCCAGCACCTGCGACTCCTCAGATCGACCGAACCCACACCAAAGGGGCGTCACCCGGTCGACTCAACCACAGACGCCATCAACGCCATGCTCGACCCGGACACCCAAGCACCACCAACCGATAGCCCAAACACATCCAATGAACTGACCGAGACCATCGGCATCTTGCAACTTGGCTGGCGCCTCTCGGCCGGTTGGACTGGCAAGGACCCAGACACCTCTCTTATCGGCATTAGTACCACCCAAGGCCACTGGCTCGCAGGCCAACAATCCGGCACCGCCCGCATCGTCCCTATCAGCGCCGCAACCGCCATCGACCAACTCGGTAACGCCGTATCCGGAAACAGCCACAAGCCGATCACCTAGCAGCATTAACTGCGGAAAGGGTTAGCGTCTTCACGCTCTCATTCGGCGGACCCCTTTGAAGGAATCTCTGATGAACACCCAACAACCACAACGGTTGAAGAAACCACCACGGTCGCCGTGGACGCCAAAGCTGAAGAACTCATCCGAGCCAGCAGTCAACTCGGCCGGGAGCACTGGGTGGCGTGTTCGACCGACCCAGCCGACTGCGACCCCGAACCGTTTTTCGCACAAACCAGCACAGGCCAATACCTCCGCCTCAGCGTTCAAGCGATAGAGAACATGCAAGAAGAAGGCAGAATCTGGCGTCACCCCGACGACATCGAAAACAACGATTTCGTCCGTATCGATGAAGTCACCGTGGCCGATGCCCTCCTCACCGCCACCGCTACTGTCTGCGAACGAGACGGTCGAGCAGGGTGGATCCCCGGTCCTGACGGTGAGTACGTGATGCTCGACGAAACCTACGGCGACGCCGTCACTCTTGCCGAGCGTTTGTACGTGTTTGAAGATGGCACCTGGAAGATCGATGACACCGACGTGATCGCCGAATCAGTCATCCCAGACGAGGAACCGGTATGCGAACTCGAACCCTAGTCACAGCACTCACCGCTGTCCTCTTTCTTACCGTCAGCGCGACGGCTCCAGCCTCGGCAGGACCCGGAGACGGCAGAGACGGCCGGATTGACGCGTTGGCGGAGGAGGACCCCAGTGGCGGTCCTGGCGGTAGCGGTTCGGGTTGCACCTACACCGCAGTCCCGATTACGGACCTGGCTGGTTCCTATGTCCCAGAGGAACTGGCGCCAGGTATCGAAGAAGCTGACAACGACTTCGCCACCATCACCATCGGCGGTGTAGAAGGCCTCGGTGTCACCACCGAATCCATGCAACGCGTCCTGACCATACGAACCTGTGGACCAGACGGCACCTGGGTCTGGGCCCTCATAGCCACACCAGAAAATCTGGCACTCGGCGCCCTTGATCGGGTCTTCCGCCTCGTCCCGTTCCCCGACGCCTCGTTCGAACCTGTCGACAGCCAAGACGGCTGGCTCTACGTGTAGGTCCCCACCGACTTCCGGTTCGATGACTGGCAACCGGTCAGCGCCACAGCGCAAGCTGGCGCCGTCTGGGCCACCGCAACCGCAACCCCCTCGATCCTACGGCTCGACCCGGGAGACCCCGCAAACCCCGACGCAGTCGAATGCACTGGGCTGGCACCCACCGAACCCTATGAGCCCGAGTTCCCCGGCGACTGCTCGTACACCTACCTGAACTCGTCAAACACCGCACCCGACGGCTCCAGCTTCACCTACGAATTCACCATCATCTGGGAAGTCACCTTCGATGGGTCCGGCGGGCCAGATCCTCTACCGCCAACCACCATCGACACCACCTACACCGACCAAATCCAAGTCGCCGAAGCACGAGTTGCCGTCCAAACAGGCACCCCCTGACCCTCGGCACGCGTGCTCGGACGCGCCCTTCTTTGATCGTGAGGTCGACGATCTGGCATTCGCCCACGCCCAAGTTCGGGCTAGCTGATTGGCTTCCGCTGATCACGCTGGCTCCGATGTCGTCTCTCTTGGCGGTCGCAAGTAGCTGGCAAGTAAGTTGTTGCGATGGCACTGAAGATCGAGGATGACGGCCGGGTTCGTGTGTTGCGGATCGATCGACCAGACGCTCTCAACGCGATGAACAACGCGGTGTTCGCCGCGATTCGAGAAGCGCTCAACGCCGCTCAGGCCGACGACCAGGTTGCGGTCGTTGTCCTGACAGGCAGTGGGGATCGGGCCTTTTCGGCGGGTCAGGATATGACCGAGATGCTTCCAGGGGCTGAGGCGCAGCCACATGAGTTTCCTTCGATGCTCGAGGTCGTCACGAGTTTCCCCAAACCGCTCATAGCGGGAGTGAACGGTCTTGGCGTCGGGATCGGCATGACGGTGCTGGCTCATTGCGACCTCGTTCTGATGTCAGCAAACGCCCGGCTCCGGACACCGTTCCCTCAGCTCGGCCTGGCCCCGGAGGCCGGATCGAGCTACACCTTCGCGAACCGGATGGGGTGGCAGAACGCGGCATACGTTCTGCTGTCCGGCCGCTGGTTCACCGCCGAGGAGTGCCAGGAAATGGGCTACGTATGGCGTGTGTGTGCCCCCGAAGTCCTGGAGTCCGAAACGCTCTCAGTCGCGCACGAGATCGCTGCCAACCCCATCCCGTCGCTCATCGCTACAAAGCAGCTGATGCTTGACTCCACACGGCGGCGAGATGATGCGATTGCCGCTCACCGCAGCGAGCTGATCGCCTACGGGCCTCTCCTGGGTGGTCCGGCGAACAGCGAGGCGGTGGCAGCGTTCCTGGACAAGCGTGAACCGGACTTCTCCTCAATCCCCGGGGTCTGACGAGGCGGGCATGTCGCCGAGCTCCGGCATCGCAACGACACGACCCTCTCTTCGCCGCCGGCTGGCCGCACCGTCAGCGGACCCACGGGTGGTCACGCGGGCCCGCTGACTGGCGTCGGTCTCTGTCGCTACGGATACCAGAGTAGGAATCGGCCCCGGCATCCGCTGTGCACGGATACTCCGTAATGGGTCTGGTTCCAGGTCCGACCTTCGATGCAGGCGGTTGAAGAAAAGGTGTCCAATCTCAGCGACCCGGCGACTCGGACCCCTGGGAACGGAGAGCACGCCTTGTACGCGTAGTCCCAACTTGAGCAGCTGACGGTCTTCAGGCCATAGGTGGCCGAGGCGAAGAATATCGCTCGACACCCTTTGCTGACGACGATGAACGAAGAGGTGACGAAATAGGAATGGCCCGGAATGCAGGGCGAATAGGAGAGCTGGTTTTTTAGAATGAGGCCGCGGGCCCCACCGCTGATTGGGCACACGGTCGGCAGAAAGGCGTGGCTCTGACACGTCATGGAGACAATGCCCATAGGAAAGGGAGGCGCCGCATCGGCTGGTGGAGCTGAGGTTGTCTCGACGCCCAGTCCGACAGCGCACAGGGCAAGAGCGAGAAACAGGCGTGACCATAGTGGAACACGACGAGTCCTTCCTGGCCTGTTGCGGTGCGGCCTACCGATCGCCCGCAGAGTCTTCGATTCCATGTTGCAACCTCCTTGATGGTTTCCCCCTAGACACCGAACCCGGCGAAAACCTGTCAAGAATCGAACGAAAAGCCAGCACGTTCTTGCTGGCCCGGGAGCGGGCCTCTGTCGGGTAGCAGTTCGGCGGCGTACTGTTGCACCCATGGGTTCAGGTTTGCTGAGGGCTATTGACGCTGTGACAGTGCGAGTGCCCGATCTTGAGGCTGGTCTCGCGTTCTATGTCGGATCGCTTGGTCATGAGATGCGGTGGCGCAACGACGAGATCGGCCAGGCCGGATTGGGAACCCCGGACAGTTCAGCCGAGATCGTACTTACGACGGAGCAGGGCTACGAGCCCAATTGGCTTGTGGAATCCGTACCTGAGGCGTTGGCAACGATTGTCGGGGGAGGGGGATCGGTTGTCGTGGAGCCGTTCGAGATCCCGGTCGGCGTGGTCGCAGTCGTGAACGATCCGTTCGGCAACCCTCTGGTTCTCGTCGACCTGTCCAAGGGGCGATACGAGGTGGACGTTGATGGATCGGTGACCGGCGTTGCCTGAACGCCTGTCGTCGCCTGGCTTCATCGGCCCCGAGCGGTGCTGCAACGAGACTATGGTCATTTGATGGGGAGCGATGTGCTGACCGTTGATGTCGGCTACGACCGTTTCACCTTCGACCTCATACTGGCGAAGTGCAAAGCTTCCGGTGTGACGGTCTGGCCACTCCAGATGGACGAGAACGGTTTGGCGCCCGGGTTTATAGCGATGGTTCCCCACAAGATCTTGGTTCGCCCGGGCGACCTTCCAAGGCTGAAGGCGATCATCGAGGACGTTCAACCAGGTCCCAGTGGTGATGACGCACAGGCCGTCTCCGGTCTACGGCGCTTCCTCTACAAGTTGATCGGTTCGATCCGGTTGTAGCGCTCGCAAGGCGACCAAGGTCGCCCAAATCTCGATTTCGCTCTCACGAACGTCTCTAACCGCTGAGCTTCGCTACGACGGGGCTATCTCAGCCGTGTCGTCGGTCCAGCGGGAGCCGTCCCAAAATCGGTACCGAGCGAGCTTGCGGGGGTCGTAGTACCAGCCAGCCTTGGCGGGCTTCTTTGATCGACCCCGACTTCGACTCCGACCCCGCGAGCGCAGCACTTGTTGAACAAACCATGCTTCGACCAGAGACATCGTGGTACCTCCAACGTTTTTCCACAGTAGTCGGAGGCGAGCGCCGACGTTCCGCGTGGCCTATGGGGTCTGGAACGCGGACCACTTCGAACTTGCCACATACACCTTCGCGCCAAGCTCGTGGACCGTCAGTCTGAACTCTTGAAGATCTGCCGACGGGCGGAGAAGGATTCTCCTGCCGAGTCCGTAGCAGGTGACCCGCCGCCCATGGCTGTCGCGGACCACCAGCGACCCTGGCGCTCGCGTACCCCAGACGTCGGTGTCCATGACCGTGATGTCGTTGGCTTCGAAGTGGTAGGTCTGCAACGGGTTGCGGACGATGACCCGAGTTCCCTCGACGGAAACGCTTGATCTCTCGGGGCGTGCCAGGCGGAGCACCACAGACCAGACCGCCAATAGAAGGACGGCGACAACGAAACTAGCGAATCCCCGGGCTTGAATCAGCACGGTCAGGGCCAACAGCGGCAGGATCACCCGGTAGCTCCGCAGCAGATACAGAAAATAGCTACCTCGGTAGGTTCGACGATTCGCGGTGGTCGACGTGTCCATGGTGTCTTTCGGAACGAACGGGTCTTGCCGGGCAATGTCGGCGTTGCGACTGCGGACCTTGAGGGGGAACGAACAGGTCTCCTACTACCGCGTTCGCTCTCGATATCGGGTGGCGCTGCGGCCTTCTCGATGGGAGGCTTTTGGTCGATGCTCAGCGAGGCACAACAGCGACAGTTCGCCACCGATGGCTATGTCCTCATTCCATCCTTCGTGCCCGAGCATTTGCTCGCCTCGGTCGACAAGGAAATCGATGTCGTCGAGTCGTTGGACCCGCCCGACCCCGAGACGAAGGGTACGCGTTTCTACTTCCTGCCACCCGAGCGGCTGCCGGCCTCCGAAGAGGCCATCCGCGCCTCAGGAGCGTTCGAACGTGCCGAGGAGCTGACGTCGCCCCATCCGCTCGTTCACGGCTACGGACACATTCAGATCGCCCTCAATATTCCCCACTGGGAACACACGCCCGGCGGACCCCATCTCGATGGCTACCACGATCCCGAGCGTCCGTATCCGTTCACGCTCCTGGCCGGGATTTTCCTCAGCGACGAACGGCAACCCGGTTCGGGGAACCTCTGGGTCTGGCCGGGATCCCATCGCTCCCATGCAGAGCTGTTTCGCTCTGACGGCGTCATGGCGCTGATGCCCAGCGGGGGACACTCGACCCTGCTTGACCCTCCGCTTAGTCTCGGCGACCCCACACCCATTCTCGCAAAACGTGGCGACCTGCTATTGGCCCACTATCTGCTCGGCCACAACAGCGGCGGGAACACGACGAGCCGGACCAGGCGAGCCATCTACTACCGACTCAGCACCGCCGACCACAATGACCGCTGGGCCGCCGCCCTGGCCGACCCCTTCCTTGAGTACCCATCGCTTCGACCGTAGTTGGCGCAGCGTCTACAGCGGAAGGGCTCGCGAGATGCTCCGGGCCTGGAAGCCTGCCTGTTCGTAGAGCCGGGCCGCCGGATCGTTGGCGGCGTAGTGATCGACGTGGGCTTCGGCGCAGCCTCGCTCCCGGGCCCACCCCAGGAAGTGATCGATCAGCAGTGTCGCAACTCCGAAACGGCGAGCATCTTCGGCAACGTACATGGTGCGCAATACCGCGTACTCGACCGGTTGGCGCGTCGGTGACGACTTGGCCGCATACCCGGCCAGCAGACCGACGACCTCATCCGATCGGTGTCCCGCCAGCAGAATGCCGTCGGGCGAATCGATGAGGTCACCGAAATCCTTCCGGCCTTCACGTTCCGGCCAGGTCGTGTCCGAGTAGGGATCGTACCGACCGGCATCTTCGTGGAACAGCTTCGACTCCAAGCCAACTAGAGCCTCGATGTCGTCCGACGTTGCCTGCGAAACGGTAATCACACGATCAACCTATGGCAGACCGGACGCCAGCGCCGGAGATTTCGGGCCGGCGCGAAACTACAGGCCGACCTGGTGGTTCTGACCAACCTCGCCCGCCGACAGCGCTCGAGAATACACAGCGACAAGATGGAGTGTGCCGAGCCACGGCCGATCGAGGCTGGTCTCGTTGCCGAGCACCAGCGAGAACGAACTGTCCCAGTTGGAAAGGTCACCGCCGCTTGTGCCCGATGCCGCCAGCTGGCCGTTGACGTAATACTGCAGTTCGCCGGAGCTTGAGCGGGTGATCGCCAAATGGGTGCGGGTCCCAGCGGTGACCGACCCCGCCGGAGCGGCCAGGGCGGGCATGCCGTTGATGGTGCTCTCGGTGGAACGATGGCGGCTGGTCCAGCTGTCGCCGCCGGTGTCGCCAGGTTCACCCTGAGACAGCGTGACGTTCCGCTCATCGGTGCCGGAGGAGATGGAGACGATCCGGGCCGGTCCGGCCTGGGTGTCGTTGGCCGGTGTGACCCACGCTTCCACGGTGAACTCATTGGAGGCCTTGATGGCATCGGAAAGTGCGGTGGCCGAGCCGTCAGAGCTGATGATGGTCGGGGAGTTGATGGTGACCGCACCGCTGTCCCAGGTCACCGCGTCGGGGTTGGCGACGGTCAGCGATGGTGCACCAACGCCTGTTGAGTCGCCAGCCGCTGTGCCCTCTGATTCGTTGAAGTCATATCGAGCGACGAGGCTTTCGGTTACTCGTGTCGGTGCCGGAGCCTGCACGGTCACACTCACGGTCGTCGATGCGGTCAGGGGCGAGCCAGCGCTGTCGCTGACGGTCACGCCAACGCTGTGGGCGCCAGCGGTCCCTGCGCCGGGTGCCACGGTCAGCTCGGCGGTGCCGTCGGCGCCATCCACCAGAGATACGAACGCCGGGGCTCCTTCATCCAAGGTGATGGTGAGGCTGTCGCCGTCGGGGTCGGCTGCGGTGATGGCCGCCGACGAGGTTGCTCCCTCGGTGACGGTGATTGCCTGAACCTCATCGATGGTGGGGTTCTGGTTGTCGGCGATGACGGTGACCGAGGCGGTCCATTCGGCGGTGAAGCCGGTTGCGTTGGTCACCACGTAGGTGAACTCGTCGACGAGGGTCTCGCCCGCCGGTAGGGCATCGACGGCGTCACCGGGCACGTACTGAAACGTGCCGAGCGGATCAACGGTCAAGGTTGCCCCGGACTCCAGGGTGATTGGCACCCCGACGTTCGTTGGTTGGCCCTCGAGGCCGGCAATCATCAGCGGACCTGCCTCGGTGTCCTGGTCCACCCCGGCGAGAAGATCCCCATCGAGCGGCGAGGCCGCTGCTGTCTCGAACACACCAGGTCCCGGCGTTGGCTGTTGCACAACGGGGGCCGCAACAACGGTGGTCGTTGTCGTCGGTGCCGGCTCGGGAACCTCGTCATCGTTTGCGACTACCACCACGACGGTGGCGATGGCAGCGACGGTGACGGTGCCAATTGCCGCAGCCTGCACGACCTGACCCTGGGCAGCAGCGGCCGCGCCCGCTCCCGCAGCCCCAGCGCCCGACCCGGCCGCGGTAGCGGCCCCTGCG
>CAZSTV010000176.1:0-4699 GCA_964609665.1 uncultured Acidimicrobiaceae bacterium
CGACATGTTCATGTTCGACGACTTCATCAATGGCGATGTCGTCCTCACCGGCGAGAAGGGTCTTGTCGGAGGGCATCTCGCCGATACGGGCATGGGCCTGCTGCTGGCACTGACCCGGCAGATCCACACCGCCATCAAGCTCGGACCCGATGCCTGGCAGCACCGGGTTGCGATGCGGGCCAAGGAGATCGAGCTCGAAGGGCTCACGATGGGAATCCTAGGCTTTGGCGGAACCGGCCGGGCGATGGCCAAGCGAGCGGTCGCCTTCGGTATGTCGACCATCGCAGTCGACGAGTATCCGATGCCGTCCGACGCGCTTCCACCGGAGTGTGGCGTTTCCGAGGTCTGGGCCATGGACCGCCTCGATGATTTCCTGGCGCAATCAGACGTGGTGGCAATCTGCTGTCCGCTCACCCCGGAGACCGACCAGATGTTCAACACCGAGACGCTGGCAAAGATGAAGCCAGGCAGCTACCTGGTTAACGTCACCAGGGGCGAGGTCGTAGCCGACGAGCCACTAGTCGCCGCCCTGGAGTCCGGTCACCTGGCCGGAGCGGCGCTCGATGTCGCGCCGGGCGAACCCCTTCCGGCGGACCACAAGTTGTTCGCTCTCAACAATGTTGCCATGACGCCCCACACCGCTGGAGCGAGCCAGTTGCGGGCACCGAAGAACGTCGCTCGCTTCGTACGCAACCTTGGCTTGGCTCAGCAGGGTCTTCCGCTGGAGGGCGTGGTCGACAAACAACTCGGGTTCTGAGCGACGCCCGGCGTCCGCTGGTTGCCCGACCGTCAGACGTGACCACCGGGCGTCTAGTCGGCGTGGAGCGTCTCTGGCAGTGTCTCAGACCGGGTGTCCGATGGAAGGTCGGTCATGGTGACCGGCCCGTCGCCCGCCGCCGAGCGTCCGAGCACCTCGCCACGGCGAAACACGGTGACCGGTCCATCCTCGCTCACGGCGATCACCACCGAGTCCGGCTCGTCCGCGCTGAACCGTCTGGCGTTGGTGTGACGTGTTCCGCCGATCGGTCCAACGGTCTCCTCGGCTGAACGGCTCGGCACAAGCCGCACGCCGAGTCCGACCAGGGAGCCGGCTTCGTCGAAGACCGCGGCACCGTCGAGCTGGCTGAGCACATGCTGCAGCGGCGCCAGGTTGGCCGGCGTCTTGACGTTCAGTGGCGGTGGCGTTGGATAGGGCGTCTCGATCCGACCGGTGCCTTCAGCTGCCCGGTAGACGAGCAGGCTGCCGATGCGACGGGACCCCAGGTCGTGCACGGCGAATCGGAGCAGACGCTTCAGCACCTGCTGTTGCTCGGTGCTCTGACATGCCCGTACGGCATCAAGCCAATGATCGACCGGTGGCTGATGGTGCCATGCACCAGCGTTGTACCGAGCAACCCCGAAGGGCCCAACCATCCGGACAATGCCATTGGGGTGTCGCTGGATCAGCAGCCCGCCGGAGCTCTCGGCCAGGACCACAAGATCTCGTTCGGAACTGGCCAGACGATCGAACACGACCAATTCGGTGGTGGCGTCCGGCCGACGGAGCACCCAGCTGGTCATGCCATCGGCGAACCGCCGGGTTGCGTCGTTGCTGAGCCCGCTGGCCATGCGATGGTGGACGGTGAGCCCGGTGAGGCCCGTCCAGGTCTCAGGGTCGGACTGTGGGGCCACGATGGCGCCGTAGGTGGTGACCCGGCCCTCATGAACCGGCGGCCACAGGGCGTATGACAGCTCATCGAGGGTCCCGGCAACCTCAGGGGTTGATCCAAGGACGCCGGGAAGCTCCTCATCGAGTTCTTCTTGGAGCCGGCGGAACCGGCCGGGCGATATGCGGCTACTCGTTCCCACCTCTCCAGGCTAGGAGTGATCGAAGACCGGTCAACTCAGCAAACGGGATCACGGCCAGGCCGCGAGCTAGATTCGATGCGTGACCGACGCAATCGACAGGGCAGGCCTAGATGCCGTAGCCGAGCTCTATCACCGATATCTGACGGGGCTGCTGCTGGCCATGACCATGGAGCTCGGCGAAGATCGAACCGTCGATGCGGTCTTTGGTCTTTTCCGCAGACAACACCTCGACAAGTTCCTACCGGGGCTGGAAAAGCTCGGTCTTGACGGTTTGCCCGACGCGGTTGCCTGCGCCCAGTACCACTACCTCTCCAACCATGTGGGCGGCGTCGGGGTGGCCTACATCCCGGAGAGCGACACCAAGGCATGGGTCCGGTACACCCCACCAAGGTGGATCTTCGACGGCACCGCGCTGGCCGCAATTCCGACCCGCGTTGCCAGAGCCATGCTGCACGGTTGGCACGGCCACAACGGCGTATCGCTCGCCAACCCCAACTTGGGGTTCGTCTGCACCGGCCAGACGATGGACGGCTCACCGGGCCTGGAGGGCTACTACATCGAAGAACCTCGGGAGCTGGCGCCCGACGAACGGGTTCGGTTCCGGTTCGGCGACACCTGTCCCCCGGTGGACCCTACGGCGTTGCCCGCCTTGGCCGCTGACTCCTGGCCACCGGAACGTTTGGCCAAGGCATCGCGAAACTACGCCATGGACTACGTCCGCAACCTCACCGTGGTCCTCACCGAACAGCTTGGACCGCTGGTCGCGTCCGGTGTCATGTACCGAACCGGGAGGCGGATCGGAATGCAGTACGGATCCGCTGTGGCTGAACCGCTGTCGGAGGAGCAGCCTGCGGCCGCGCTGGCGCGCCTGCTCGCCGCCCACGGCGACGACGTGTCGCTCAATGGCGATGGACAGGTGGTGCAACGGACCTGGCGGCTGATGCGAGGCCTCGAAGACCAGTGCGTGTCCGAATGGTTCGATGGGTGGCGAGGGCTGTGGGAGGGCGTGATGGCCGTCCTGCAGCCCCAGGATCGACTGGTGTTGCATGCCAGGCTCGACGAGGGCGACGACGCCTTCGTCTGGTCGCTTGCGCCAAAACGCCGGCCCGGTCGCTTCTAGCGATTCCCGGCTCCAGAGCAGCTCAGAAGCTGGTCTTCGGGCCATCGGCAAGAAATTCGAAGAAATCGCTAAAGGATTCGAACGACCTATGCCGATAGGACTACATGACGTTCTCCGCCGCCCCGTTTCAGGGCACACCCGCCGCTACCTTCGCCACCGTCGCGCCAACCGCTCCCACTGCACTTCCTGGTCCCACGGCCCTTCCTGTTACCAGTGCTCTTCCTGGTACCAGTGCTCTTCCCGTTACCAGTGCTCTTCCCGTTCCCGCTGCGCTTCCGGAACAGGAGATCAAGCGCTACCAGGAATGGCTTGAAGAGTCCTACCGCACCGCAATCAGTGCATCCGTACGGGAACTGATCGCCGAAGTCACCGCCGAACTGGCCGAGGTCTCCACCGTCGGGCTCGACCTGACCGACGATTTCCGCCATGCCGTGCGAGGTGCGGTGCACTCGGTTGCCGTCGCCATCGAGCAGGACGCCCAGCACGGCGTCTAGTCGGCCGACGGTCGAGACAATCACTGCGATGAGTTCGCCTTCAATGCTCGAATCTGCTGAGCTAGAGGCATAGAGCAACAGACTCGGGGGATTCATCCATGCGCTACTACTCCTGCGATTCACACGTCGTCGAAGGGCGAGACGCCTTCGCTGGCCTAGAAGAGCGTTTCGGGGCAAAAGCTCCTCGCATCGTCAAGGACCACAACGGGATACCGGGCGAGTTCCTGGTCATCGGTGACTTCCGGGCCGTGCCCGTCGGCCGCCTCGGCATCGCCGGAAAGCGACTCGACGACCCGGCCACTGACGCACTTATCGCACAGGGCTACGACGGCTTGAACCCCGGGGTCCTCAACCCCGAGCTCAGGCTCGCCGAGCAGGACACCGACGGCATCTGTGGCGAGGTGATGTACCCCAGCCTGTCCATGTTCACGTTCGCGGTGCAGGACGCCGCCATCAAAGAGGCAGCCTTCCAACGACACAACGACTGGGTCTTTGACTACTGCTCCCCCAACCCCGACCGCCTCATCGGCATCGGCTGTCTGCCAATCCCTGACGTGGACGCCTGCGTTCGCGAGGTGCAGCGGGCCGGAGCGAAAGGGGTACGGGGTTTCTCCATCCCGTCTCACGCCCCGATCGACCAGAACTATGCGGACCCGAAGTATGACCCGCTGTGGGCGCTGCTGGAGGAGATGAACCTCCCGGTCACCATGCATATCTTCACCGGGACCTCCTTTGACTGCGGCCTCCCTCCCCACTGGGGCACACCGGGCGGCACCGTCAAGGGCTACACGCTGTCCCACACCTCCGTGGTGAACTCCGTCATTGACCTGATCATCGGCGGAGTGGTCGAGCGGTTCCCTCGTCTCAAGTTTGTCATCGCCGAATTTGAGACCGGTTGGGTCGCCCACTTCAAGCAGCGTTTCGACCACGCGGCATATCGCACTCCCTGGGAGCTTGCGGACAACCTGTCCCTCAAACCGTCGGAGTATTTCGATAGGAACTTCTGGGTCACGTTTGAAGATGATGTTCACGGCATCGCGACCCGCCATGACATCGGCATCGACAATCTGGTGTGGGGCAACGACTACCCCCACCACGACTCCATCTGGCCAAACTCGATGAGCATCCTCGACGACGTACTCAGCGGGGTGCCGGAAGACGAGAAGGAGAAGCTGGTCTGGGGCAACGTGATCGATCTGTACGGGATCGACACGTCAAAGCTTCCCGCTGGCGCCTA
>CAZSTV010000176.1:4709-10438 GCA_964609665.1 uncultured Acidimicrobiaceae bacterium
CTGGTGCACTAGGGTGCTCCTGGCGCGGCAACACGATCGAATCTGGCGGAGGTTCGTGAGCGATGGCATTGACAGAATTGGTCTCGAACCGGCGCTCTGGCGCGCTCGCTGGCGCAGTCGTTGCCCTCGTGGCGGCCGCCATCTGCGGGGCCGTCTTCTGGCCTTCGGGAGCCGATGATGGTCCCACGGGTTCGGACATCTCCGCGGGGCTGGACACGTCTCTCGATACCTCTCTGGACGCTCTTGACGTGCAGGCCACAGAGACAGCCGCTCCCGCCGCAACGCAGCTTCGGGTCGACACCGACACAGCAGCGACGCCGCCAGCCTCGACCGAACCAGCCGGCTCCGATGCCATGTCCAGTGATTCCATGACCAGCGATTCCACGACCAGTGATTCCACGGCTCCACTCACCGATGATGCGTCTACCACCACCGACGCTTCGACGGAGTCATCGCTCTCAACGACATCATCGGCCGACACTGCGTCGACGACTAGCGAAACATCAACCGCAGGTACATCGACCCCAGCAACATCGACCCCAGAAACATCGACCCCAGAAACATCGACCCCAGAAACATCTACCAGCCAAACGACGCTCGCCAACTCCTCAACCACCGAGACATCCGCCGCAACGCCGGCTGGCGGCACCGGCTATCAGAGCTGTCGGGTCCCAAGTGGCGGCCAGGAAGTAGCAAGCGACTTTGCCGCAGCGCGTAGCGCCGGTCAACCCGTCGCTGACCTCAACCGGGGTTCGTTGAATGGGAATGACACCTTCCTTCGGGCGGTTTTCGAGCTTGGCCCGGATCGGATGCGCTGGGGTGCCGATGGGGTGGAGCTGTCGGTTGACATTGCAGACGACCGCGCCACGAACAATCGCTATCGAGCGGAGTTGCGCGAGACTCGGATAGACCAGCCGATCCCGGTTGGGTCAACCCAGGCCTACTGCATGCGGTTCCGCGTGGACGCGCTGCCCGATCTCTACGGTCCGGTCCACATCTTTCAACGGTTCAATCGTGACATCGACGGGCCGGACATCGGTGTGGAACTGACAGGGGCCAACCAGTTTTCGAATGCGGTCCCCAACGACATTCAAGTGGTTGGCTGGGATGGCCGCCACCGCATTGGTCGTCAGCTCGAAGCCGTCAACACCCTGATGGTCGTGGTGTTCAATCACGCCACAAACGGCTCGTACAAGGTGGTCCTCAACGGACAGACCCTTCGAGCCGGTTCCGGGCTGAACACCGTCGGAGCGGCGGGCGGCGGCTGGAGCCAGTTCGGTCTCTACCCCCACGGCCTGTACGACGATGACGGGTCAAACCGCAGCGATCAGCTGGCATCGGGTCGAACGCGAGTCCAATTCGAGTACCGGGACTTCGCCATAACCAACTACGAGACGGGATCGTCGGATCTCAGCGGCTTCGGTGTCGGCTGAACTGACTGGACTGACTGAACTAATAGTTGGTCGGCTATCCCTAGGAGTCGAGAGACAGGAACGACCGGATCAGCTCGATGATGGCGCCGTCCTGGCCCTTCGGTGAGTGATTTCCGGGCACCCATTCGGTTCGCACCGGACCGGTGATCGCGCCGAGATGTTCGACAAACTCTGCCTCGGTGCCGAATGGGTCTTTCACCCCGGAGACGAACAGCGACGGCACCGCGATGTCTCCGAAGTGCTCAACCCGCAGCTTCTCCGGCTTGCCGGGCGGGTGCAACGGATAGCTCAGCAGCACAAGGGCGGCCGCGGGCAGTCCCTCGGCGACGGCCACCGAACATGCCCGTCCGCCAAAGCTCCGTCCGCCGAGCGCAATCCGCTCTGCTGGGACATCGAGCTTGTCCGCTAGAGCCTCGGTCGCGGCAACAACCTTCTTCACAGCGTTCTTGACGCTAGTGGTTGCCAGCGTCAGCCGTTCGACCGCTATCTCCGGCAAACCGTTGTCGATGGCGACCAGGGTTGCATGGTCACGATCGGCGCTGGCGCCGGGGGTGAGAATCAACCCGGCCGGGGGTGTGCCTAGGGAGAGAGGAGCTGCCATGTGAACTGTCTAGCGCCCAATCGGCGCTCTGCGGAACCGCGAGCATGCGGCCCGTGTCGACCCGACCCACTACTGTGAGCAATCGCAAGATCGAAACCGCACTCGTAAGAACGAAACAGCGCTGTGAGCGCCAGAGAAAGGGAGCCGATGAAAGCTGTCGTCTGCAATGCCTTTGGACCACCGGAGAACCTGGTCGTCGAGGAAATGGAAGACCCCACCGCTGGACCTGGCCAGGTTGTGGTCACGGTGAAGGCCGCAGCGGTTACCTTTCCCGACACGCTGATGCTCGAAGACAAGTACCAGTTCAAAGCACCACCGCCATACGTTCCCGGCGGTGAGGTAGCAGGAGTCGTCAGCGAGGTCGGCGACGGCGTCACATCGGTGTCGGTCGGTGACCGGATCGTCGGAGGTCTCGGGGCAACCGGCGGCTTTGCCGAACTGGCGCTGCTCCCCGCAGATGGCGTTCGGGTCCTACCAGACAACGTCGAGTTCGCTGAATCAACCGGCCTCAACTACGCCTATGGCACCACGCTGTACGGCCTCAAGTACCGCGGCCACCTGAAGGAGGGCGAGACACTGCTGATCCTCGGCGCCGGTGGCAACGTCGGGCTTTCTGCGGTGGAACTCGGCAAGCTGATGGGAGCCAGGGTCATCGCCGCTGCGTCGAGCGAGGAGAAGCTCGATCTTTGTCGTGCACGTGGTGCCGATGAGACGATCAACTACGCCACCGAGAACCTGAAGGACCGGGCCAAGGAACTGACCGACGGCAAGGGTTGCGACGTCATTTACGACTGCGTCGGCGGCGACTATGCCGAGTCCGCGCTGCGGGCAATCGGATGGGAAGGACGGTTCCTCGTCATCGGTTTCACCGCTGGAATCCCCGCCATTCCGTTGAATCTGACGCTGCTGAAGAGCTGCCAGATCGTCGGTGTCTTCTACGGTGCAATGACGGCCCGAGATCCCGAGCTGCGAGACGCAGTGAGTAACGAGCTGATCGAGCTGACGGCGTCCGGCAAGCTCACGCCCCACGTGTCCGGCCGCTACCCGCTTGAACGAGCGGGAGAGGCACTGCGAGCGCTGATGGACCGCAAGGCGCTGGGCAAGGTAGTCATCGAGCCGTAGGCTGAAACCATGAGCGACATGGTGCCCGAACGTGTGACGATCACCGATGACTCCATGCGGGAGGGGCTCCAAATTGAGAGCCCCGACATTTCCGTTGATGACAAACTGCGGTTGCTTGATGCCCTTGGCGAGACCGGAGCCAAGGTCATCTCCATCGGTTCGTTCGCTCACCCAAAGTGGACCCCGTCGATGGCCAACATCGAAGAACTGGCGGAACGTTTCACTCCGAAACCGGGCATCCGATACACCGCGGCCATCTTCAACCGGAAGGGTTTTGAGCGGGCTGACCGCTTCTACCCAAAACTGGATGTGCGAACCCGCCACCATGCCACCCACGTTGAGCTGTGCGACTCATTCGCCCGCCGCAACTACAACCGGTCCCAGGCCCAGCAGATCGATGCGATGGACGGCTCCATCGCCGCCGCTCGGTCTGCTGGAGCGGAGTCCGGTGCGGTGGTACTCGGCAGCCCGTTCGGGTCCAACTTCGAGGGCAAGTTCAGCCTGCAACAGCAGCTCGACATGGTGCAGCTGATGATGGACAAGTGGCACAACGCCGGATTCGAAGTCACCCGACTATCGCTTTCTGACGCGATGGGCTGGGACACCCCCCATCGGCTGCGGGAAAGCATCACCGCATACCGAGACACGTGGCCCGAGATCGAGACCTTCCATCTCCACCTGCACAATTCCCGCGGCGCCACCATCGCCACCTACTACCAGGCGCTGCTGCTCGGCGTCACCGAGTTCGATACATCGATCGGCGGCATGGGCGGCTGCCCCTACTGCGGCAACGGACGGTCTGCAGGCCACGTGCCAACGGAAGACTTTGTCGACCTGTGCCATGAGATGGGCATCGAGACCGGCTACAACCTGGACAAGTTGATCGAGGCGGCCTGGATTGCCGAGGAGATCGTTGGTCATTCACTCTGGGGCCACGTTTCGAAGGCCGGTCCCCGCCCGAACGGTGACGACGTCTACCCGGTGACGATGCCCTTCGTAGAGACCCTCGAAGAGGCATCGCACTTCCGCAACGGCCCAGAAGTGTACGAGGGCCAGATATCCCCCTGGCAGGACGGCAGCCCGCTGATCGGCTGAGTCACCCGCCCTGATCGACCAACCGCAACTCCTGGAGACGACATGCCCGACGACCAGCCGCAGGCCGAGATCAAGCCAGACACGCTCAACGACGTTGGGGTGCTGAAACGCCGCGAGATCGAGGCCCGAATCATTGCGCCGCTGCTTGAGCGCTTCGGCCACGAGTTCGGCGAAGAACGGGTCTACGAATTGGCCCGCGAGGTGGTGGTCGAGGTGGCCCAGGCCCAGGGTGGCGAGCTAGCGGGACACTTGGGCGGGAACGACCTTGCCCACTTCGCGGACTCGTTGGACAACTGGACCAAGGGTGGCGCCCTGGAGATTGAGGTCGTTGAGCAGACCGACGAGGTCTTTGCGTTCAACGTCAACCGTTGCCGCTACGCCGAGATGTATCGAGAGATCGGCCTTGCAGACCTCGGTGCAGCCCTGTCGTGCAACCGCGACGGGACGATGGTCCAAGGTTTCAACTCCCGCATTGAATTCACCAGGACACAAACCATCATGGGCGGCGCGGACCACTGCGACTTCGTCTACCGACTTCCGGAGACCCCGGTCGAGCTCGGCTGACCGCTCGGGAGGCTCTTAGCCCTGACGGTCGAAACCGCCCTCGGAGTTAAGCACCTGGCCTCGAATCCAGGCTCCCTCGTCGCTCACGAGAAACGCAACGAGGCGCGCCACGTCTTCGGGTGTTCCCCAGCGCTGGTCAGGGAAGCCCGCCTTCACGGCCTCGTACAGTTCTGAGTCCGCCCACCCGGTATCTACCGGCCCTGGGTTTATGCAGTTGGCGGCAATTCGAGCCGGCGCCAACGCTCGGCCAAGAGACGCTGTCATCTGTTGCAGCGCGCCTTTGGTGATGGCGTAGGTCAGGGTGTCATCCATTGGCCCGAGGTGTTGGCCGCTCGTGAACCACAGCATCCGACCCGTCGGCGTCTCCGGGGTGGGACGGGGCGCATGATGGTGGGCAAACCGTTGGGCGAGCAGCACGACGCTCTGCACGTTCGCCGCCCATGATCGCTGCAGCTCCTCCGCTGTCACCGTTGGTAGCTGCTGCTGGGAGGACCGGGCGTGGACCGCAACCGTTATGTCCAACCGGCCGTGGGCGGTGACCACCTCGTCAACCAGCTGTGCCGGCCCTTCCGGGTCTTCAAGGTCATGTTGGACAACGGGGAACGGCAGATCAACCTCGGAGACTCCCCATGGCATCTCACTATCGTGCGCAGGCCACCCTGTGGCGAAAACCGTGGCCCCCATGTCGTGCAGCCGATTCGCAACGGTCGCGCCAATGCCAATCGGCCGGGACACTCCAGTGACCAGCGCGACGCGCCCGTTCAGGCTTGTTTCAACCGACACGCTGTGCCCCTTCGTTTGCAAACGTCGCCGCGGCTACAGCGACGTTGCGATCATAAGCGTAAACCTGGCCCCACCGAGAGGACTTTCGCCGCAGGTGACCGAGCCACCGTGGGTCCGCGCGATAGATGCGA
>CAZSTV010000176.1:10448-12283 GCA_964609665.1 uncultured Acidimicrobiaceae bacterium
GACCAAGGCCAGAACCTCCCGAGGCACGGGACCGCGCATCATCGAGGCGGACGAAGCGATCGAAAATCCGATCCCTATCTTCGGGAGCAACGCCGGGACCATCGTCGTCGACGGTGATGGCAACCAAATCGTCGATATCCAATACCGCTTCGGTGGCGACGGCCACCTTGGCGTTGGCGTGGCGCGCCGCGTTGGCCACCAGGTTCTGGACCGCACGGGAGAGCGATAGCTCGTGTACTCGGAGTGACATGGGGGTCAGGCCGCCACCGTCGAAGTCGATATCCGGGTGCTCCGAGGCGACGGTGGTCAGCTCTCGCTTGATCAGGTCATCGAGGTCCACTTCAGCGGCGACGAGACCAGCGTCGCCCTCCGCCAATTGGGTGACGTCGTCGAGGACCGCTTCTAGCCGAGACACCCCACGCTGCAACAGCGCCACGGTTGGCTCGGCGTCGGAGGGAAGGTCAGAGCGAGACGCCACAAGCTCGGCCGCTCCGGTGATGGTGGTAAGCGGCGATCGTAACTCGTGTGATGCGTCGGAAATGAACTGGCGCTGACGAATGAGCCCATCATCCAACCGGTCCAGCATGTTGTTCAACGTGGCGGTCAGGGCCGCTATCTCATCTCCTGTCTCCGGTACCGGCAGCCGGTCGCCAGAGTTTGACGGAGCGATGCGGTTGGCCTCATCAGAGATTCGCTGAATCGGTCCAAGCGCCGCGCCAATCGCCACCCATAGCGCCCATCCACCAAGCGCGACGAGAACCGGCACGATGATGGCAAGCGCAATGGACAGCCGTGTGAGGCTTCGACCAACGACCCCGATCGGCGTTGTCGCAATCAGCGTGAGCGGCCCGTTGTTCGGCGAGACCACCTCACGGCGAGTCTCAAACCAGTCGTCCGCATCAACAAGGACGACCGACTCAAAGCCGGCGTTAGAAACTGATATCTCATCGAGAGCAATGCCCAGCTCGCGGGCCAGGATTTCCAGCTCGGCCTCGCTGAACGCCGGACCGAACTCGACCGAACCGGATTGGATCACACCGCCTTCGATGGTCATACCGGGCACCGGTGTGGCGGGTAGCAGGCTGGCGTTGATCACCCGATCCTGGTCATCCAGGATGAGAAACTCCGTGCCGTCGGATCCGATCGGCAGCAGCAGACTGGACACGTTCGCTCCGTCGGCGATCTCCTCAACGAGGCTGCCGAGTACCTCCTCGTTTTGCGCGCCAAGGTCGCTGCGGAGACCAGAGGCCAGCGCTCTTACCGTTACCCAGGCGCCAATGCCGAGCACGAGGGTCATGGTGATCACGCCGACGGTGGTGACGCGAGACCGGAGCGACTTCGGCATCATGCCCGTATCCGGTACCCGAGGCTGCGCACGTTCTCTATCGCTTCCTTGCTCAGCTTTGCTCGCAAATAGCCCAGGTAGACGTCGGCAACGTTTGGATCACCGTCAAAGTCCAACCCCCACACGGTCCGAACCAGGTCCTGGCGCGAGATCGGTGTGTCGTCGGCCTCGAGGAGCGCCTCAAGTAGCTGCGCTTGGCGCCCGGTCAACGCCACCTGTTCACCGTTGAAGCGACACGAGCGGGTTCTGGGGTCCAACTCGATGCCACCGCGGCGCAGGGTGGCGTCAAGCTCGGCCGGTCCACCGCTCGAGCGCCGAAGCAGCGCTCGGACCCGGGCTTGCAGCACCGACGGGGAGAAGGGCTTTCTGAGGTAGTCATCCGCGCCGGCATCAAACCCGTCGGTCTCGTCATAGTCGCCGACTTTGGCTGTGAGCATCAGAACCGGTGTTGACACTCCGGCGGAGCGGAGCGACGCGCACTGCTTGAACC
>CAZSTV010000177.1:0-12283 GCA_964609665.1 uncultured Acidimicrobiaceae bacterium
GTCGTACACCGTCGAGCTTGTCACTCCGTACAGACGATGCAGCAAGAGACGCAGGAACGTGTTTCCCGACCGGGGATAGGAAGCGATCCAAACGATCACGACAAGCGGATCCGCCGTGACGCTGCTGTCCAGGTCATGGGTGGCGCGGTGGCGTGACCAGGACCGAGTTGGTGACGAACTCTGCTATCTCACCCTCGGTCCAGCCGAGACCGAGCAGATCGAGTATCTCGCGAGGGTCACTGGTGACGTTCCAGGTGAAGAGCTGCATGATGCTGTCGCCTGCGAGCGGTTCGAGCAGCGGTTCGATGCGAGAGCAGGCATAGGAGATGACCGGGTCGTTTGAGGCACGACGTTCAAGAAAGCCGCGGGGTGACCTCAGGTTCACCGCCAGAGTGCCATGCTCGACACAGGCCGTCACCCAGCTCCGGTTCCAGCACCGGAACCGCTCCACCGGATCGTCGCCTGGCCGGTCGGATGCCTCGAAGAGCTCGACGGCACGGACCGGCAACTGGAGGACGAACGCCTGAATCGCATCGTCGACCGACGAAAAGTGGCGGTACGCCGTTGCCGTTGACACCCCTGCGATCTCCGCAACGTCCGCCAGCCGGGTCGGAGCACTCCCGTGGGCCGCAACCCAGTTGCTGACCGCGTCGATCAGGCGGGCATGGGTGTTGCGACTATCAGCGCGCTCGCCGTTGTTTCGGCCAGCGAGAAGCTCAAGCCGCTGCTCATCCCTGTTTCCCATGCGCTCACTCTAACGTACTGCATGCCCCTACTTGGGAATTGATTCCCAACTAAGTATGGTGGTGGCTATGACCGACTGGCATCTGGCCCAACTGAATCTCGGGCTCTTTCGGGCCCCGCTCGACGACGAGGAGATGGCCGAATTCGTCGCCGCGCTCGACCCCATCAACGCCATCGCAGAGGCGAGCAAGGGGTTCATTTGGCGGCTCAAGGACGACGATGGCGGCTCGTCAAGTTACGTCGAAGTACCCGGCCGAGCGGGCCCGCTGTGGGCCCCGAACATGTCGGTGTGGGAAGACCTCGACTCGCTCAAGCACTTCATGTACAAGAGCGGTCACGCCAGCTACCTCCGCCGCCGGACCGAATGGTTCCAGAAACCTGATGACCCCATCAACGTGCTGTGGTGGGTCCCCGTCGGCGAAATCCCGACGCTGGAGGATGCGGTCAAACGCCTCGACTACCTCATCGAGAACGGACCGAGCGACCACGGCTGGTCACTGGGCAAGCCGTTCCCTCCCCCCGCCGGTTGAGCCGTTTGGGCGCCAGCTCCTTTGCCGTAGTGCTATCTGACCGCTCAGCTGTCGCCTTCGGGGAAGCCAACGACATGAAGTGCGTCGATCACTCGCCCACCCAGGCCGTGTTTACCACCGTCGAACACACGACTGACCGTGATGGTCTCGGGCGCATCCCATCTTCCGGTCATCAAGACAACGTCCTCCCGGTCGACGCTCAAGTCACGGGTCGTGGCGTTCGAACTCGTCGTCAGGTACACACGTGCCAACGTCGGCCGTGAGACACCGGAGATATCGGCCCCGCCGAGTCCCAGCGTGGAGCCGTCGAGCGCCAGGGCGTTTTGGAGTGCCCCCAGTACTGCAGGACCTTGGACCTCAAGGAGATCCTCGTCATTCCCCTCGGTGCCCGGGTTGGCATTGCTCACAAACGTATGGAACCGCGAGGTGGTGCTAAGCAGCGTCGCATCACCGATCACAGCGAGAGCGTCGATGTCTTCACCCCCCGTCTTGAGTTGCAAGTCCTCGCTTCCGTCCAGGAGCAGTTCAAACTCCCCGCGGGTGTCGGTGCCGCCGGTGCCTCTAAAGATCACAACGTCAGAGTCATCGACCAGGCCAACCCCCGGCACCTCGACTGGCCAAGCGAACGAGAGCTGCATATGCAGTTCCGGTTCCGTCGCCTCGATGTGGATCGCATCAACGTCAGCCCGCTCCAAACCGACGTCAGACCCGTCAAAGGCCATCGACCATGATTCGGTTTCGAGATCAAAGTGAAGCACGTCCTCATCCCGATACATGAGACCGTCCAGCCTGCCGCCCTTCTTGGCGCTCAGGTACAGCGCGGGCTTTGGTGGCTCCGTGCCGGGTGCAACAACGAAATAGGGCTGATGGGCCATCGTCCAACGGTTGTTCGTGGCTCCGAGCGCGTCGACGGTGAAATCGAATGCCCCAACCTCGCTGGTGTCGATGGGCTGGCCGACCGGGACGGAACCTGTACACGACCGGGCGTCGCTATCGCAGCTGTAGTCGGCCCGGATGACCTCACCACGTTCGTACACCGCCATCTCTTCCGGCGAGCTGATCGATACAGGCGGACCGGTCCGGCTAAGGACGACGTAAGAGGATGTCACGATGGTGGTGTTTCCCGACTCGTCGGTGCTAACGACCTCGAACTCGTACTCCCCCGGCGTGCTCGTATCGATCTTTCCGTTGCGACGCACAGATCCAATACACGACACAAGCTCCAGGTCGTAGCACCCATACTCAACATCGACGACGTCACCTACGTAGTATCGATTGGTGCGGTACTGCCCTGGCGCCCACAGATAGACGCTCGGCCTCCTCGAATCGACCACGGAGTACTGATGGGTGACGATCGTCTCGTCTCCAGCCGCATCGACCCCAGTCACCGTCAGCTCGAAATCGCCACGCTGGTCTCCGTGAACTCGTGTTTGGTGTGGGATGGAGCCGGTGCACGATACGAGATCGGTGTCTGCACAGAAGTAGCTCGCGAAAAACGTCCTACCCAGCTCGACTTGTTCTCCCTGCTCCGGACGCTGGATCGTCACTCGAGGACTGGTTGACGCGACTCTTGAGTACAGGTACAACGGCACGACGCTGTCGACGCCGCCACCGACCGCAACCGTGCCGTCGTCAAGTACGGCAACGGACCAGGCGAACTGCAGGCGGTCCGGCCGGTAGAGCGCAAACCGGGAGTAACCACCATCGCCATCAGGACTGAACACTATCGCGGCCTCTCCGCTGCCAACGACCAGAGTCCCATCCGGACCAAAGGCCAGTGAACGTGGAGACTCAACTTCAAACCGATCGCTGGAGTAGCCGCCGCCACCGTCGGGGGTAAACAGGTATGCGGCTTCGCGCGAGATGGTCGCCACCGCGCCGGCCGGACTAACGGCCATTGCCCCATCGTTCGGAACGGGTACATCCGAGGTAACTTCGCCTTCGGCAGCGTACGTTCCAGATCCATCCCGAGAATACATCTCAAGCCGCACCGGGCTGTCGTAGTCCATGTAGGGCCCGACCGCCATGATCGCTGACCCGTCGTAGGTGAATGCCACACCCGTATGCATTTGCTCGCCAAGACTCGGGAGGAGCTTGGTCTCCGCGTAGCCTTCCCCATCGGGCGCGAATACATAGGCAGCACCGGCGTTCTTACCGCGGTCGTCGTCCCGAGGCGCAGACACAAGGATCGTCCCGTCAGGGCCGATGGCAACAGTCTGGCCGAAGCGGTCACCCTCATATGAGTGCTCGGCGTCGGAGGCCGCTATTTTTAGTTCGTTGTACCCACCGGCCCCGTCTGGCCGATAGACGTAGACCACACCTGTGGACATTTTGTCGCCGTCGTTACCTCCGGGCGCACCGATGACAACAGTCCCGTCCGGGCCGATAGCCAGCGAGTTGCCGAATGCGTGACCCCTCGTGCCATCAGACGCTGTCAGCTTGGTCTCAGCGAAGCCGCCGGCACCGTCGGGAGAGTAGACATACACTGCGCCAAGCTCGGTGCTGTTGCCCAAATACCACAGCGAGAGTGCAAAGGAACCGGCCGGACCGGCGGCGACTCCAACGCGGCTCCACTTGCCAGAATGTTCGAACCTCTCCTCGACGTAGCCTTCGGCTCCAACCGGAACCGTCGCGGCTCCGCTCAACAACGCAAACACCACGACGGTAAGCCAGGCCAACCGCGCCGATTTCCTCGCCCCCAACAACCGCCTCATGACCGCCTCCGTTCCGAACCTGCGAGCCGCCGAGAACATAGTGCGACTCTGAAGCAGGATCCAGAGCGAAAGAAAATTACCTACGCGCGAACCTCGCGTCGGAGATCTTGGCAGCGCTGTCATAGGCTGTCGTAACACTGTCGTATGGTTGACGTAGACAAGTCGTACGAACGCCGTGGCGGTTGCTGCACTCGCCGCCGAAGCTGGGCTTACACCACTAGCGAGGATCCAGGAGTGAGATGAGAGTTGACGCTGAGCTGATTCTGCGGTTGAGGACAGAGCGCGGTTGGTCCCAAGATGAGCTGGCCCGAGTTTCAGGATTGAGCCTGAGAACCGTGCAGCGAATCGAGAACACCGCTGCCGCATCGCTGCACTCGAAACGGGCTCTAGCGTCTGCGTTCGATCTCGACATCCAGGATCTCGACGACGAGGAGACGAAGATGCCGACCTGTCCCGAGTGCGAATCAGAAGACCTGTTTCAGTACAAAGATCTCATCGACACCACCACCATCGGCGGGGAGCTGGTACCCAAGATCTCCTCGGGAAGATTCTCCTCGGCCAAGGTGCGAGCCGTGGTGTGTGGCGACTGCGGCTTCCTGAGATACTTCGTCGCCGACGAGGCGCTGCACAAAATGCGATCGTCAAAGCACTGGAGCCGAATCTAAGAACCGGCACCTGGTGGCGCCGCTGATGGCGGCGTCTCTGATGGCGACGACACTGATTGCGGCGACACCGATCGCCACCACCGAACGAGCTCAGGGGACACGAGTGGATCAAGCAGAAGCGGAAGCAACGGCACGCGAGGGCTACGACCAGATGGCCGAGGTGTATGCAAACCATGTCGCTCTGGAGATGACCGTTCCAAACATCACGCGATGCACCCTCGATGCCTTTGCTCACAAGGTCCGCAAGCTTGGCCCCGGCTCGGTCGCCGACGTCGGATGCGGATCCGGCCATGTCACCGCCTACCTCGCCAAACTCGGGCTGGACATCTTCGGCGTGGACAACTCCTACAGATCCCCCGCTCCGGCAATCCGGAGATTCGCTTCGAAGCCGGGCAACTCGCCTCGCTCCCGGTTGAAGCGGGTTCGCTGCTGGCGGTTATCTCGAAACACTCGCTGATCCACACGCCAGCAGACCTCGTGCCCGCAGCGCTGGACGAGTTTGCCCGAGTGCTCGCCCCCGGCGGCTCGCTCTTCGTTTCGTTCTTCGGATCCGAAGACCCCGCAACCCATGGCACCGCATTCGATCACGCCGTGACGACCGCCTACCAACTCGATGTCGAGATCATGGCGACGATGCTTAACGCTGCGGGGTTCGACGAAGAGGTACGAATCGTTCGCCAACCCACGCCAGATGAACGCCAGCTACCCCACGGAACCTTCTTCGCGAAGCGTCGCTAAGCCATGTTTGGGATTTCTTGGACCGAGCCGGGGACCGGGAATCCGGCCAAGGCTGCGTTTTGCCTGATCAGGCTGTGTAGCACCCCCGACAGGAGTCGAACCTGCGACCTAGTCATTAGAAGTGACGCGCTCTATCCAGCTGAGCTACGGGGGCAGAGTCAGTTTATCGGCCCGCACGGTGCCGTGGCAGTTCAATTCCCGCCTGCGTCGCCAACAGGCTGGCCGGCGAGTGCCTCGGGCAGGGGTCGACGATGCACAATCGTCAGCCGGTCGGTCGAGCGGGTGAGTGCCACATAGAGGAGGCTGAGCCCGTTCGGCTCGTCCAGGAGACGGGCGGGTTCCACCACAACCACGGAGTCAAACTCAAGCCCCTTGGCCTTCCACGGCGACAGCACTCGGCACCCTTGTTCAGCCGAACCAGCGGAGCCAACGCCACCAGCGGCGTGACCAGCTGAAAGATCGGGCAGATCAATACCGATCACCACCGGCGGCGGCGATTGGTCATCTCGGTAGACAAGGTCGGCGAGCTCATCGTCGATCGACTGCACCTGAATGACCTCCGGGGTCTGACCGGAGTGCCGGACCGCCCGAGAAGGTGGCAAGTCCGGTGCGAGCTCGGCCAACACCGATGCCGCCAGATCATTGATCTCGGCCGGCGAGCGATAGTTCGTCGTGAGGTTCTGCTGCTCGAACAGCGAGAACTCTGGCGGCAGATGGTCGTCCCAGGTGCCGGGCTCACCGATGGAGCGCTGGGCGAGGTCCCCGAGCATGGTCACCGACCCTCGGCGAGAACGCCGCACCACCATCCGCCACTGCATCGGCGTCAGGTCCTGGGCCTCATCGACGATCACATGACCGAAGCGCCACACCTGCTCATCAACGGCAAGCTGGCGCACGGTGGCGCTGCGCTGGGCGATGTCATCAGGACGGTCGGCGTCCAGTTCTTGAAACGGCAGCCCTTCGGCGTCGAGCAGCGGCTGGTTGTTGTCTGGCGCCCGGACGGTTCGGTCCGCGCCGCCGGTCCGAGGTGCCGCACTCTGTTCGGCGTTGGGGTCGTTCGGGTCGATCAGGCGATCAGATGAGGCGTCGGTCATGCCTGCTCCCCCTCTTCACCCTGAAACCGTTGATCCAGGACGGAGGTGTCAAAGAGGTTTGCAGAACCTTCGTCGGTCAACGAGTCGTTCAATGAATCGAGGAAGGCGTTGACCCCGTCCATATCGGTCTCGTCGTCATCATCGTCGTCCGCCATGTCGGCCTGACGCTCGTCGACTTCGGCTGCCAGCTCAAACTCGTCAAGCTCATCACGTTCCTTGATGCGCTCATCGTCGTCGCGACCCTCCAGCGAAATGCCGACAAGGGCCAGCAGTTCATCGAGCAGCGGAATGTCGGCGTTGGACCAGTGGATGTCTTCGACGCGGGCAAAAGGGGCACGGGGCCGGTGCAACAGCTTGCGGTCCTGCTCATCGAGGCCGGTGCCACGGGCGGCCGACCGCAGCAACGCGTCAGAGCCGAACAGGTCGTTCAGCGCCTGTTCGGGGGTGAGCGGTGGCCAGTGACGAAGGAGGAACTCTTCAACCGCCTCCGAGCGACGGAAATGATCCCGGGCGTCCTCACGGTTGTGGAACGACGGGTCGAAGACCTCCTGGGTCAGTGTCTCTATCAACTCGAACCGCAGGAAGTCAGCGCCCTCGTTGTGCGCCGAGTACTGCCGAGCCCGTTCGAACAGCACCGACAGCGTTTCTGTCGGCACGGTCACGCGGCTGGCCCCGTACCAGGCGGCGAGCGGGCCGGTCGGGGGTCGCTGTCGATCGACGACGGCATTAGCCAACACCGTCGCCATATCGAGACGACCCTTCACTTCCGACACCGACGGATCCTCGGGCGCCCCTCGGCGCACCCCCGGATACAGCTCGGGAGCAGTGACCGAAAGCACGCCGGTCTCGCCGAGCGACGGCAGCACTCCTGCGATGTAGTTCAGGAACTCCGGTGACGGTCCAATGATGAGCACACCGGTATCGGACAACGCCTCCCGCTGGGCGTAGAGCAGGTATGCGGCCCGATGCAGCGCCACCACCGTCTTGCCGGTGCCGGGGCCGCCCTGGACCACCAGGGGCTCGTCCCCCGCGGCGCGGATGATGGCGTCCTGCTCACCCTGGATCGTGGCGACGACGGACCGCATCTGGTCCTGGGTTGGCGCGGTGACCGATGCCAGCAGTGCGGCCTCGCCCCGGAGACCGATTTCGGTTGCGGCGGCGTCAACGTCGAACAGCTCATCGGAGAAACTGACCAACTCATCGGCCGGGTCTGTGACGCCATCGCCATACAGCAGGTTTCGGCGCCGCTGGACCCCCATCCGCTTGAGGGGCGTGGCCTGGTAGAACGGCACCGCAGCCGGTGCCCGCCAGTCGATCAGCAGCGGGTCATCATCGTCCATGACCGTGAGGCGCCCAATGTAGGACCGCTCCCCCGCTGCATCGGTGGTGTGCCCAAACGCCAGGGCCCGGCCTGCGGACTGCAGTTCGTTGACCCGGCGGACCGCATGCATGGCCCGATCAGAGGTTTGGCGGACCAGCGCGGCCTGCACCGCGGCATCGGACTCGGCGTCCTCATCGAAGATGTCGCGGATGCCCTCTTCGGTCATCTCGGCCGCCTCTTCGGCCAGTCGGGCGGCCATGGCGACGGCCCGCTCTATGTGGGCGGCCTGCACGCGCCGAATCCGCTCCAGAGCTCCTCGTTCTTCATCGAGCTCCGGATCGTGCTGTTCAAGCTCCGATTCGTGGGCGGCAGCGTCGTTTTCGATACTTGCAGGATCGCAGCTCCCAGCCCGATTGCGACGGATTGGCGCCCGAAACGGCCGGTACAAAATCCCCCGGACGAAACATCGGAATTCCATCGGTGTCCGGCTGGCGATGAGATAGCATTGTGTGGTCTTGGTGGCCGTAGCTCAGTTGGTTAGAGCGCCAGGTTGTGATCCTGGATGTCGGGGGTTCGAATCCCCTCGGTCACCCCAAACGCTTTGAGACTTATCGGTTGGTGCTGCCAGCCGCTAGAGTCCCTCGGCGGACGACATCTGTCGTCAACATGCGCCTCTAGCTCAATTGGCAGAGCATCGGACTCTTAATCCGCAGGTTCTGGGTTCAAGTCCCAGGGGGCGTACAACACACAATCCCCAGGTCGGAGCACTCGTGCCCTGACCTGGGGATTGGTCGTTTTGGCCCAATCCAACGTCGATCCAGCGTTTCCGGACAATCGTGTGGTGCTCAAGGATGTGGTGCTCAAGGATGCATGCCGAGCGAGCCGCATCTACTGGGCAACGACGAACCGGTGTTGGTCAGGCGAACGCAGTGGCCGCGGCAAATGCTGCAACGCGATCGCAGCCAGCCCGATGTCTGTGTCGCCGAGCGAGTGCAAGCGGTCCTGCCGGTTCCGGTAGTGCTGCAGTTCGACAATCGTGTAGGGCCGCTGGTAGAGCCACTCTCGATTGTCGACATGGGAGAGCTCACTGGGGGGCGGAGCCTGCGCAGCGAAGGCGAAGAACGAGAGATCAAACGGGTCGACTCGTCCGTCATCCACCGACATTTCGCTGAGTGCGCGCATGCCCAGCGTCTCGGTGTAAAAGCGGGCAGACTCGGCGGCGTTCTGCACGCGGAGGGTGATAAGGCCAAGGGCGTCTTGTCTCTCGGTTGGTGACCTCGGATTGTCTTTGAACGTCCGTTGCAGCAGCTCGATCTCGTTGCCGCCCGGCTCGTGCAGATGACACAGGTAGCCAATGGTTCCGAACTGGACAGGTTCGCTGACCGCTACGCCGGCGTTGACGATCTTGTCGCGCAAGAGACCGATCTCATCTGAGAACACCGTGAACTTCCAGAAGCTACCCGAAGGGGCGGCCGCGGAATCGGCGGACAATGCTGTCGGGGCGAAACGGACGGACGCGAATTGCTCGCTCGTCGACCCACGGACCAGGGCTGGTAGGCACTCGGCGAGGAACGAAGCGCTCTCTTGCGGTGCACGCGAGACAAGGACCAGTTCCTCGATCGCCAGAGCACCGGCGTCTGAGTGAGCGGCGTGGGTCATCGCGGTAGGTTAGCAACCTTCGGGAAAGTGGAACCCAGAGTCCCGTCGAAGCCCGTCGTTCACCGAGATCGCCGTAGCGTTCCGCGGCGACTGCCTCCGCCCTCTCCCGGGATTGGTCGTTCACGAACTACGAGGCGAGGAACGGG
Source organism: uncultured Acidimicrobiaceae bacterium (assembly GCA_964609665.1). Classification (GTDB taxonomy): domain Bacteria; phylum Actinomycetota; class Acidimicrobiia; order Acidimicrobiales; family SZUA-35; genus JAHELU01. Next base: position 9,612 of record CAZSTV010000177.1, read on the forward strand.
ACTTGCACTTCGACAACCTGTTCGGCGTCGCCAACCGCTGGATCGGCGAGAAGCACTTCACGCGTCGGACCGGAGATGTGAGCTGACTCGTTCTCGATCCACCGGCCGATCGCAGCGTTGGTCGTGTGGATGTCTTTACGGCTGCTGTCTCTCACCGCCGAGATCGCGGTGATTGCGGGCAGCAAAGTCTCCTTGAAGCCGAGTTCGGCGGCGGGCACTTCGAGCCGCGGGTCGACCGGGATGGCGAACTCCATGGCGAAGTTCTCCTCGTTGAATTCGGTTGTCCATCGGGCCTGTCCGTACGGGGGTACGAGGTCGTCGATGTGGACGCTAATGTCTCGCACCATGCACGACAAGGCGTCGAGGGCCTCTTCGATGTTTGCCGTTTGATACGGCATGGTCCACACCGACATCGCCGGAATCGTCTTCCGCACCAGGTGAACCGACGACTGATTCTCTTCGAGTTGGGTGATCCGAGAATCGATCCCGCGAAGGCGCCGTTCCGCTGCCTCGAGCTCGGCGGCTGCTTCTGCCTGCCTCAGCGTGAGCATGTCGCGAAGTTCGCTCGCCGACATACGGTCTCGGGTCAGCTCACCAATCTCCGCCAGTCCAAAGCCGAGGTCACGTAGGGCGACGATCTGATTGACATCGTCGAGCTGGGCAGCGCTGTAGAAGCGATACCCCGTCCGTGTGTCGACATGGGCTGGCGAGAGCAGCCCGATCTTGTCGTAGTGGCGCAGGACCCGTGTCGACAACTGGGCGAGATGAGCGAAGTCGCCGATCATGAACATGGGACAACGGTACGGGTTCTCACCGTGTCAAGGTCAACCCGGCCCGCCTGCCTGCGGTTACCTGCCTGCGATGGCCTGCCTGCGGTTGGTTGGACACGGCAGAGACTGCTTGACCTTGACACGAGGGCAATCCCTACGTTCAGGGCATGGAGAAAGAAACACCTTCGAGGCGACGGGCGACCCTCAAAAAGATCGTGTTGGGCGTTCTGTCCGTCGTGGTACTGGCAACGGCAATTGCTGCGTTCAGGCTGACCCGCGATGGCAAGCTCGTTACGCCGGTCGGTGAAGGAACGGTTGCGCTGGAGTCCGGGACCTTCGAGCACTTCCCTTTGCCCGACTATGCCGCACGCTTCGTCGACGACGAATACGAGAGCTATCTGGTTGAGGTCGAACCTGGCATCAAGATTCACGTCCTCGAGGTTGGGTCTGGCTATCCCGTCTACCTGCAGCACGGGGCCCCAACCTCGGGGTTCCTCTATCGCGAGGTTGCCGAGCTGCTACCTCGCGATCAGTTCAGGATCATCATGCCGACGATGGTTGGGCTCGGCTTCTCCAGCAAGGTCCCGGCGAGCCAACACACCCTCGAAAACCACATCCGCTGGATGAAAGAGGCACTCGACCAGCTCGGGCTCGAAGAGCTGATCTACGTCGGCCACGATTGGGGCGGACCCGTTGGCATGGGCACGCTCGAACGGTCGCCCGATCTGCTTCAAGGTGCCGTCATTCTCAACACGGTGCTGACTGCTCCGACGGATGACGACTCGTTGCCGTTCATCTTGCGATTCGTCAAGACGCCAGTCGTCGCGGAGCTTGTACTCGAGGGGGTCGTTTCGATCTTCGACCAACTTCCTGACTCCCAGAACGACCCTGAGTCAATGCCTCCTGGCGTGATCGACCTGTATGCCAGGCCGGTAAACGAGAGCGGCAACGCCAAAGGACCGCTCGCCATCTTGCGGATGTCTGCCGACGGCGTGGATCATCCAACTGCCGAACAGGCCCGAACGACCGAGACCTACATTCGGGGCCTCGACGTCCCGGCCGAAATCGTATGGGGCATGAACGACCCGCGGCTGGGCGAGCGACTGACCGACATGGTCGAGCTCTTCCCCAACGGTCGCGTCACGGAAACAAGCGCTGGCCACTTCCTGCAAGAGGAAGGCGACGCCCCGGAGAAGATCGCCGACTCGGTGATGCGAGTCCACGAACAGATCCTGGCCGCCGGTCAATGATGTCGGCCGGCCCATCAGAGAGGCAGTTTCAACGTATGAGCACGAACATCTACACCGACAGCGCCGGACACGCGCTTCAAGGCCACGACCCTGTCGCCTACTTCACCGTCGGCACCCCCACGAGAGGGAACCCGAACATCAGCCGTGAATGGAACGGAGCGACGTGGCTCTTCTCGACAGCGGAAAACCGCGAGCTGTTTGATACCGACCCCAGCAAATACGCCCCAGCATTTGGCGGGCACTGCGCTGTTGCCCAAGTCATGGGCGCTGACGTCAAGGGATCGGCAAAACGGTGGCGGATCGAAGACGACCGGCTGTACCTCAACAAGAACCTGATGGCGTCGAAGATGTTCGGACTGTTCGCTGGCCGGATCCGAACCCTCGCCGAAGCCACCTAGCAACCACCTGAACGCAACGCACACCCTCAAATCCTGGAGCACCACATGACGTTCGCCGATAGAAGGACAGACCTGTTGTTGAAGACGGTCAACGCCGGTCACAAGACCTTGCTTGCGGTATCTGGCGGTCGCCTCGGCAAGACCGCCGCCAACCTGGCCGTCGTGAAACTGACCACGACCGGACGCAAGTCGGGCAAGTCACGAACGGTGATGCTCGCCGCCCCGATCCACGGCGAGGGTCGATACGTGCTCGT
>CAZSTV010000178.1:0-9865 GCA_964609665.1 uncultured Acidimicrobiaceae bacterium
GCGGGGGGTTTCCGAAGCCGATCCTGCCCGGGCTCTGCACCTACGGGTTCACCGGCCGGGCACTGCTGCACACGCTGTGCGACTCTGACCCCGAGCGCTTCTCCAGCATGGAGGGCCGGTTCTCTTCACCGGTGATGCCCGGTGAAGCGCTGACGATCAAGGTGTGGGAGAACGGCGACGGATCCGCCATCTTCCAGACGACCGGTGGCGATGGACGCGTTGTCCTCGACAACGGTGGCGTCACCTACAGCTGATCAGCGTTTCCTCCTTGCATAGGCCCGGCGGACCGCCACGGTGGTAGCGCCGGGCCTCGTGCTTTTTCAGAAGAGCTTCTGCTGGGGGCGCTCGATGCCTCGCAGCTCGTCGTAGTCCACCTCGACCCAGTCGATCTGGCGGTCGGACGCCAACGTCTTTGCCTGGAGCTTGATCTCCTGGGCGACGAACATGCCACGGACCGGGGAAAGATCGGGCTGGCGGTTCAAGAAGTCGAGGTAGCGGGTGAGTTGCTCCACCCCGTCGATTTCGCCCCGTCGTTTGATCTCCACCGCCACGACCTGGTCATCGGCGTCGCGACACAGCAGGTCGACCGGGCCGATCTCGGTCGGGAACTCTCGCCGCACCAGCTTCATGCCGGACTCAAGGCGTTCGGGGTCAACGGCGAGCAACTCCTGCAGGTGCGCCTCTACGCCATCTTTCTGCAGGCCGGGGTCCTCGCCGAACTCCTGGCTGACATCGCTGTAGACCTCGTGCAGGGTGACGGTCAGCGCTTCGCCCTTCGGGTTGGTGACGACCATCTCGCCGTCGCCCTCGATGAGCAGGTTCGGCGCTGTCATCCAGTTCATTGGCTTGTAGGCGCCGCCGTCGGAGTGGATGGCGACGCAACCGTCAGCCTTCACCATGATCAGGCGGGTGGCACGGGGGAGATGGGCGGTGAGACGACCGTCGTAGTCGACGGTGCAGTCGGCAATTATCAGACGCACCTCAGGTTTGTAGCAGGTCTCTGCGGTCTCCGCAGATAGCGGCCCCGATTGCCCCCGGTGGATCGTCGAGTGTCCACGTGCGTTGCTGATTGGTGGTGGCACTCGCCACGACAACAAACATGAATTAGCATTTATTCTCATCACAGCATATTGCTGATGAGGGGACTTGGAGAAAATATGACCCGCCGATGTATAGCCGTACTCGCCGTCTTTGCCGCGTTCTTAACCCTGTTATCGTCGCCAGCTTCTGCGCACGATGACGGGTCCGGCATCTACAACCAGAAAGGAGAGGCCTTCGAGGAATTGCTAGAACACGGACTGCACGACTCCGATGGCATACCTCGACGAGCTGCCTGTGTCGACGGCCTTGCCGCCGGAATATTCGAATGCAACAACATGGATCTGATGTCGCATTTGTCGCCGGCCGAACTCGGCTTGTCGTTCGTGAACGACATCTGGGGCTGGACCGATTCAGCCACCGGTCGTGAATATGCCCTGGTGGGCGGTATCGAGGGCACGGTCTTTGTCGATGTGACCGGATCGCTGCGACCCCGAGTGGTCGGCATGTTGCCGTCCAACACCAGTGACCAGTTCTTCTGGCGAGACATCCGGGTGTATCGCAACGTCGCTTACATCGTGTCCGAAGACACCGATCACGGCCTCCAGGTGTTCGACCTGCGGAAGGTCCGTAAGGCAACCGGCACACCAAAGGTGTTTACCGCAGACCGGGTGTATGACAAGTTTGGCTCCGCGCACAATGTCATCATCAACGAGCAGACCGGTTTCCTCTATGCAGTCGGAACGCTTACCTGCGATGGCGGACTTCACATGGTCGATCTCTCCTCGCCACGGCGTCCCAAATTCGCCGGATGTGTCGACAACAACGGCTACGTCCACGACGCTCAGTGCGTGATATACAGCGGTCCTGACCGTGAGTACAAGGGCCGGGAAATCTGCTTCAACTCCGTTGCCGAGTTCGATCCGAACACCGGTGAGCTCAGCAACTCGGTGGCCATTGTCGACGTCTCGGTCAAGTCGAACCCAGTGGTGATCTCAAACACCACCTACGACGATGCCGGCTACAGCCACCAGGGTTGGCTCCGCCCGGACCAGAAGTACTTCCTCCACAACGACGAGCTTGACGAGCTCTTCGGGCTGGTTGAGGAAACCACGACCCGTGTCTGGGACATCGCCGATCTGGATGCTCCCGTTGTGACGGCGTCGGTTGGTCACGGCACCCCCGCTATCAATCACAACAACTTCACTCGTGGCTCCCGGGTCTACCAGTCCAACTACACCGCTGGTCTGCAGGTCTTCGATACCACCGATCTTGGTAACGGAGAGATGGAGGAGGTCGCGTTCTTCGACATGTACCCGGAGAACGATGACGCTTCCTTCGAGGGTGGCACGTGGGGCAACTACCCCTACTTCAAGCGCACGGGCAAGGTGGCCGTGAGCAGCATGGACCGCGGCCTGTTCATCTTGCAGGTGAACACCCGCTGACCGGAGGCGGCGGCTTGACCGCCGCCAACAACGTGCCCAGGTACGGGCCCAATTGCGCTGGTGGCCAGGGCCGAGATGTCGACGTTCAGTCGATGTCTCGGCCGCTGAGCCGCTTTTGGATGAGCGCCCGGCGCTCCCGCAGCTCGGCGTAGGTGAGCTGATCCTGGGCCGAGGGGTCAACGCCGAAGCCGGCCTTCACACCGTCCAGGTCAAGGTCCCAACTCTGTTGAGCCATGCCCAGCTGGGCGGCAATGGTGGAACCGTGGGTGGTGGCGAAATGGGTTGCCACTTCGGTGACCGCGGCGAACATGTCCAACTCTGGAGCCAGGGTTGCGATGGCACCGTCGATGAAGATCAGGTTCTTGATGTACAGCATCAGGGGCTTCGGCATGCGAGCCCCGTAGCCGAGCAGCGCCTTGATGACTCGCTGCAGCTCAGCGACAAGCTCTTCGGGAGCCAGGGTGGTCGGGTCGAGCGGCGGGCCATCGAGCTTGAGGTCCTCGATGACCGCATCAACGTCGGTGTCCGGTGGCAGCGCGCCAAGATCTCGCAGCGCGGCAACCTGGCCCTTCACGTCATTGGTGGTCGCCGTCATCATCATCCGGAGGAACGCGGTGCGCTCCTCCTCGGTGAGGCGGCCTGTGATGCCGAAATCCATGAGGGCGGTTCGGCCGTCAGGCATCACGAAGAGGTTTCCGCCGTGCAGGTCCCCATGAAAGACCCCGTGGAGGAACGCTCCTTCAAGGAAGCCGATCATGCCGGTCCGAATGACGGCCTGGGTGTCGACGCCGGCCTCTTTCATCCCGACCACGTCATTGAAGTTGAAGCCGCTCAGCCGCTCCATCACCAGAATGCGCTTCGTCACGTGCTCGGGGTGGGGACGGGGAACAACGAAGCCCCGCTGGTCCAGCTTCACAAAGATCTCGGCGACGTCCAACATGTTTGACGCTTCGAGCCGGAAGTCCAACTCCTCGACGATGGTCTCGGCGAACAGCTCGACGAGGGCAGGCGGGTTGGCCAATGCCGCAACAGGAATACGCCCGACGAGGAACGGGGCGATCCAGGCCAGCACCCGTAGGTCCTTGCGGACCAGGGTGTCGATTCCCGGCCGCTGCACCTTGACCACAACGGACTCTCCGGTGCGGAGCACCGCTCCGTGGACCTGGGCGATGGACGCCGCTGCCAATGGTGCACGGTCAAAGGACTGGAAGATGTCGTCGAGGGGACGGCCGAGCTCACGCTCAACAACGTCTCGGACCTGATCGAAGTCAACCGCCGGCACCTGGTCTCGGCACTTCTTGCATTCCTCGACCAGTTCGGTGGGGAACACGCCTTCGCCTGCACTGATGATCTGCGCCAGCTTGATGTAGGTCGGTCCGAGCTTCTCGGCGGCCAGCCGGATACGACGGGCCAGACCGGCACGAGACTTGCTGCCGCGCCGTTCAAGTACGTACCAGAGGCCGATCGCTCGGCCGAGGATCAGCGTGACGGTGACCGCTCGGGCCAGGGGAGGAATCTTTGGAGGCCGGGTAAGCCCTGGCAGCTGACGGGCCTGCTGGCGGCGGAGGATCTTGACCACCCGGGACCAGGAGAGTTCGGCGGTGGCGAGACTCCACGGGGCGTTGTCGGAGAACGACCCGAGGTGGAGATCGTCCGGTGGTGAAACGTCGAGTTCGGTGGACATGTACTTCCCAGTGTGCCCGTTCGGCTCCGACCGCGAAGGGTCGGGCGCTACAAAATTCGGGGCGGAGCGGTGGCTAAAAGTTGGGCGGCCTTTTCTCTCGCAACGCGGCCACGCCCTTTCGATAATCGGCATCGCCCATCATGTCGGTGAGTAGTTGGAGCGATTCTTCAACCGACGTGCCAACACCCCGGTGCTGATCGAGGTAGACCTGCTGCCGGGTGGCCTGGAGCGAACCGGCGGAGACGTTGGCCGCAAGCGCCTCGGCGTAGTCCAGCGTCGCCGGGAGCAACTCATCTGCGGGGTACAGCTGGTTGATCAGGCCGAACTGATGCGCTTCGTCGGTGAGAAACACTCGTGACGTCATCAGGACGTCCATGGCCCTGGTCAGTCCCATGTGTCGGGGCAGAATCCATGACAGGCCGAACTCTGGAGGCAGGTTGAGTTTCCCGTGGGCGGTGGTCAGCTTGGCGCCCGGCACGGCGAAGCGAAGATCGGCGTAGCAGGCGAGGGCCAGACCAACCCCGGCGGCCGGTCCGTTGATTGCGGCGATGACCGGCTTGGTCAATCCGAAGTGGTAAGCGAACTGGTGGTCAAACTCTGGATGAAGCCCAAAGCCGACATCGTCATTCTTCTCGGTGTCGCCGGATACGGCGCTGCTTGTACTGCCGGACTCGGCATTGCTTGTACTGCCGGACTCGGCGCTGGCTGGCTGTTCCGCCGCGGCCTGGAGCCCGTCGTCGTAGCTGCCCCGCTTTGCGTGACCGTCAAGCGCATCGCTGTCTCCGCCAACGCAGAACGCGTCACCGGACCCCGTAACGACGATTACTCGAACCTCGGGGTCTCGTTCAGCGGTTGCGATGCACCGCTTGTACTCGGCGTGCATCCGGCCAGTCCAGGCGTTGCGCCGTTTCGGCCGACTCAGCGTGATGAGAGCCGTCCGGCCGACGACACCGTATTCGGTGGCTCGCAGGGTCATGTCGCCAAGTTCGGTCGCTGCATCCATGGCTAGGCGTTGAGAATCTCCAGGCACCGCTCGGCCCATTCCTGACGGCAGATCAGGAGGTCCGGCAGGTACACGTCTTCGTTGTTGTAGACCATTGGGGTCCCGTCGAGTCGGGAGCAGTGGAGGCCAGCGGCCTTGGCCACCGCGACCGGTGCGCAGGAATCCCATTCGTACTGGCCGCCGGAGTGGGCGTAGATGTCTGCTGCACCGCGAACGACGGCCATGGCCTTCGCTCCGGCGGAGCCCATCTCGATGTACTCGGCGTTCAGTTCCTGGGCCAGGCTTACCGCGGCCGGCGGACGCCGGGTCCTGCTGACGATGACCCGTGGGGTCGGCCCTGCGGCCTCTGGCAGCGTTGGGGCGGGCTCGGTGCCGAGGGTCAGGTCTTCGGCCGGGAGGGCGACAGCGCCCGCTACGGGGGCTCCACCGATCACCAGAGCGATGTGTACCGCCCAGTCGACCCGAGGTGGCTCGGAGAACTCACGGGTGCCGTCAAGTGGATCGACGATCCAGGTCCGGTCTGCGGTCAGCCGTTCCAGCTTGTCCGCACCCTCTTCGGAGAGCACCGCGTCGCCGGGGCGTTCAGCGGTGAGCGTCTCCATGATGAACTCGTGCGCCGCCATGTCCCCGGCGTCTTTGAGCACCTTGGGATCGGCGTCCTCGGCCACCATCTTCTGGCGGAGCTCCATGAGGAGCTTGCCGGTGTCTTCGGCCAGTTTGATGGCTAGTGCATGATCTTCTGCGGTGGCATTCACGGCACACACTGTACTGGCGTGCCGGGCGATGTGATCTCTATCGAACTACCCGGCTGAGCAGTGACGGCTTAGCTGTGACGGCTTAGCCCTTCACGGCTTCACCGTGAGGTGAGCCTGCGTCTCCGTAGCATTCGAGGTGATACTGCTCCACCCGCTTCCAGATGCCGTCCTCGTAGACGTTGCAGATGACCTGCTGGTCGCGATGCCTCGCCCGGAACTTCACCCGATCAAGACAGTGGGGGCATTCTGCGGCGCTACCGGCCTCGATCAGCTTGATGACCGCCCGGCTTTCCCACGTCGTTGGCGTGGTCGGGCCTTTGGACGCTGCGCCGTCGGCAGGTGCTTCTGTTGTGGCAGTTGATTTGGACGCCATCATGCCCCATCGGCATGACGGCGACAGGAGTTGAGCGCTCAGCGGGTGAGGGGCTTGTACGTCACGCGCGATGGCACGGCCTCATCGCCCATCTCGGCGAGACGGAACGCTTCGTACTCGGAGAAGTTGCCTTCGAACCAGCGCACCTGAGAGTTGCCCTCGAACGAGAGGATGTGAGTGGCGATGCGGTCGAGGAACCAACGGTCGTGGCTGATGACCACCGCGCAACCGGCGAACCGCTCAAGGCCATCCTCCAACGCACGGAGGGTGTCGACGTCCAGGTCGTTGGTCGGTTCGTCGAGGAGCAGCACGTTGCCGCCGCGCTTGAGGACCCGGGCCAGGTGGACGCGGTTGCGTTCACCACCGGAGAGCACCGACACGTCCTTTTGCTGATCTGAACCTCTGAAGTTGAACGAGGCGACATAGGCCCGGCCGTTGACCTCTCGACCGCCGATCTCCAAGGTGTCATGCCCTTCGGTGATCGCGTCGTAGACGCTCGAGGCGTCGTTGAGAACCTCACGGGACTGGTCCACAAAGGCCAGGTCAACGGTGGAGCCGACGGTGATGTCTCCGGTGTCCGGCTGCTCGCCATCGCCGGTGGCCGCCGCGATCAACATGTTGAACAGCGTGGTCTTACCAGCGCCGTTACCGCCGATCACGCCGACGATGCCCGCCGGTGGCAGCGAGAACGACAGGTCTTCAATAAGGAGCTTGTCTCCGAAGCCCTTCGAGAGGTTCTTGACCTCGATGACCTGATCGCCGAGCCGCTGACCCGGCGGGATGTGGATTTGTACCTTCTCGTCGGCCGGGTTGTACGACTCGGCTTCCTCACGGAGCGATTCGTAGGCGGAGAGGCGGGCTCGACCCTTTGCCTGACGGGCCTTCGGTGCCATACGAACCCATTCGAGTTCTCGGCTCAGGGTGCGCTGTTTTGCGTCCTGCTCCTTCTTCTCCTGGCTCATCCGCTCCGACTTCTGTTCGAGCCAACTGGTGTAGTTGCCCTCGAAGGGGATGCCTCGACCACGGTCGAGTTCCAGAATCCAGCGAGCGACGTTGTCGAGGAAGTAGCGATCGTGAGTGATGGCAACGACGGTGCCCTGGTAGTCCGAGAGCGTGCGTTCGAGCCACGCCACCGACTCGGCGTCGAGGTGGTTGGTTGGCTCATCGAGCAACAGCAGGTCGGGCTTGGAGAGCAGCAACCGACAGAGCGCCACGCGACGTCGTTCACCACCGGACAGGTGCTCAACGCCGGAATCCTTCGGCGGCAGTCTGAGCGCTTCCATTGCAATGTCGATAGTGCGTTGCAGATCCCATGCGCCGGCAGCCTCGATCTCGGCTTCCAGTTTGGCCTGCGTCGCTCCGAGCTTTTCGTAGTCGGCGTCGGGATCGGCCCACTGGCCGAGCACCTTGTCGTAGTCGGCGAGCAGGCTCACCACTTCGCCCGCGCCGTCCATGACGTTGCCCTGCACGTCTTTGGACACGTCGAGCGCAGGTTCCTGTTCCAGGTAACCAACGGTGAACCCCGGGGTGAGGCGAGCATCGCCGGTGAAGCCGTCATCGATGCCGGCCATGATCTTCAGCAGCGAGGACTTACCGGCGCCGTTGCCGCCGAGTACGCCGATCTTCGCTCCGGGGTAGAACGACAGAGAGATGTTCTCAAGCACCTGACGGTCCGGCGGATGAAATCGTCCGACCTTGTGCATGGTGTAAATGAACTGTGCCGACATGGGGGAGAGACTACCGGCCCCGCTCGACTATCAACTTCGATGCTGGCCCAAAACGACTGAAGAGGATCCGGCATCAGCCGAACCCTCTCCAGTGAAATCGTCTTGCGATGTCGGAATCGAGCGGTAACGCCCGAACCGTCGCTAGCGCTTTTTCTTGGCTGCCTTCTTCGCTGTCTTTTTGGCGGCCTTCTTCGCTGCTGGACGCTTCTTTGCGACCTTCTTCGCAGTCTTCTTGGCTGCTGCCTTCTTGGTCGTCTTCTTTGCGGCCTTCTTGGCTGCTGGACGCTTCTTGGCTGCTGCCTTCTTGGTGGTCTTCTTCGCTGCCTTCTTCGCAGTCTTCTTGGCTGCTGGACGCTTCTTGGCAGCGGTACGACGCTTGGCGGCCTTGGTGGCCCGCGCCGAAGAGGTGGCCTTTGCCGCCTTCTTCGCCGTCGCTTTCTTAGCCGCTGGCTTCTTACGTGCCTTCTTGGCGGACTTCTTTGTAGCCACGATGGTTGTGCTCCTTGTGAGATTCGCCTCTCGGGCTGATTCGTCGGCGACGGATGCTTGCTGTTGAGAGGTTTTGCTTACTTTATTGCCACGGGAATTTCCCGCGTTTGGCTTTCCTTGCTTCGTTCCGTCATCAGCGACGGTACGCACCAACACAACGTTGATGCCGCGACGGTCGGAGTCCAACGACTCCACCTTCACGATTATCGTCTGCCCAAGAGCTACGACGTCTCGAGCGCGAGTCGGTGGTGGGTCACCCATTTCGCTCGATGGTAGGTAGCACTGTGCAGAGGACGCTCGCAGGTAGCACCCATGTGATGAGAAGCGTTCGACTACGCCTGACACCTCGTCACCAATGGAGTGTTGTGTCACGAAGAGCATGAACTCATGAGGGCTGTTGAGCGCCTCGTACTTGTTCTTGCCCTGTGACTTCCTGCTGTCGTTCTTCGATTTTGCAGCGGTCTTCTTGGACGTCGACGCCTTCTTGCCGGCGTCTTCGGTCGTCCGCCGTTGACCCTTGCGGCGGTCGCTTGACTGGTCGGCCGGCTTCGACCGCCGTTCCTTGGGGCCCGGGGGAGGATTCGATGCCGATGGTTTCGGCGGTGGCCCCTGAGCGGACCGAGATGCTGTCTTCTTGGAGCGACCCGAGCCGGATGAGCGCGACGACTTCTTGGTATCACGGGAGCCGCGAGTTGCTCGGCGGCTTGCAGGGCCGCGCACCGGCACTCGATCAACGAAGACCCAGCCGACGTCGCCGACCGGCTTGCCGCCGATCAGTCGACCCTCTTCGAACAGCCACGGGTGTTCGCCATGAAACTCTTGGAAGGAATCGTTGGACAGAACTGCAGCGTCAGCCTTCTCCGCAACTTGGAGGATGAACGCATCGCCTCGTCCGACCGCGCCGGCCGGGGGCATGATGATCTCGCCAGCGTCGTTCGCTTCCTCGAACGTCTTACGTTCAGAGGAATCAATTCGATGGGCAAACGTTGCGTCGACGATCACTGTGACCTGCCGGTCAGGATCTTCGGCTTGCACTGCGCGAACAGCTTCGTCCAGTTGCGCAAGGCTTGGAAGCGTTCGACTCTCTGTCGCGATGTTTGACCCATCGACCACTAGGTGTCGAATCGTTCTTGCCATGACATGCATAGTCAATCACTAACCGAACGGAATTCCGTCGATACTCCGAGATTTCGACGCGTCGGTGTTGACGCGTTCGCTCGATGTTGTGGTGTGCACACCTTGTCTGAGTCGTCATCGCGATCGCATCCGTTAGACATTCGCCGCAATCGTGTTGCCCGCGCGAAGCGCGCAGGTGTGGTCGCGCGAAGCGCGCAGGTGTGGTCGCGCGAAG